>JBJMWX010000001.1:0-12910 GCA_045809925.1 Chthoniobacterales bacterium
CCAGATCCTTACTACCAGTCCGGATACTATCAGGGTGGGCATAGCCGGCGCGGCGAGCGTGCGGTTGTGACCGATGCTACGCCGACGCCCAGGCCGACATCGTTCGATACTCACATCGAACCGACCGACCCGAGGGAGCTCGCTCCGACGGGTCCCGCGCCGACGCCGTTCTAACGCTTGGCGACCGGCCGGCTGCGGCGGCGGTGGCGCGTGATGCTGTGCGCGCCCAGGAGGAGCAAGCCGAGCAACCCAATCGCATACGTGCGCGGCTCCGGAACAGGAGCGAGTGGCACAACTTCAAAATAGCCGGGGCTGCCGGTGACAGCGAACTCGGTCGCACCTGCCGCGAAACCGGTGAACTGAAAGAAGGCAAGATTCCCGCTCTGGTCGCTGTTAAAAATAAGGCGGTCCGTGGAGGCAGTGCCCTGGGTGTTCAAAACCCCGGTCCAGTTGTCGATCGTGATCGTGTTCGAGTTCGATATAAAACTGGCGAACGTCAGCGTGCCGACAGTGCCGGTGCCGAAATCGATATGCGAACCGGTTGCGGTTAGCGTCAGCGCACCGACTCCGACTGTGCTCGTGGTGCCTTCGCTGAAATTTCCTTTCGCAAATGTGCCGCCGACCAGTATCACGGCGGCCGTGTCCTTGAGCTGATCGCTGGCGCCGAGCAACAGCGTGCCGCCAGAGTTCACTGTTATTGTGCTCGTCGTGCCCAGTGATGCACCCGCGCCACTCGCGGTCAACGTGCCCGCACTGATCAATGTCGCACCGGTAAATGTATTCGTGCCGGTCAGGGTTAGATTACCCGCGCCGCTTTTGATCAGTCCACCGGCGCCCCCGATCACACCACTTTGCGCGACATCTCCTGCTCCCGTGACTGTCAGCGTGAATCCCGCCGTCGTCACTCCCCCGCTCAATGTCAGCGTGCCCGCATCCGATGCGATGATGCTGCTCGAAGCGAGAGTCACTCCGCCGCTCCAGGAGTTATTTCCGCTCACGTTTCGGAGCGCGCCGTCATTGGCAATTCCATTCCCATTTAGCGTCAATCCCTCCCCGCCGACTGCGATCCCGCCCTGCACCTGCAAGGCCGCACCGCCCGTCACTGTCGTCCCCGAGGCGGTGGTCCCGAGCGCGGCCGCGTTTTGAATGTTGAGCACACCGGCGCTGATCGATGTAGTTCCTGTGTAGGTATCCGCGCCAGTTAATGTCCATGTGCCGCTGCCGCTTTTCGTCAACGTCCCGCTCGTGGTTCCTATTATGCTCGCAATGCTGCCGTTTCCCGAGCCGGTCAGCGTCAAGCCAAAGGTCGCGCCCGTGATCGTTCCGGTATTCGTCAGATCCAACCTCCCACTGTCGGATGAAAGCGTCGTTGCCGCCGCGAGCGTCAGCAGACCGCCATACGAGTTCGTTCCGCTCACATTGACGAGCGCGCCGGTCTGCCCTGCCGCGCCCACGCCCCTGATGTTCAGCGCTTCTGCTCCGACGGTAATCCCCCCTTGCAGCTGCAACGTCGCGCCGCTGGAAACGGTCGTGCCCGCTGCAACCGTTCCGAGCGCAGTCGCGTTTTGAATATTCAACACGCCGGCGCTGACCGTCGTCGCCCCGGTAAAGGTGTTTGCGCCGGACAGCGTCAGCGTTCCCGTGCCGGATTTTGCCAACGCGATCGTCCCTGCCCCGTTTTGCACGACACCGGAAAACAGAGTCGATGCGTTCGTTCCGCCGCTGGTGAGCGTGATTGAAGCTGCGGCGCCGCTGGTGACTGTACCGGCGCCGGCGAGCGAACCGATAGTTTCGCTGAAGCCGTTGAGATCATACGTCGCACCACTTGCCACTGTGACCGCGCTGGAGTCGGCGATCACATTGGCAGCGCCTTCCTTCAACGTGCCGACGTTAATGTTGGTTGCGCCTGTGTAGCTGTTCAGGCCAGAGAGGGTGAGAGTGCCTGTCCCGGTCTTCGTCAAGCCGCCGGTGCCGCTGATGATTCCGGTCGCGGTCGTGTTGGACCCGCCGGTGATCGTGAGCAGGAATCCGCCGTTCGCAATAGTGCCGCCGAAACTGAGATTGCCCGAAACTGCGTTCCAGCTTTGCGCTGCACCAAGGGCGATCGCGTTGTTGATCGTCTGGCCCGCCGTCCCGTTGTTGGCGATACCGCCGCCTTGAATGGTGAGCGTAAAATTGCCAGTCGAGGCGAGCGTGAATGCACCAGCGCCGCTGCTGAAAGCGAGAGAGTTGATGCTCCAGGCCGCATCCATGTCTGGCGTCAGGCGAGTCGAGCCGGCAAAGATAAGGGCGGCGGTTCCGTTATTGAGCGGCGCACTGGTCCAGTTAGCCGCGGTCGACCACGTGTTTTTTGTCGAGCTGCCACCGTTCCAGGTTTGCGCCTCGGCCGACGAGACGAGGGCGCAAAAAAACAGCGCTATGCCGATTGGCAGTAGCGCGATGCCAATCCAGCCTCGCAGTCGAACCCTCACGTACGCGCGCGTATGTAGCGGGCGGTGTGCCGGAAGCGCTCTAATTTTGATAATTTTAAGCACGGTTTTCCAGTAAAACCGTGACATCCGACCGCGCCCTTCGAACGGCGCGCGCTAACCGCCCGAGTGCCGCGTCGGGAGGCGTTTAATGTGGCTGCTATTTCGGCACCGCGGCGCCTTCAAAAATTCGTGCTGCTGCGGTCGAATCGCGGACTGAGATCCGCAAGAACGAGTCTGATGACGGTCACGGCGAGCCAACGCCGACCGTTGCGACTTAGTAGGGCTGCGAGATCAGGATGCGGCGGCAACGCATCCGCAAAAGCTGCCGGCCACAGGCGATCTCCACTGCCGAAGAAAGCCAGAACCGGAGCGCGCGCGATATTTGTCCGACTGCCATGCGGCTACAGTAAGCAGCCGGTGTGCCGTCCGTCGGCAGTCACGCAGGCACTCCATCCAGCGGCCATATACGACCGCGCATCTGTGACTCGGCTCGGTGTCATCGACCGCCGCTGCCGGTCAGATACCCGCTATCGCGTGCGGCTGATACGCCTCTTCCAGAGCCGCGATCTCTTCGGCGCTCAACGAGACGTTCAGGGCCGCGACGGCATCTTCAATGTGCCGCGGTTTTGACGCGCCGACGATCGGCGCCACCACTGCTGGTTTGTGCATCAGCCAGGCGAGCGCGATCTGCGCCGGCGGTAAATCCCGCGCTTTCGCAACTTCTTCGACGCGTCGCACCACCTCCGCGTCGGCATCGCTAACCTGCTCGCCGTAGAGTTGTTTGCCATAGGTGTCGTGTTTCGCGCGCGGCGTCGTTTCCGGTCTGCGTCCTGCCAGCCAACCTCGCGCGAGCGGGCTCCACGGGATCACGCCGATGCCTTCCTCGAGACAAAGCGGAATCATCTCCCGCTCCTCTTCGCGATAGAGAAGGTTGTAATGATTTTGCATCGTGACGAAACGCGTCCACCCGTGCGCATCGGCCGCGGCGAGCATCTTCGCGAACTGCCAGGCGAACATTGACGACGCCCCGAGATAGCGCGCCTTCCCCGCCTTCACGACGTCGTGCAATGCCTCGAGCGTTTCTTCGATCGGTGTCTGTGCGTCGAACCGATGAATTTGGTAGAGGTCGACGTAATCGGTTCCGAGCCGACGCAGGCTGTCGTCGATCGCGTGCATGATATGTTTGCGCGACAGCCCGCGTTGGTTCGGATCGTCGCCCATCGGGTAGAACACTTTCGTCGCCACGACGAGTCGATCGCGCCCCGGCCCGAAATCCTTCAGCGCACGGCCGAGCACTTCTTCGCTTCGGCCTGACGAATACATGTTCGCGGTGTCGAAAAAATTAATACCTGCTTCGAGCGCCTGCCGGATGAGCGGGCGGCTCTGCTCTTCATCGAGCACCCATTCGCGCCATTTGCTCGAGCCATACGTCATCGTGCCGAGGCAAATGCGAGAGACCTGCAGGCCGGTGCGGCCGAGCCTGGCGAATTGCATTTTCGACCGCCTAGCGGCGCAGACGCGCGTCTGCGTGCATCTCCTGCGGCTTGATCGGTGCAACCACGCGCTTGTCACGAGCAGGTCGCATTTCGACTGGTGGCGACATGCGGCATTCCTCGCACCAATGCCTCTGCGCACTGGGCAAGCGTTTCCGTGCGCCGCAGTGGTCGCAGACGAATACTTCCTTACGCACGCTCACGTTCCTGAATCGAATCGCGTCCCGCGGCAAGCGTTCTTTCTCGCAAAGCTAATTTAATCAGTCCTCGACGCTGAGCGTCCGCGGCGTGAGGTGCACCATGCCGACGTGAATGACGAACGCCGAAATCCAGTCCTCCCGCATCTCCTGTTGCGCCTGCGCGAGCGTCATTTCGCCGGCTGCGATCATCTTGAGAAATCGACCCGTCAGGAATTCTTTGCGGGCCGCGTTGTAGGGATGCGCGTCGATTTTCTGCGGCCACAGATTTTTCACCGCGTCAGCTCCACCGAGTTCCTTCGGGATCAGATGGTCGATGACGTACTTCGCGCGGCGTTCCGGCGAGATGCGGTAACGTTTGTATACCTTCATCCGCATGGCTTCAGTCACACCGCGCCTCTCCGTCGGCTTGCGCGCAACGAGGCCCGGGGTCAGCTGCGGGTCGGGCAGGAGCGAGTCGAACGCCGCTGCCGTCGACACACAGAGAACCGCGATGGCGACGATGCCAGCGAGCGATCTTCTCAGGCCCCGAACACCTTCTTCACTTCGCCGACTTTCTCCTGCACCTTGCCGCCGACCTTGCGCGCGGTACCCCGGTCCTCCGTCCGCGGATTGCCGGTCGCGCGACCGACCTTTTCTTGCGCACTGCCTGCCGCCTGATTCAGCTTACCCTTCGCTTTGTCCTTCGTGCTCGACTTCATACTTGTAATTCGGAGCACTTGGCTGCGTTGCGCCTGCATCATTTTGATTTGCTCGCTCCTGGGCAGCTGCTTCGAGCCGCCACGCGTGCACGTCCTCGCCGAGGTGCTGGCCATGAGCGAGGAACCGTCACCGGATTCCGACATGTCGCCGTCGACGCAGGTTGTGCAATCGCTCTCCGAGACGCGGCTGCGCGAAGGGGAGCTGTTCGAAGTTCCAAACGGAAAGAGCGCAGCGTTGTCGCTCGTCCCCGGAATCTTCGCGGTTGCGCACAGCGCGGCGGAACTGCAGTGCGATCGCCTCATCGTGGCGAAGGACGGGAACGAAACCGGCAGCGATGCAATGAAGTCGCGCGACGTTTCGGTCCAGCTTCGCCGCGGTCAGATGAGCTTCTGGATCGGATCTGAAACCGGCGCGCCATCGCAACTCGAGGTGATTGCTGGAAACACGAGAGTCGTAGCAGGGGTCGGCGCCCTGTTTCATATCACCCGCCACGATGACCGTGTGAGCGTGGCCTGCGTACGCGGCAGCGTAGACGTAGGCACCGGCGCCGCACAAATCCAGGTACCACGCGGACAGTATTGGTTGAGTGGTCGAGCAGAGCCGCAGGCCGCGGGCGCCGACTCTGATGCGCAGCAGGCAATCGAACGGGCCGCGGCTGACGAGCGTACACTCCTGCGGCTGGTTGATGCCAAGCGTTCTGCAACTCCGGCGTGGCGAAGCCCTTAGCCCGCGTTTGGCTCGGAAATCGCTCTATGCCGATGCATGCCTTCTCCAATTGGCACTCGTACCCGTATTGTGCAGTTCGTCTGCGCAGCCGCAGTTATGCTCGCGCCGTTTCACCTCAGCACGCGCGTTGTAGCTTCACCGGTTGATGAAATTTGCCGCGCCGTCGTTGTGGCCGGCGAGACGGATGCAGCATCAGCTTCGACACCCCAATTTCTCCGCGCATTCCGTGCCGTCATTTCGGGGGCGAGTCGCGGCTCAGCCGCTCAATACGTCGCGGCAGCTGTCCACCTGCGGCCGAACCTTGCGGCTGAAATTACTTCGATTGCGCTCTCCACTCTCCTCGAAGCGGACAAGACCCTTACAGCGGGAGACGTCCACCTCGTCGCTGCGATCACACAAGCAGGCAAAAGGGCGGCGTCTGGCATCGCGGCAAGCACGACGGCAGCTCCGCGCACCCCGCACGCCGACGGCCGGGATCGGTTTGGCCGACTGAACGGAGAAGCCGTCGCGGACAGCCGCGATCTGCCCACTGCTCGTGCGGAATCTATGACGTGGGGCTTCGTCGTGGCGAACCTGCAGCAACGGCTCCGCCATCGCGATCGCGACGATGTGCGTTCCCCGGAAAAGAAGCCTCACGATTACGCAGATTGACGCCGGCCGACGACCGTCAAGACTGCGGTTTGAGGCTGATTACGAGTTTTGTAAAATTATCTTGCGCAATCGGCAGGTGTTTGACAGCATCTGCGCCTTCAAACCAATAAACCCCCAGAAACACTCGTGAATACCACAAGTACCACCTCCCGAATTCTAGCGTCTTCGACCGTCCTTGCTCTTCTTTCCGCCGTCAGCCTCATCGCGGCGCCGGTAAAAAACGCTACGCCGACACCAACTCCCGCTCCCACCGCCACGCCTGCGCCTACGGCAACACCAAGACCCACGGCAACACCAACACCGACACCGATCACGACTGCGAAGTGCCCGCTGCCGGACAACTACGGACTGACTACTTCCGCTACCTCACCGGAAAAGCCGCCGGGCAACCAGAAACCGATTTGTCACAACGGCATGATCCTCTGCCTGCCGCCGCCAGCGTATAACGCGCATTTGCAACACGGCGATCCGCCGGTTGCGTATGACTGCAGCAAGATAGTCGGCAACACTCACGTTACCTGCAACAGCGGGCAGACGGGCCATAGCGGTCCGTAGGCCTCATCGTAGCGGGTTACTGCCGAGGCGGGAAAGCGCCAGCGGAACGACGTCTGCTTAAGGGTTCGCATGCGCGGAATTGTTGTCGTATTCGGTTGCGCTTGTGCGCGCGCACGCGTTTCGATTACGTTGCCTGCGCAAAAACTGATGCGGTCTATCCAACTATTCGCGGTTGCCGGTCTGCTCTCGCTTGGCGTCGCGCGGGCCAATGCGCAGGCACTTGTCTACAGCCCCGCTGAGTCGAATACACCACCGGATGCGACCAACACGCAGGTCACGGAGCTGCTCAGCGCGCCTCCGTCATCCAGCGCCCCGGAGCCGGCGCTGCCCGAGGCGGGACCAGCCGACACGACCAGCTCCAACGTCAGCAATGAGCTGCCGCCAGCCGGCCACCAGCCGGCGGAGATCTCAGCCAACGCCCGTCGCTTCCATTTCGGCCTGACCCTCGACGCCGCGATCGCCTACAACGACAACATCGACCTGACGCAGACCGACAAGGTCAGCGGAACGTTCGCCACTCTTCAGGCAACGATCACGCTTGGCGTCGGGGACATTGAAAGCCACGAGGGCAATTACCTGCGGCTCGATTACACCCCAACGGCTTTCTTTTATCTCGATCATTCCGACTTCGATACGGTTAACCACATCTTCCGGCTCGAGGGCTACCACCGGTTTCGCCGTCTCGCCGTCACCATCGCCCAGGACATTGAATCGACTGACAACAACACCGTTCCATCGCTCACCGGCAGCGGCGGATTTACTCGCGGGGCGAACATCGACGTTGCCACGCGTCAGCGCGTAACGCTCTTTAACACGCGCGCAAACGCGAGCTACGACCTGACCGGCAAGACATCCGTCACCGTCGGCGCATTATTTTCAGCCACTGATTACACCGAGAACCTGATCAATTCCCAGATAATCAGCGGGACGCTCGGTCTGGATTACCACTACAGCGACAAGCTGACCTTCGGCCTCGACGGCACGGTAGGTGAAGACCTTGTCGACGACCCGTCACCCGACCAGACGTTCGAGCAGGTGAGACTGCACAGCCGTTACGATCTGACCGGCAAGATCACTGCGAGCGGTTCTGCCGGTGTTGAGTTCCGGCAGTTCGAGCACGGCGATGGCGATAATGTGACGCCGGTCTTCGACGTCGGCCTTACCTACGCTCCGTTCGACGGGACGACTATTAATATCAGCGCGTCGCGCCAGACGATTAGTTCCGCGACGCTGGCCAACCAGGACTACTCGTCTACCCAGCTCGTGATGGCCTTTCGCCAGCGGCTGTTCCGCCGCTTTACCGCCGAGCTCAGCGGCGGCTATCAGAACCTGAGCTACTTCAGCACCATCAACGGCGACAGCACCGCGCGTGAGGACAACTATTATTTTGTCCAGCCCGCGGTGGATGTTAGAATTACGAACTTCTGGTTCGCAGGGGCATATTACCTGCATCGGGAGAACGACAGTTCGTTTGATGCACTCGGCTTTGAAGAGAACCAGTTCGGCGTCCATACCGGATTCAAGTTCTAAGGGGCGTCGCCAACCGATGTTTCGTGCCTACACCTGCACTCTGCTTGCGCTTGCCTGCACCAGCCTGGCCGTAAACGCGCAGTCGGTTTCGACTCAATCCACCCCGCGCGGTTCAGCCGCGCCGCCGCCGTCCAACGCTGTTGCTGAATCGCTGCGTGCTTCGGCTGCCACCTCACAAAACGCGCCGGCTTCAGCGCCCGGGGCGGCCCCGATCAGCGCGCCTAACAACTACCAGCTGATCGCGAACGACCAGATCTCGGTCGAGGTTTTCGGCGAAGACGATCTCCGCACTACCGCGCGTTTGAATACCGACGGTAACGTAAGCCTGCCACTGCTCGGCTCCGTCCGGCTGGCCGGCCTTACCCTTGGCCAGGCCACTTCGCGCCTGACCGAGCTTTACGGCCGCGATTACCTCGTCAATCCACGCCTCAACGTGACACTCGTCGGCTACGCCAGGCGCCGCTTCACTGTGCTTGGACAGGTTGGTCATCCCGGTAGTTTCGAAATGCCGGAAGGCAGCCCGGGTGGAATCGAGCTGCTCGAGGCGATCGCGATTGCCGGCGGCTACACACGCATCGCCGCGCCCGAACGCATCTCCGTCCGTCGTGGCGAGCGCATTTTCCGTGTCGATGCGAAACGCCTTGCGAAGCGCGAAGGCGAGGGCTTCCGTGTTGAGCCGGGCGACACGATCACGGTCGGCGAAAGTATTTTCTGATGACCCCTGGCGTTGATTCTCCAGCCATCACGCCTATGCCGGCGACTGCGATGCCGGCGGCGCACCCTGCGCCAATAGGAACGCCCGATCTCCAGGCCGTTCCCGCGCGCGGATTCGATTTCCGTCATCTCTGGCACCTCGTGCTGGAGAAAATCTGGATCGTCGTTTTTTGCGTTCTCGCCGGTCTGTTCCTCGCCTTCGGCTATCTCGCCCGCACGCCAAAAATTTACCAGGGTCATGTGACCCTTGAGGTCGACATCGCGGAACAATCGCTTGTCCCGACTGACGACACCGGATCGCGCGTCCGCTCAATGTTCCTCGCCAGCCAGGAAGCGATGCGCACGATCGAGCAGAACCTCGTCAATCGCACTTTGATGGCACGCGTCGTTCGCGCGGAAGGTCTCGCCGACGATAACGGCCAGGCACTGGTCGGCGGCGGGAAAGCCGGGGCTCCTGCGCCGAAGCCGCGCAGCACTCCGGCAGCGGCGGATGACAGTAAAGAACTGTCCTTCACACCTCTCGAGGAGGGTCTCGCCGGCGCTTTGAGCGGAATGGTCAAACCGGTCGTGCGTCGCGGCACACGTTTGATCGATCTCTATGTCGTGAATCGTGATCCGGCCATGGCGCAGCGCCTCGCTGAAGCTGTCGGCCGCGAGTATATCCGCGCTTCGGTTGAGCGTCGCGCATCCACGACGCAGGATACGTTGCGTTACCTGCTCGAGGAAGAAGAGCGGCTGAAGAAAAATCTGCAGAAGAGCGAACGGGCTGTTGCGGAATACAAAGAGAAAACACCCGATGCATTGCAGCTCGGCGGCGGCGCGGCGGCGACAGGTTCGCAAACTGGAGCGGGCTCCGGAAGCGGTGGAGCGCGCGGCGGCCTCGTCGAAGACAAGCTCCAGGACCTCAACACGAAGTTGATGGCGGCCAAGGCCGACCGGTTGCGGCTGGAAAGCGAACTGCAGCAGATCGACCAGGCTGGCGATGACGTGAATGCGTTGATTACAGTCCCCAGCATCGCAACTGCGCCCGTGGTGGTTGAGCGCCGCCGCGACGTGGCGCAAATCGAAGCTGCCGTCGCAACCCTGTCGCAGCGCTACAAGGAAAAACACCCGAAGATGACAGCTGCCCGTGCGGCGCTGGGCGAAGCGCAGGCCGCGCTGAAACGCGCAGTCCAGGATCAGCCGAGCGTGCTCCGCAACTCGATCGATCAGGCGCGCGCCACGGAAAAGAATTTTGAAGATGCCGTCCATGACCAGGAGAAGGCCGCATTCGCGCTCAACAAAGCCGCCATCGGTTACCAGGAACTTGCCCGCCAGGCCGAGACTGATCGCGCCCTCTACGAAAGCGTGTTGCGACAGATCAAGTCGAGCGATCTCACGAAAGACGTGAAGACCAACGCGGTCAGTATCGTCGAGCGTTCCCCTGCTCCGACCGGCGCGATCAGTCCGAATCCGAAACGCTCGATCATGCTCGGTCTGCTCGGCGGCCTTGCCGTTGGCCTCGGAACGATCTTTGGCCTGAACGCGATCGATCGCTCGATCAAAACGGTCGATCACGCCGAGACGACCCTTGGACTCCCGGTTCTCGCCGCCGTGCCGGACGTCAAGAAAGGCGAGGAGCAACAGATCGAACGGCCCCGCAGCAAGGAAAGCGCGAGCACTCTGAGTTACCGCCTCGTTGCCGAAGCACCGGAAGGCCCGGCGGCGGAAGCGTTCCGGAATCTGCGCGCGGCCTTGTCGCTCCTTGGCCCTGAACACGAGCGCCGTGTGTTTCTCTTCACCAGCGCCCTCCCCGGCGAAGGCAAAAGTTTTACCAGTGCGAACTACTCACTCGCGCTCGCCCAACAGGGTCATCGCGTGCTCCTGATTGACGGCGACCTTCGCCGGCCAAGTCTGCACAAGATCTTTTTGCCCACTGGCGGTGATGGCGTGCCGAACCCGGAAGACAATCCCGGCATCGTCGATTATCTCGTCGGCAGCGTCGGTTTGCGTGAAGCCGCTCGCACCGTGGCCGCCGAGGAAGTGGATATCATCGGGACGGTTTCCGATGTGACGCGCAGCCGCACCGCGCGCGGCGGACAGCTATCGGTGCTCGCGGGCGGGACACGCGCGCCGAATCCCGCCGAGCTGCTTAGCGGTCATGTTTTCTCCGAACTGGTCGCAGAAGCCGCCCGCCTCTACGACCGCGTCGTCATCGATAGCGCGCCGATTCTTGCCGTGAGCGACACTCTCCTCATGACGCCGTATGCGCAGAGTGTTTGCATCGTCGTGCGGGCCGCCTACACCGCGCGCAATGCCGTGCAGCGTGCACTCGGCCTGATCGCCGGGACCGGCGTTCGTCCCGCCGGAGCAATCCTGAACCGCCTGCCGCGCTCACGTGGCACCGGGTACTATTACTACTACGCCTCGCATGGCTACGGCCGCGGCGAAGGCGCCTACGGCTCAGGTTCGTACACGCCGCGTCCTGCTAGCCGGCGCAGTTCCTCCGGCTCGACCGGCAAGAACAACGGAGCGTAGCACCGCCGCGCGTTCGCGAAGTTGTAGCGGCGGCTCGATGAACCGCTTCCACGACCGCCATTCCAGACGGTTCGCAGAGCCATTGCTACAGGACAGCAATCCGCAATCCGACTCCAGACCTTCTACTTTCTTCTTTCTACATCGGCCTTCCAATTGAGGCTTGCCCAGCACAAGCCGATGTAAGTCGCGGCGTAAAGCTGGATCGAAGCGATCTGCAGCGGAAAATCGAGCAGCGCGTGCATCGCGACCGAAAGTAGCGCCAGCACGATCAACGGCAGGAGCAGACGCCGTCGCGGAATCCACCCCTTCGCACGCGTCGAGCGGAGACTCGCGATTGCAGACAAGATCCCGCCGAAGAACAATCCCGCCCACAACGCACTGCCGAACCATCCCCACTCGAGCACTGTCTGCAGGTAGTCCTGGTGCAGAAAGCGCCACGTTCCTTGCACGCCGGTACTCAGGGGGTCCGCGACATACAGGAACGCGACCCGGAACGTGCCCGGCCCAAAGCCGAGCCAACCCGCTTCCGGCGCAGCGTGCCATGCTACCCGTGCTACCTCCCACCGCGCGTCTCCGGATAACGTCTGCACCGTGCCGCGCCAGCGCTCCACCGGTTCATCGAGCCGGCTCGCCTGCGCCATCGCGAGTACCGTCAGAAGCACGACACAGGCGGCGCCACCGAAGAACGCCAAATCGCGCCAGCCGGTTGGGCGGACCATTTTGCGAAAGGCACGAATGCCGATCGCAATCATCAAGGCGAGGCCGAGGGCCTGCGCCGCGCGCGAGGTGTTGGCAAACACTGCCAGCACCATGCAAAGCGCGCATGTTAACCACACGGCACGCGCGAGCGGAGGTGACGGTCGCGACATGACCCGAAGCGCGAGACCGATCGACGCCGGCAATGCCAGGTTGAGAAAGGCGCCGGCATTCGCGTGGTAATAGTAGGAAGCGAAAAACGTGCTTACCGTCCGGCCTGTAGATGGCTCCCAGAAGACCATTTGTGCGCCGGATGCTTTTTGCACAAGGCCGAGCAGCGCGACCGAACCTCCGGAAATTGCAATCGCAGCCCAGAGCCGCATGAACCAGAGCGGTCGCTGCGAGAGATCGGCGACAAAGCAGGCGATGCCGATGAGCAGCGTGGCGCGAATCATCCACGCAACGCTCAGTTGCTGGTCGATCGACGCAGGGGCCGCTCGCAGCAGCTGCGCCCGCGGCATAAAGAGCTGGAACTCGGTGTCGAAAATGGCCGCACCATTCAGCGCCATCCACCAGCCGAGCCCAAGCAGCGCTGCGCCGATAGCAAGCAACGGGATCGGAATTTCCGGCAGCGTTCGCTGAATCGCGACATTCACCG
>JBJMWX010000002.1:0-14189 GCA_045809925.1 Chthoniobacterales bacterium
CGCTCCTCGTTTGCCGCTGACATCGCGCAGAGAGGCAGCCGCACGTCTGCCGACATCTGGCCGCGCCAAGCCAGCACAGTCTTAGCCGGAACCGGATTCGGCTCGATAAACAGATCGCGAAAGAGCGGGAGCATGCGCGCGTGAAGCGCCCTCGCCTCTTTCAGATTGCCGGTTTCAAACGCACGAACCAGGGCGCTCACTTCGGCCGGGAAAATGTTCGACGCCACGCTCACCACCCCGACCGCGCCGACTGCCATGAACGGCAGCGTCAGTCCATCGTCGCCGCTCAAGATGGTGAATTCCTCCGGCAGGCGCCTGCGCAATTCCGCAACGCGCTCGACGCTGCCGCTGGCTTCCTTGATTGAGACGATATTGGCGCAGGCGGTTGCGAGCCGCTCAACCGTGTCAGCATTGATGTCGACTCCGCAGCGGCCCGGAATGTTGTAGAGCATGATCGGCAGGGCCGTCTCACGCGCGATCGCCTGGAAGTGCAGGAACAAACCTTCCTGGCTCGGCTTGTTGTAGTACGGTGCGACGACAAGTGCGCCATCAACGCCGAGCTTCTCGGCACCGCGCGTCGCCTCAATCGTGTGCTGCGTCGCGTTCGATCCGGTACCGGCAAGCACGCTGCAGCGACCGTCCGCCAGCCGGACCGCGACGCGCAGGGTTTCTTCTCGTTCGCTCTCCGAAAGCGTCGGCGATTCAGCCGTGGTGCCGTTTACCACCACCCCGGTAACGCCGCCGGCAATCTGCTTTTCGATCAGCCCCTCAAAGGCAGCAAAGTCGACCTCGCCATTTCGAAACGGCGTGACCAGCGCGGTAAAGGTGCCGCGGAACATCAAATATCGATCGTGCCTTCAAACACGAACTCGGCCGGACCAGTCAGCGTGACGTTCTTGAAATCGTTGCCGTGCTGATCAAACCCGACCCGCAGTTCGCTCCCGCCGCGAACCAACACGGAAACAGGCGAAGCGGCCGTGTCCGTTGCCGCATGAACGAGGGCGCTTGCCACCACGCCCGTTCCGCAGGCGAGCGTCTCATTCTCCACCCCCCGTTCGTAGGTGCGAATTGAAATACTTCCCGGCGCGCGCGTTTCGCTAAAATTCACGTTCGTGCCCGCGGGGGCAAAAATCTCGTGCCGACGGATGGCAGCGCCGATCCGCGACACGTTCACGACGTCGAGTTTTTCGACGGGCACCACCACGTGCGGCACACCGCTGTTGATAAAGTGCGCATCGATTTTTTCGCTGCCGATGTCGATCGAAAGATTGAGGCGCAGATCTCGCGGTTCACTCATTTGCAGGGTAACGAGATCTGCCTCAAACCGCGCGCCAATCACGCCGGCAGGAGTTTCGAAGGTTATGCTCCCCTCGGCTCCTGTAACCCGATTCGCAAAACGCGCGAAGCAGCGCGCGCCGTTGCCGCACATCTCCGCTTCGCCGCCATCAGCATTGAAGTAGCGCATCCGAAAGTCGGCGCCGTTCGCCGGCGGTTCGAGCAGGAGGATGCCGTCCGCTCCAACACCGCGATGCCTGTCGCAGATGCGGGCAATCTCCTGGGCCGAAAGCTGCACGTCGCCGCGGCGATTGTCGATCATCACGAAATCGTTGCCTGCGCCGTTCATCTTCGTGAATCGCAGCATGAACTCCTATATTAGGGACGCAGCGCCTGGCTGCAATCGCAGCATCGTTGCCGCGAGCACACTTTCCGAGTTCATTCCGACGTGCCGAGATTACTCGCCCTGCTTTGTACGTGCCTGATTGCGCCGCTCGCGCGCGCCGAGGACTTGAACGCGCTCATCCTCGAGCAGGTGCGCAATATGCCGAGCGGCGGGAGTTATTCCGTTTCCCATTTCGCGAAGATCAGATTGCAATCGGCTGCACATTTCGAATCGGGCAAGTTCTTCGTCATTCCGACTGCGCCCTACCCGAGCTTCTGCTCCGGCGCGACCTACCTTGTCTTTATCAAGGCAATCGAAGCGCTGCGCGAGCGCGGGGCATTGCAGCTCGATGTCGCGACACTCAATCACCTGGTCATTCGCGACCAGCACGATGGCGAGGGCATATGGGGACGCTGGAATGCGAACGGGCCCGGCACAGCGCGCCTTTTTTACGAGCTTGGACTCGGCCGCAACTTCACCGATTTCGCCAAGGCGCAGCCCGGCGATTTCATGAAGATTTTCTGGAACAGGAACGTCGGTCAGCGTGAGAGCGGCCATTCCGTCATTTTTCTCGGAACCGTGACGCGCCCGGATGGTGAATACGTGCGCTTCTGGTCGAGTAATCTGCCGGCGGGCTATGGAGAAAAAGAAGTGCCGCGCGCGAAGATCGCCGCCGCGATTTTCTCACGCCTGACCGACCCGGCGAACCTTTCGCGCATCCAGACCGTGCCGGAGACAGATGACTATCTCGGATCGCTTCTCCGGAAGAACTCGAGCTTCGCCGAGGCGACACGAAAATGCGGGATTTAGCCGAGTCGGCCGTGGGCGAGAAAACGCTCACCATTAACGAAATCTACAAGTCAATACAGGGTGAGAGCACCTGGGCGGGCTTGCCGTGCGTGTTCATCCGGCTGACGTTTTGCGACCTCCGCTGCTCGTATTGCGATACCGAATACGCTTTTTACGATGGTCGAAAACAGAGCCTGAGGGAAATCGTCGGCGCGGTGGAGAAATTCGACTGCACCCTGGTCGAGATCACTGGCGGAGAACCGTTGCTGCAGAAAAATGTGCTTCCGTTGATGACGGCGCTCGCCGACGCCGGCCACACTGTCCTGCTTGAGACGAGCGGCGCCCACGATATCTCGGGCGTCGATCCGCGGGTCCATCGCATCATGGACTTGAAGACCCCCAGCAGCGGCGAGGTGGGACGAAATCGCTTTGAGAACATCGATCACCTCACCGGGCGCGATGAACTGAAGTTCGTCATCGGATCCCGCGAAGATTACGAGTGGGCGCGCGAACAGGTGCAGCGGTTTGGACTCGCGGACCGCTGTTATGCCGTGCTCTTCTCCCCTGTCTTCGGCCGAATCGATCCACGCGAGATCGTGGAATGGCTACTCGCGGACAAGCTTCCCGTGCGTTTCCAACTCCAGATGCACAAGTTCATCTGGACTCCGACGATGCGCGGTGTTTGACCATGCCCGGCTCACAACTCTGGCTAGTGATTGCGCGGCCAGATCATCTGCACACCGCGCTCATCGCGGCGGACGCGCTCAAGCATCGGTTCCCGGGTGGCTGTCATCTGATCCGCGAAGAATCCGAATGGTGGCAGCGCGCGAGCTGGCAGCAATTCCGTGATCGGTTCGCCTCTGTTCACGCGCTTGCACGGCTCAACACCTGCCGCGGTCTCGCCGATCTTCCACGCCTCTACCGCGACACCGCCGCGCGACAACGCGCACTCGGCGCTCTGCCGATTGATCCACAACACGATACGCTCTGCGTTCTTGCCGGTGCGCTCGCGATCGGGAACGCGGCGGCCTCGGCGCATCGTGACGTTTTCAAAATCCTGCGCGCCTCGCAAAAATCGTTTAACGACCTGAAACGTCCTATCGATCGGCGGCACTACCGGTTCACCACTTCCGGCTGGCTGCAAAATCGTGTCGTCGATCCACTTAATCGCGTGGAGCGGACGGTGAATCTGAAGCCGCGGTTCAACCCCGGTGGTGACGGCGTGCGCATTGGCCGCCTGCAAAGGGACCCCGAGGAAATTTACGACGTCATCATCGTCGAAAATGAGACCGGCGACGTTCCGCGCGGCCAGATGAGCCGCGTAATCGGGGCGCGTCCGCCGCGCATTGCCGAATTGAGCTGGTTACAAGCCGCGGCGAACCGGGTCGAGAAGCAGCGCGTCGTCTTCTTCGGGACGCCGTTCATCCTTGTGAAAAATCTCGAACCCGGCGTGTACCTCCAATCGCTCCAGCGTTGTTTCGATTTTCTTCGCCTTAATTACGGCGACACCTGCGAGCTGATTTACCGGCCGCACCCTGCCGAAACGACAGAAACTTCGCTCCTCAATCTGGCCGGTTTTCGAATCGAGAACGACCGCGAGGCTGCCGAGCTGTACTTCCTGCGGCATTTCGCGGCGATCGAGGCGGTCTACTCGGTCTCGTCAAGCGTCTCACGGGTTGCCCTGCACAACGGACTCGACGCGTATGCTTTTTGGCCGTGCTTTCCGTTCTCCGAAACCGCCGCGCATTTCTTCGCCAAACTGATGGGCGACGTTCCTCCGGAATTTCTAATCCGCGATCTCGACCAGCCGCCGGTGAAATACGCATCGACACGGGCGAATGCGAGCGGCCTCACATTCGGCCAGGCACTGAACCGCGCCTTGGATATGCGCCCCATCCTGCGCCGCTAGCGTCGCCCTCTGATCGTTCAGAGGTTCTTCCGCTGCTCAAGGCTCGCGACGAACTCGGCGAAAATCGGATCGTAAATTTCGCCGCGCTCTGGATGATACTGGACGGCAAGCGCGAATGGATAATCGCGGAGCCGCATCTGCTCGATCACGTCGTCCTTCGCACTCCACGCCTCCACTTCAAATCCATCGGCGACCCGGTCCACCGATTGATGATGCGAGCTGTTCACACACTCAAAACGGTGGACCGCGCTCGAGCTGGTACGGAGTTGCTGCACATCGTTGTCCTTCATTTCGGGTGCGTTGTGCCCCGGAATGTCGAGGTACAGGGTCCCGCCGAGAGCGACGTTCAATAACTGCATGCCCTTGCAAATGGCCAGAATCGGCTGCCGGCGTCCGATCGTCTTCTCCACCGCTTCGAATTCCCACGCGTCCCGCGCCGGGTCCGGCTCCTTTTCGAGCAGGGACGGATCAAGCACCTCCTGGCGGAGGAATTCTGGCGCGATATCCGCGCCGCCGCTCAGAAGCAGCCCGTCCATCTGATCGAAATCAACCGATGCCTCTATCGCGTTGTAGAAGCGCACCTGCGAAAACGGCGTGAATACGCGACCAAAAAACAGCGCATCTTTGGCGCGGATCCAGGTAGCGACGTTTAGCACGGACGATTTTGCGACGGCTGTGGTGCGTTGTAAATAGCAGCCCCGCCTGATGCACAACGCTGAGGAACTGCGCCACACGATCGAGCAAATCGCCATTGAGGCGCAGACTGCTGCGATCGGCGTGGCGCTACGCGACTACGAAAGCGGTTTCGATTTCGAGCTCAACGGTGATCGGTGGTTCCACGCCGCGAGCACGATCAAAGTCGCGGTCCTGCTCGCCATTTTTCGCGCAGTGGACGAAGGGCGTTGCCAGCTCGACGATCCGCTCCACGTCCGGAACCGCTTTCTCAGCGCGGTCGGCGGCAAGCCCTTTCATCTGGCGAGCGACGGTGACGGCTACGCCCAGCTCTATAAGAGTGTCGGACGAACGGCGAAGATCGGCGACCTGGCCGATTGCATGATCACGTCGAGCAGTAATCTCGCGACTAATCTCCTGCTCGATTTCCTCACCGTCGACTATGTCCGCGACGTATTACGGCAGGCGAATTTAAGAGGCGTGGAACTGCGGCGCGGCGTCTCGGACGAGAAAGCGCACCAGGAGGGCTTCAACAACGAAACAACCGCGTCCGGGCTGGTCGATCTATTCGCCATTCTGCGCGGCGAGTTTCTCTCCAAAGCGAGTCGGGAGACGGTGATCGCGATTCTGTTACGCCAGCGTTTCGATTCAATGTTGCCTGCGCTTCTGCCGTCGCACGCCACGGTCGCCCATAAGACCGGCGAAATTTCGACTGCCTGCCACGACGCCGGCATCGTCTATCTGCCCGAGCGGCAGCCTTATATCGTTGCCATTCTCAGCGAGGTGAAATCCGAGACCGAACAGCGCCGCGATGCCGTGGCGAAAATCTCGAAGGCCATCTTCGATCAAATCGCGGGAGAACCGCGCACATGAGCGAGACGGTCGAGCTCAGGGCGGTCGATGGATTGCAATTCGATCCGGCGCATCGCGAGATTCTGAAGCCGGACGTCGCAGTGCGTTTCACAAACGGCGCGACCCATCACCTGCCCCGTTATTTTTATGAAGTGCCGACCTGGGAAGTGGCACACCAGCTGGCGGTCGCGCCGCATTTCAAGCTTTCTGAGCTGATGATGGTGGACTGCCGTGAAGCGCCGCTGCAGCTCCGCGAGTTCCCGCATTACGTGCCCTGCGCGATACTGGTGCTCGCCCGCTATCTCGAGCTGTTTCGGATCGAGGCCGGAGCGCCTGTATTCATCAGCGCGAATGGCGCTTACCGCTCGCCTTCCCATCGGCTGACGCGCCCGGAAAGCATGCACCAATGGGCAACCGCAGCCGACATCTATCGCGTCGGCGACACCTATCTCGATGACGAGAAAGCGATCGAGCGCTACACGCGCGTCGCTCTCTCCATCGGCAGCGAAGTGTTCGTCAGGCCGTACGCGGCCGGTGACGATCATCTCCAGCTCGACATTGGCTTTGTCACACTCACGCCCCGCGAGCCGCGCGAACAAAGTGAGGACGCGGTGAAGCGCAATGAGTGATGAGGCAAAGAGACAGGGCAGACGGGCGGTTCGCGAGCATCGGCCGCCTCCGGTCGCGGTGATCGGACTCGAAGCAGAGTTTTCGCTTTTCGTCGATGAGGTTCATCGCAAGCCCGAGCACGTTTTCAGGACGCCGCAGCGGCTGGTCAGGCAGGAGATGCTGCCGCGGACCGGACGCTCCTTTCAGCTACCGGCGGGTGGCGCGATCTACTTCGACACCGGTGTGATCGAAGTGGCGACCCCGATCGTTGAGCTGGAAGCAGGCTGCTGCTTCCGCGCGACGCGGTCGCTCTGGGAACAGATTCGTTATCTTCGCGATGAGCTCGATCACTGGAGCGTGCAGAGAGATTGCACGACGCGGCTGCAGGGTTTCAGCACGCACTATAACTTATCCTTCCGCGCCGCTCACAGCGGCACAGCCTACCAGCTCGGATATTTGCTCGCTCACCTGCTGCCAGTGCCGTTGATGCTGCTGGCGGCGAATCGGAAAAGCACCGCGATCGGCGTGCGTCCGCGGGGCAACCGCATCGAAATCACGGCGGATTTTACACCGGACGCAGCGCTCATGCTCGCGACCTGCGCCTTTGTCGCCGGTGCGGTGGAAACCGTGCGGGAGTGGCCGAGCTACGATCCCGGGGAACTGGTGAAACGCGGAATTCCGCAACTCACGCGCTTCCGGTTGCGAAAGCATTCGTCGCGCAAGGGATGGCGTGTGCTCGCCGGTTCTCTCGCGCGCGACCCATTCAGTTGCGACACAAACGCCGCCCAATGGAAGCTGCGGGACGGCCGGACGTTGAGCCTGCGGGAGATCGCGACCGAAACCCTGCCGCCGTTCCGGGCCGAGATTCGCCGGCTGAGCGATCGTGAAACGCTTCGGCACATCGAGGAAGTATTTGCCGGCGACGCGCGTTCGCTTCTCGATTTTCCCGAGCGGCCCAAGGCGTACGATGATGCCGGTCGGGTATTCGACTGGGGCCGCAGACGCCGGCGCCACTGGCCGCGTTCAGCCTACGAAAAAGTCGTGCACCGTGTAATCACGCGCGAGGCGGTTCGCTATGCCGGCAAGCGTTATCGCATCGAGCGGATGCAGGGTTGGTACGAAATCGTCTGCCGCGAGACGAAAAGCGGCCAGCGCAGGGTTTTCACCCTCGACGAACTGGCCAAATCGGCGGCAAAACGGTAGGCGCCGCTGGTTTGGAGGAACGCGCTCCGTCGCGTCCTGGGACGGCACGGCGGCCGTCCCTCCCTACAGCCCAAGCATTTCGCGCACGTACTTGACGGGCGGGCTGCCGAATGAAATCACAGCGTCGTTATACTTTTTCAGGTCGAATTTCGCACCGTCGCGCGCTTTCGCCTGTTCCCGCATCGCAAGATGTTCGGTCACACCGACGAAGTAGGTGGAAAGCTGAGACGAAGTTAGTCGGGCCCGTTTCCACTTCCCGACCGCCTCCCCCTCGGTCTGAAAACCTTCCTTGATCATAATATCGAGCGCTTCCTGCTCGCTCATGTTTCCGGCGTGAATCGATTGATCGATGATGGCATTGCAGATCACGCGCAGCCGCATTTTCAGCTGCTGCATCTTCACCTCCGGTCCGCCGTAGCCGTTCTCCGCCATGAACTGTTCGGCATAAACCGCCCATCCCTCGATGAACGTGCCACTCTGGAAGATAGCGCGCACGAGCGTCGGAGAGCGGAACTCGTTGGAATGCGCCAGCTGCAGGTAATGACCTGGCATTGCCTCGTGCACTGTAAGGTCGCGGACCATGTAGTTGTTGTATTCCTTGAAGAACGAGTCCTTTCGCTCCGGCGTCCAATCCTTCGGCGTCGGCGCGACGGCGAAGAATGTCTTGCCGTTCTTCTCCAGCGGGCCGGCCGAATCGCAGTAGGCGATCGCCGGTCCGCGTTTGAACTCGGGCATGACGATGACATCGACCGGGACCGACGGCACCGTAACGAGGTTCTTCGTCCTCACGAAATCGGTCGCTTCTTTCAGCACAGTTTTCGCGTCGTTAACGATCGTGTCGTCGTTCGGGCGTTGCTCCGCGAGCTTGTCTAGCACCGCCTGCGTCACTTTCTTGTGATCGTTCAACGTCGCTTCGTCGAAATTCGGGAAATACTTTTTGTAGAGCGGCAGCGCGGTTTCGTAGATCGCCTTCTGCGTTTGCTCGAGATCGGCTCGCGCCGCTTTCATCAGATCCTCCATCGACATATCGCTGGCGAGCGCGAAGCGGAGTTTCTTGCGGAACTTGTCCGGGCCGATGCGGAAATCGCCGTTTGAGCGCGGCAGCAGCTCGTTTTGCAGCCAGTTCTTGTAGTCAGTCAGCGCCGCGATCGTTTTCTCCTGAACCGGTGCCAGCTCTTTCTTCGCTTCCGGAGCTTTATCCAGCACTTCGTTGAGTCCTTCTTTGATGAGGGAAATCGCCCCCTGCACCTGATCGATAGCTGTCTCTGTATGAACGCGGGGTGGATTCTTAAGGTTCTGTTTTGCCTGCGCGATAACGGCCGGCATCGCTTCCATCCGTTTGCGCAGACTTGCGGCGCGTTGCCGTGCGGGCGCGAACTCACGCGCCTCAATCAGGTAAAGGCTGTTCGCCAGACTCTCCATGTAAAGGAGCGGGTCCGACTCGCGCTCCCGCAACTCTTCGAGACCGAAGATCTCGTTGTCGACGTTGTCCTTCAGCAAGCGGACATCGACCTTGTTCGCATCGCTCAACTGCTTCAGGTCGTTGAATTGATCGAGTTGCTGCCGGAACTGCTTCGCGCGCGCGAGTTCCTTCGCCACCGCCTCGTCTGAGTAATCGCTCAGCCGGTCATCAAACCGATGGTCGCCGAGCTGAGTGGCATATTCCGGATTCGTCTGGAGCAGACCTTCGATGTAGTCCTTCGCGAGCTTCTCGAATTGCGTGTCCTGCGGGGTGGCGAACGCGCCGCCGAATGGGAAGGCGACGCACACCGCGACGGCGAGCGTGATTCTTTTCATAAGCGAGTTATCGGGCGTTCTGCGAACGCTTCTAAGTAGGGGTGCCGGCGGCGAGCACAGGCTCAGTGACCTGTTCGTCCGGCGAAGACTCCTGTGACTGCAGATAGGTCCGTTCGTGGTAATGACGCGAGACGAACACGTAGAGGATCGAGGCGCCGAGCATGAGAAAAGTGAAGAACCGGAAGTAGTTCGCCCCTTCCAGGTTCATCCCCATCGATTTGAGTTTCGGGATCAGGAAGCTGATGACGGAGGGCAGTTGATTACCGAGGGCGATCGAGAGCAGCCACATCGACATGAGCAGGCTCTTCATCCGGTTTGGTGCCTGCGTGTAGGCAAACTCAAGCCCGGTGATCGAGACCATCACTTCGCCGGCTGAGAGGATGATGTAGGCGACGAACTGCCAGCCGACATTCGGATGCCCCCCGTGATCGATCCTGAGCTGGATGAACCAGATAAAGACGAATGAAAGCGCCGTCAGGAACAAGCCGATCCCAATCTTTCGTATCGGCGTGAGCGGAAAGATGCGGCTGATCGCCGGGTAACCCCAATAGTTGAAGAGCGGAATCATCGCGAGAATGAAGAGCCCGTTTACGACGTTTACCTGTTCGGGCAAAAAGCTGATGCCGAGAAAGTGCAGGTCCATCTTCTGACATTGGATCGTCCATTCGCCGCCGCTGCTCTGGTCCCACAGCGCCCAGAAAATCATGGTGAACGCGAAGATGATCCAGACCCTGGCGAGGACACTGAGTCCTTCCCTGCTCCTCAGGTCGCGCAAGAACCCAAGCCCGGCGGGCCGGATGTGGACCATTTTCTTGCGCCCCATCCAGAAGATGACGGTGGCGATGAACATCAGCACGCCCGGCAGGCCGAATGCGTAACGCGGCCCCCAGTGCCGGTCGCGCAGCAGAACAGGGCAAAGCCAGATCGAGAACGACGACCCGAGATTGATCGAGAAATAGAACCAGCCAAAGACGCGTTCGAGCAGGTGCTTGTTCGACTCGCCGAATTGATCGCCAACGTTGGCGGAAACGCACGGCTTAATCCCGCCTGCGCCCGCGGCGATCAGGATGAGTCCAATCGCGAGAACCCATTTCTGGCCGAAGTGGATTCCGGCGCTCGTATCCATGAATGCCAGCGTGAAGTGGCCGAGACAGTAGACGATCGAGAGATAAAGGATCGTTCTGTACTTACCCAGCCAGCCATCGGAGATGATCGCGCCGAAAAATGGCATCCAGTAAACGGACGATACGAATTGGTGGAACCAACCTTGCGCTTCGTTCTCCGGCATCCCCTGTAGCACGCCGGATTGGTTGAGCATGAATTGCGTCATGAACCCGATCAGGATCGTGCGCATGCCGTAAAAGCTGAAGCGCTCGGCGCCTTCGTTGCCGATGATGTACGGCACCCCCGGCGGCATCGTCGTCAGATTAGGCGGCGATGTCGGATAATCCTTGGCCATTGCCTTGCGCCTAGCGCGGCGACGCTGCTGGTGACGGGAAGAACTGCGCCGGCGTCCGCTTCGCTGCCGGGGAAGCTGCCGGCGAGGCTTCGAGCTTCGTTGTGGCGGCTTCGTTCTGATGCCCGTCCTGCGCGGGATAGAGTTCGCTCGGATGATGGCGTTCGCACGAACACCAGAGCGCGACTGAAACCCAGGCGGCGATCAGCGCGGTTCTGCGGACGAGCAATCGCATGCGGACGGAAAGTAAGTAGTGGTGCGACGACGACGCAAGCGAAAGGTGGACCGTGCCTTTGAACCGCGCATCGGTGGACCTGCGATCCACTTAAAGTGTTAGCGCAGGCGGTAAACTTCGATCAAGGCGTTGCCGACCGCGCCATTTTTCCCGCGCACAATCGCGGTCGCATTTCCGGCAGGTCTCGTGATGAGAAGGGCCGATTCGGCATCATTCGTGGGAGCGAGTCCTGAAGCCTGCAGCTCGGCCTGCTGAGTATTGCGCCAGTCGTCGTTGCTCGCGATCTCTGCGCCATTGCCATCGTACAATGTGAGCGTCGGATCCGATAACACGTCTGGCACCCCGGCGGCTGCCAGCGACGGGCCGATGCCTCGAACGACAAGATCGACGCTTTGGCTGCCCGCGGCACCGATAATGAACCCGCCGATCATCACGTTCTCACCCGATTCGACGAAGCCGCGGGTGCTGATGTTGACCACGCGAGAATCGCTCTTCGAGGACAGGTCATAAACTTCGACAGACCCGACCCCCGTCGTGTTGTTCTTTCCGCGAACAATCGCGGTGTAGGCAGCCGGCTCGAAAGTGCGGATGGTCGCCGACTCAGCGTCCTCTGTCGGGGCAATTCCCGTCGCCGCCAGCTCCGTCGGCTGATTGTCACGCCAGTTGTCATTCAGGGTGAAGAGCGCGTTGCCGCGATAAACGTCGAGGGTCGGATCGGCGAGCGCGCCATTTACGCCACTGGCGGCGAGCGATGGCCCGATTCCGCGGATAACAAGCTGCTTCGACTCAAGGCCGGTCACGATAAATCCCGCGATCAAAACCGAGTCGCCGGTGCCGACGCGCATTCGCGTCGAAATGTTGAGCAGATTGCCTGCTGCCGGCGCCAGTGGGTAGCCGAGCGTCGCGAAATAGGTGCGGTCGTTATCGCTCACCAGTTGCCGGTATGGAAAGGTCGTACCGATCAGATGACTGAAGTCATGCTGCGCGTTGATTTGGAAGTTCGGCCCGCTGCCGACTGGATCGAAATAGGCCTGTGGATCGTCCAGATTCGCGACGCTCGACACGGTCCCGTCGGAATTGACGAATGGCCGGCCCGCGGAATCGAAGAGAAAGGTGTCATGCCGCGTGGCCTGTGAGTTCGGACGGTTCGTTGGATCGATTCCGGAAACCGAGCCGAGCAGGTGCAGCATTTCATGCCGGGTCAGCGCTTGCAGATTGATGATGAAGTCTCGCATGTCGACCATTCCATCGTTGTTGAAATCGGAGTAATGCAGACCGGCAAAGTTGAAGCTGTACTCGATGCCGCCGTCGGCGGCCGAACCGTTCGTATCGGTACCGCTTCGGATCTTCACGTAGATGCTGCCGTCGCGAAAACCACCGGGCTGAACCTGTGTTGCGGCATAAAACGATCCCGCCGCATACGCCGTCGTGAGCGAAGATGTGATGGTGAGTTGAATCGTGGCGGTGTCGGCCAGATTGCGGCCGATCTCGGTCATGACATTGAGGAGCGTCGTTCGCGCCTGGCTTCCGTAGGTGGGATCGTCCCAGTTCTGGCCGGTGTGACTCACCACGTCCGGAAACGTCAGATCGAAGGTTACGCCCGCCATGGCGGCGGCGCGGAGCAGTACGATAGTAGTGAAAACCGCGGTGAGCCGCCGCATGCGATAACCCTGAGCCTCACTCTCCCATTCCTGCGCGAAGAGCGTCAACGCTTTTGCATAAGCGGATTGCGTTGAAAGGCGCGCCCGCTGAATTACTGTCATGCGCAAAGTGCCCCGTTCGTCGAAAGCCAGCGCATGGAATGAAGTCTACGCGCTTCTCCTCCTCGGCTTCGGAACGCTGCTCTTCCTCGCGCTGGTTTCCTTCACGCCGAAGGATGTGCCTTCGTGGGTCTGGTTCAGCCAGGTAGCGACGCCCAACTCGCCGGCACAGAACTTTATCGGCCCGGTCGGCGCGATCGTAGCCGGCAGCTGCTACTTCATCATCGGCGCGGCGGCCTACCTGCTCGCCGTCGTGTTGCTGGGCTTTGGCGGTGCCAAGTTGTTCCACCCTTCGCTGCGGGTCACGCCACGGACTGTGTGGATCGTGCTCTTCATCGCATCCGGCGCATGCCTTTTGCAGTTGCAACATCGGTTCCTGACCGACTGGCATTCAGTCTTCAACATTCAGGGACCAGGCGGGTCGGTCGGCTACTACCTCGGCCGCTCCGTTCTCCAGAAACTGATGGGCCGTGTCGGCTCTCTTCTTCTCCTCGTCGGCGTCTACGTCAGTGCGCTCATCCTCATGACCGGTTTGCGGCCGATCCACATCGTGCGGCAGACCGTCGCCGCCATCCGCAGCGGGATCGCTGCCCTGCACGCCTGGAAATTGCGAAGGGAATTGCGCCGGGCGGACATCAAGGGACGACTCGAGATCAGCCGGCGCGAGCTGGCGAAACAACAGCGGACACTCGAGAAGCAATTGAAGAAAAAAGGGGCGCCCGTTGCCGAGCAAGTAACATCGCTAATTCCGCCCGAAGAATTGCTCAATCGGCCAAAGCCGAAAGTCGTAGACACGACTGCGCTGCCGGATGAGCCGGCGAGAAAGAAGCCTTCGCTGGCGGAGTTGCGCGGCCGCGAAAAGAAAGAGACCGCGCCGGGTCCAGCCAGTCAGAACTGGGATGCTGAGAACTACGTGCTGCCATCGGTCGATTTGCTCGACGAGCACGATCAGGAAGGCCGCGGCGCGACCGATCCGGCCGAGCTGGAGAATATTCAAAAGGTTCTGATCGATACGCTCGCGCAATTCGACATCCAAGTCGCAGCGGGCGACATCACGAAAGGGCCGACCATCACGCGCTACGAGGTGTATCCGGCACGAGGCGTGCGGGTGGATAAAATCGTATCGCTGGAACGGGACCTGGCGCGCGCGACTCGGGCCGAGCGGATTAATATTCTCGCGCCGATTCCCGGCAAGGACACGGTCGGTATCGAGCTGGCGAACAGTCGCAAGGTGAAAGTCACGTTGC
>JBJMWX010000003.1:0-46334 GCA_045809925.1 Chthoniobacterales bacterium
AAGGTCAGTTCCAGGCTCGAAGTCCGCGTAAAGCTGCCATCGTGGACCGTCAGTGTGACGGCATTGCTCGTGGCCCCAGTGACCGTACCTGCGATTCGGCCGGTTGCTGAATTAATTGTCAGCCCGCCCGGAAGATTGGTTGCCGTGATTGTCGCCGAAGGCGAGGCGCCGGTCGTGACAACCTGAAATGTGAACGGCACGCCGATATGGCCGGTCGCGCTCGTCGCGTTGGCAAAACTCGGGCCGGCGGGTGGCGCCTGAATGTTCAAGTTGATTATGCCGGGGGTCACGCCTGCGGTGTTTTGCAGGGTGTAGTTCGGAGAGGGGCTGCCAGAGGTGGTCGGCGTGCCCGAGATCAGTCCAGTAATTGGATCAAAGGTCAGACCGGCGGGAAGGGAGGCAACGTCATAGGTCGCAAGAGTGTTGGCGATCACCTGATAAACGAGGGGCTGCCCGGCCACGGCCGTGAATCCACTTGGGGTAAAAAGTCCTGGCGTGTTACCTACGGGGTTGAGGCTGAAATTCGTCACGCTTTGGTAGGCAGCGCGCAGGGTGACGGCGCCCGCCGGAGTCACCGTAGTTCGGCCAAACGTGAGGCGCCCGGTGTATACGGTTCCCGCCAGCAGCGTGTTGGCCGGAATAGCCTGCGTCGTTGAGGTATTGGAGACAGTCGTGGCGAAGACGATTGTCCCGCTGGGATCATTTACTGTTAGCCTGATATCGCTTGGAGCCGCCCCCGCCTGCCAGCTAATAACAAAGTTCTGTGTCGGATTGAACTGCAGTGCGCCCGCCGTCCATTCCCTATTCGACAGGGTCGGCGCGGGCGGATAATTGTCCTGCAGAGGCATCGTAACCGTGCCGGTGATTGCAGCACCGCTCGTCGGCTGGACGCTGAACCCGTAGGCGCCGGCCGGAAACACACTGTTGAGCGCTGCGGCAGTGGCGAAGAAACCGCTCGTGAAGCCAAAGATCCCGGTCCCGCCGTTTACGAGTGTGCGTTGACCGCCGGTCGGCAGCGTGACGGTGCCGCTCGCGATCGTGTAGCCTTGGGGTTGTGCGATCGCGGTGAGCGTGAACGGATTCGTCACCTGCACCGGGGCGGCTGTGCCGGTCTGTTTGAAATCCTGCACTTTCGCGACTGTGAGGTTCGTCGAGACCTGCGCGAACCCACTGCGTCCGATCCAGAGCAAGGCCAGCGAAAAGACGATCGACAGCCACCGTTTGATTCCCATGCCCGTCACCCGAGCATGCCGGCCGCTCCGCTTTTTGTCGATTCCATTCACCGGCTATTGCAGCGCGTAGACCTCGGCAAGCGCGACACCGGTCGTGCCGTTTTTACCGCGAACCACGGCGGTGTAATTGCCGGGATTTAAAGTCGCAACGATGGCCGATTCACGCGGATCTGTCGGCGGGATCGTCGTGTCCTTGATCTGCTGCGCCTGCGCTGGATCGGTCTGCCAGTCGTCGTTCACCGCGATCGTCTGCCCGTTGCCGTCATGCAGTTCCAGAACAGTATCGGAAAGTGCGCCGCTCACGCCCTGTGCGGCGAGTGAGGGGCCGATCGCACGAACGATCACCCTGCTTTGCACCTGCGAGATGATGAACCCGCCGATCATTACGTTATCGCCGGTTTGCACAAGGCCTCGCGTCGAAATGTTGGCTAACTTGGCATCGCTCGAAGCATCGATGCTCGCAGTCCCGAGGTCGTACAACTCGACCAGTGCAACGCCGGTCCCGCCGTCTTTGCCGTGAACGATCGCCGTGTAATTGCCCGGTTGAAAGGCGGCGACGATGGCCGCTTCGCGCGCATCTGCGGGCGGCACTCCGGAGTCGATCACTGCCTGTTCGTCATCGCTTCTCCAGCTGTCGTTCGTCGCCAGCAAGTGCCCATCCGCTGCGTGAATCTCCAGCACCGGGTCCTGCAAGGCCCCCGCGACCGGCAATGACGGACCTACTGCCCGCAGCACCAATTTTTTTGGCGAATTACCGGTGACGATGAACCCTGCAATGAGGACATTGTCCCCGTTGGCGATTGCCAGCCGAGTCGAAATGTTCACTGCACCGACGGGTTTGGTGAAGAAAACGAGCGGGATCGTCGAGGTGCCGCGCGAGTTAGTCGCGAAGAGCTGAACGTTGCTGACCAGCGCACCGCCTGAGAGCCGGGACTTCGCTTTCTCGCCCGAGTGCTGGGGGCTTCCCTGAAATCTGCCGCTGATCGTGCCGGTTTTTGCGTCAAAGGACAAGCCGAGCGGAAGATCCCCGACGAGGCTGTAGCTGGTGTCGTCGGTCGCGTTCGTTCCGAAACCATTATTGGAACTCACACGGTCCGGCGTCGCGTTGATCTTATAGGTGAAATCCTGGCCCGGAGCGATCGTGGCGCTGGTTGCGCTCCTGATCGTCGGAAATGCCGGATCTTGATTCACGCTGATCAAGAGTACGCCGTCCGCTGTGGCGTTGCCGTCAGTCACATGCAGTTGGACCGTGTAATCGCCAGCGGTGGTCGGCGCTCCGGTGATTTCGCCCGTAACCGGGTCCGCGCTTAGCCCCGGCGGCAACTGGCTGGTAGTGAGCCGCGTCGCGCTGCTCCCGCCCGGCGCGAGCACCTGGAACCGGAATGGATCGCCCACGCCGGCAGCCGCGCGTGTGCTGCTCGTGATGGCGAGTGTGGCGGCAGCCTGAACGTCCAGGGTCAATGTGGCGTTGGTCGTCCCAACGATGTTCGAGAGCGAGATTCCGAGCTGGTATCTGCCGGGAGTTTGCGGGTATCCGCCGATGAACCCCGCGGGATTAAATTGTATGCTGTTGTCGCTCGGCAAACCACTGACGTCGGTGAGTTCTGCCGGCATGTTTGTCGCCTCCACTGTGTATATAAACAATTGGCCCTGGTTGACCGTGATACCTGTCGGGCTGGTGAGCACCGGCGGGCCGTCAACCGCGCTGATGATGAACTCCGTCATCAGCAAACTTGACGCGGCGAGCGATGTGGTACCGATCTCCGTCTTGTCGACATTCCCGTACATCACCCGGCCGATGTAGATGCCGGGTGTGAACGTGCCTGGATCAAAGATCAGCCCCGGAATCGGCTCCTGGAAGAGGCGTGTGTATTGGGTGTTGTTGAAAATGTCGGCGAACTGGAACTGGACGAAGCTCGGATGCGCCGGATCGGTGCTGAATGGTGTAAACTCGTCGATGTTCCAGAAGAAGGTGAATTCGTTTCGGACATCGAACTGTATTACGACGGAAAACCATTCTGAGTTCGTTAATCTCGGATAGGCCGAGGGCAGATTGAGGTGAAAATCAATCGGGCCGCTGAATGGAGTTGGTGGCGTCGCTGTTTGCAGCGTGACCGAGTAGCTACCGTCGGGAAAGGCCGCACCGAGGTCCTCCGGCGCATCGAAACGCTGCGCAAAAAGAAATGTAGCCGGCTCGGTCTGCGACAAACTGATCGGCTGCTGGCCAGCTAGTGAAAAGCTGCCGCCGAGAATGCTTCCCGGCGCTGTCGCGTTTACGAGGACCGCGAAGACGAAGGGCGTCGGTTCAAACAGAAGGTCGGTGCTGCGGTCGGCACCGATCTGCAGCAGGGTCACCACTTTGGCCAGGAGAATAGCATCGACGTCAGAACTGGCGCCACGGGCCGGCGCGAGCGACGCCACACCAACCGCAACCGTCAATGCGATACGAAACAGGACAGTTCGGAGCAGGGGGAGCACGGCTGAGGGTAGCGTTGTACCCAATTTACACGCGAAGTCCAGAAATCTGTCTGACTTTGGCGGTTCGCGCTGAACGCAGCCGGTAATCTGGTGTCGAACACCACTCCGTCGTGATAAAGTTTTTCAGCCGTCTCATCAGCCTCGAGGTCGTTGCCATCGGGCTTGCTGTCGCCACCTCTGGCGCCGCCAAGACCCAGCCGCATCCGGACAACCGCTACGAAATCGTCAATCAGGCTATCGCCCCAATCATCGCAGCACTGACCCGCGAGGGCAGCAACGGCGACCACGCCTTCAACATCGAAGCCACTGTGGCGGATGCCGGCGGCCTCCCGCCTCAGCTGAAAGGCGCGCACCTGCGCGTAGCCTATGAGTTCCCCGACAAGCTGCTCGTCCAATTCCCTTTGCCGGACGGCACGGTCACGATTTGTCGAAACGGCCAGAGCGTCTGGGCGTATCCTCGCGCCGTTTTCCTCCCGCTCGTCGAGCACCTCGGCGCGCCGATCTCAACGCAGCCGCTGCCGCCGCTCGAGATTGATCGAACGAAAGCCATATTCCTCCCGGCGCTGCTTGACGTTCGGGATGGCGGCAATGTCGCCTTTGCCGGTCAGACTTATCGCATGCTGGATCTGCGGCCGATCGCCGTGACGAAGAAGCAACTCGCCGCGAATCAATGGCCGGGCCGGATTTGGATCAACCCGAGCGACCACCGCATCGCGCAGCTCGCGATTCAATTCGCCGGCTGGAATGTCACGCTTGCGATCGACAAAGTTGAGCTAGCGCCTGCGTTCCCGCCCGAAACGTGGAACCCAACCACGGAGCAGCACGACCAGGTCACGGCGGTTCCGGGCGACAAGCTTTTCACCCTCATCGATCTCGTCCTCAAGCAAATAAACCACGCTGCCAGATAGCAGTCGTCGGGGCCGGGCGCAGCTGCGAATCGAACCGCAGCTCTGCCGTCGCGTGACGCTATTTTTCGCTCAGCTCGACCACCCCGGTCCAGCCGTCGAGCGCGCCGTTGCTCTCCAGCTTGTCGAGCTTGCGCAGGTAGAATTCAGCCGGGCCATCGTTCCCGGCGCGCATTTCCCGTGTCCGCATCATCAATTCCCGGGCGCGACTGAAGTCCCCGGAACGGAACACCTCGAGCCCCTGTTCGAAGACATCGATCCAAGCGCGTTCCCCGTTCTGCGCCTCGCAGCGGCAAATCAGCTCGTGAATCACGACGCTTTCGGTTTTCCCCGCGACCTTGAACTCACCGAGGCGACGTGTAACGAAACGATCTCCCAGTTGCATGCACACAGCGTCGGAGATCAGCACCTGAGTGCTCAGGTATTTGTTCAAAGATTCGAGACGTGACGCGAAGTTCACCGGATCGCCGATCATCGTGTAGTCGAAGCGGAACTCGGACCCGAGATTGCCTGCCAGCACGCGCCCGGTGTGGATACCGATGCGGGTGCGCAAACGCTTGCCGCGAATTTGCAGATCAGTCAGGCAGCGCAGATCGCACGCTGCCTCTGCCGCGCGGGAGGCGTGCTGCGGATCGTCAATCGGGGCACCCCATGCGGCGAATACCGCATCGCCGATGTACTTAATGACTGTCCCGCGATTGGTCAGGATACATCGCGTCGTCTGGCCAAAATAATCGGTCAGAATGCGCGAGGTCTCCGCCGGATCGAGCTTCTCCGATATGGTCGTGAAGTTCTCCAGATCAGTGAAGATGATGGTCACTTCGACCACCTTGCCACCGGGCTTCAGGTCGAAGTCGGAATCGGCGATGCGATCGGCCATTTGCGGCGACAGATAAAAGCCGAACGCCCGTCGAAGCTCTTTGCGGCGACGCGATTCGAGGAGGTACTGCGAGCCGACCGACCAGGCGACCCCGAGCGGCATCTGCACCGCGGCCGGAACCAGCCAGTCGAACCACACATCGCGCTGCCAAACCAGCCAACACGCAGCAACCGTGAGCAGCGCCGCGCCGAGGACGCCAAGCACGCTTGCGATCACTGGCCGGCAGGCAGCGAGCAATCCGGCGAGCAGCCCTATGCCGATGACCAGCCACGTCTGCCTGCTGAGCGGCAGTTCCTTCAGCCAATCGTTGCGGAGGAGATTGAGCAGAATGGTCGCGTGGACCTCGGTTCCAGGAGTAAATTGCCGGCCGCTCGAATAGGGCGTCCGAAAATCGTCACGCGCGGACATCAAATAGCCAACCGTCGACCGACCGCCGATCATGACGATCTTGTCGCGAAAAAATCCGGGCGCGACGCCGTTTGGATCCAGCGCGCGCGCGAAGTTAACGGAAGCGAATGCATCGCGCGGCCCGTAGTAGTTCAGCCAGCGCGTGCCGACGCGGTCGCGCGGGGTTTTTGTGGTCGCGGCGCCGAGAATTTCAGCCGCCCGCCACGTCGCGGCCGGCGAAGTGTCGTTGCCGGTAAAGACCTGGCGCACTCCGTAGTCGGGATCGATCGGTTTGAAGGCGAGCAGGCCCCAGCCGGCTGCGGCCTTCCGCACTGATTTCAATGGCGGCGTGGTTCGCTCCTCTTTGACGCCGCGGTTCGGCTCTATCAGGTCGAGCGCGCCGCCGAGAATTACCTTGCCGTTGCGCTGGATCGACTGCGCGAACGCTGCATCCCGCGCGGGGTCGGAGGACGGCTGATCGAAAACGACGTCGTAGAAAACCAGCCGCCCGCCCGCTTCAGTGAGACGGTCGAGCAGCTGCCCCTGCAACTGCCGATTCCAAACATCGTCGATCGGCTGGTTCAGTTCCTTGGCCGATTCGGCGTCGAGGTAAACGATGACAATTTCATGCGTGTCGATCGGCGCGCGCCACCAGAATGGCACGTCATAGCTCAACCGGGAGAGCGGGTCGGCGAAGGAGTAATGCAGGCATGCCACGCCCGCGCTCATGGCGAGCAGGCAGCCGGCGGCAATAGTGATCCCTCGAACCAGGCGCTTGCTCGCGCGAAGCTGCATCAAAAATTCAACCGCACACGGACGAGCAACTCACGCTCGCGCGGCAGCTCGTTGTAATAGTTGAGCGGATTCAATTTGTAATCCTGATCGTTGATGTTGAGGAACCCGAGCGTCACGTCACCGACGTTGCGCCGGAACCGGTAGCCAACATATGCGTTGAGCTGGAAGATTTCGTCGCCCGGTTCGTCGGGCGAATAGCCGACGTTACTCTGGCGTGCCCAATAGCCGTCGAGCCGGGCGAACAATCCCGATGGGTGATTGAAGAGCGCATACACGTCGGCTTGATGCAGTGTCGCTTTCTGCCGCGAATCAGCCAGGGCGCCGAGACTCGCTCGCGGAATTCCGGGAAAGGCCGTTTCAAGGTCCGAGAAAGTTAGCTGGTAGCGGGCGCCGAACGACCATTCGTCGCCGACCAGTTGGTTGGCTGTGAACAGCAGGGTGTCCTCCTCGTAACGCAGGTCCTGTTCGGTACTGGAGGGAAGGATCGGCGGCACAATCCGATTACCGAACGCGGCCAGCGTCGCGTCGAACGTGCCGACGGTGCGATCCACATTGGAGCGCAAAATGCCCGCCTGCGCACTCACGTAAGTTCCGGTTGGGAACTTGTCTTCAATCAGGAGCCCACCGTTCTCGTAGGTACTCCCCGCGACAGAGCCAACCAGCGATTCGGAGATGACACTCCGAAACACCTGGTTGAATCCTGCGACCTGATTCGGCTCGAGCAGCACGCTTTCATCAAAACTCACGCCGCCCAATGACCGCGTATAGGCGGCGCGGACGTTCAAGTTGCCGAACGGATTCCAGATCACGCCGGCTTTCGGCGCCACCCGCGTACGAGTCCGCTGATTGTCGGTCAGCGGAGGATTGCGGTAGTCACTCGGATAGTCAAGGTGATCGTAAGTCACTCCGCCAGTGAGTGAGAGACCGCGGAACGGACGGAACGTGTCGTAGAGATAGGCAGTTTCGCGTTCGAGCTCGGTTTCGAATTTCTGCGAGGCGGGCGGGACGTTGAAGAATCCGGTCGCGAACGCGGGCGGCCGCTCGAAGAGATCGGTGGTATGAAATTCGCCTGTCTGGTAACGCCCGCCGACAATGAGCGTGTTCTCGGTTATCTCCCAGATCTGCTGCGCTTCTACAGTGTAGGTGGTGAAGGTGTTGTGATAATTGAGATCGAGCGGCAGCTGGAAGAAATCAACCACGTTGCCATTCGCGTCGCGCGTAAAGACGAGCGAGCGGCTTACGTTCGGAAGCCCCGTGTTCAGGAAGGAATTCACATTGTGGGTGCTATTGATGTTGTCGAACGAGATTTCGTCCTCGAGGCGACCTGCGAGGACAAGCGTGTCGAGGCCGGGTGTCCAGTTGTGGTGGTACCCAAGAAGCAGAATCGCCGGCTGCTGTAGTTCGCGAAACCCGACGCCCTGCTGTGCCTGTGCCTGGTCGTAATACTGGAGCAGATCGCCCGTTCGCGTGTCCTGGTATTTTGTCTGGAAGAAGAACGTGTCCTGCGGCGTGACCTGCACCTTGGCCTGGCCGTAGGACTCGGAGCGCGTGATTTGATTGTTCGGTCGACGGCCGTTGTCGTACTGAAACTCAGTGTCGAGCGCGTAGCTAAAGTTGCCGAATTGCCCGTACTGCGATGCGGTCTCGCGAATCTCGCCCGTGCTGAAGTAGCTGCTGGTCGAACTGATTCCGAGCCGGTCCGCTTCGAAGAGCTTGGAATATTCCTGTTCGGAGACGAACTGCGAGAGCGGGCCGCCGCCGACCGGTGCGAGCAGGTTCGAGAGCAGTAGCTCGTTAAACCACGGCGTCTCATACCGCAGGTTGATCCGCTTGGGATCGCGAAGCGCGTTGTAGCTGTTGGCCAGGAACAGGTGCGACGAAGCGCTCGAGTAGTCTGAATCCACGCCGCGCTGTGCCTCACGCACGCTCACGTCTTCCATGCCGTCGGCCTGGTAGATCGCGGCGAGGTTGGCACTGCGCACCGCGCGGTCCTGGTCGAGCAGGAATTGCGAACGGTAAACGCGCCGGTTTTCGTTGAGCTCCTGCGATTTTTCCAGATCGCGCACGGCTTCATTGATCCGACTGTCCTGCTTGTTCTCGATCGCCGAGTAAATCCAGGGGGTTGGGTCGCGCGGATCGATCGCCTTGGCGCGCTCGAACTCTGCGCGCGCCTTCGATTCGACACCGACGTTGCTGAACGCCTTGCCGACATAGCTGTGGAAAATCGCGCGGTTGGGCTCCATCGCCGCGGCGATTTGCAAATCATGCCGGCCTTCGACGTCGTGACCTTGTCGAATAAGGCACAAGCCGTGACCGAGCCACGCGTCGCCCAGCGCGCCATCGATCGCGATCGCGTCCTCGAACGATTGCTTCGCGGCGCCGATCCGGTTATCTGCCGTGTGCAAGAAACCGCGCAAAGCATGCGCGGCCGGATTGCGCGGTGTCAACACCAGTCCGTGCTCGAGCGCTTCCTCGGCTTGCGGGATTCGGCCGAAGCTGAACTGCAGTTCGGCCACGCGCGTCCAGGCGAAGCCGAACGACGCGTCGATCGCGACGGCACGCTGTGCCGCCTCCAGTGCGCCATTCAGGTCCGCTCGTGACTGGCGGTAGTAAGATTCCGCGATCCAATCGGTCGCGGTAACGGCGGTCGCTGACCCCGGCCGCTCTTTGTAGGTCACCGCGGCAATCAATGTCCGCAGGGCATTAGCTCCGCGCGCATTTGTGCCGCGCAACGCTGCTTCGGCTTTGTCCACCTGACCGACCGCCAGATACAGCTGCGCATCGTAAACACCTCCGGCGCGGCTTGGGCGCCGTTCCTTCAAGGCGCGCAATAGATCGCCCTCCCGATACGCTTCTCCCCAACGGCCCGAGACCGCGATTTCCGAGGGGTCAAGGACGCCGGGATAGTACAGACACCATTGCACCGAGTTCATCGCGTAGAGCGCTGCTGTTTTTGTCGGCCGCTGTCCGCGCGAGACCTGTGCCTCTTCGCCGCTGTGCACGAGAATGCTGCCGGCAGAGTTTGATAGCTCCAGTTCGCCGTCCAACATCGTGACCGTGGTGTGACCATTCGCCGCCACCTTCACGACAAACTCGGTCCCGCGAATGGCTCCGTTAGCGCTCGGCGTCTCCAGCTTCACCTCACGGCCTTTCTCGCGGCTGAAGAAGTAGGTCGAGCCTTGCTCCACGCTTAGCGTCGCCTTATCCGCCGCAGTTTTCGGCGGCAGAATCTCGGTCGTCGTCAGTTCATCAACCCGCAGGACGCTCGCGTCAGCCAGACGGACCGCGGCGCGGCTATCTTCGCCCGTGCGGAGCTTGTCGTGCGTCTTGAGCGGCTGACCAACGCTTGCACCGGCCCACGAGCCGCCGCTGCTCGCCACCTCGACGACGTTTTCCTTCTCAACCAGGGCGGCCGAATCAGAGGTCGGCTGTTGCGCCCCGCAGATGAGCGGAGCGAGCGCTATCAACCCACCACACGCCAATCGAGCAAATCGCCGCATGGGTCGATGTTGCCTTGCCGCGCCGGACAATCTCAAGCCGCAAAAATCACGCTATTGCAGCGAATACACTTCGACGAGGGCAACACCGGTCGAGTCGCTCTTGCCGCGAACGACAGCGGTGTAGTTCCCGGGCGGCAGTGTCGCCACGACGGCTGACTCGCGGTCGTCGGTTGGGGGGACGGTAGTGTCCTTGATCTGCTGTTCCTGGTCCGAGCGCCAATCGTCGTTAGATACCACCAGCGCACCACTGCCGTCATGCAATTCGAGCAGCGTATCTTGCAGCGCGCCCGCGACTCCCTGGTTGATCAAAGACGGCCCGATGGCGCGGGCCAGGACCTTGGTGCTCGTGCCCGAGATGATGAAGCCGCCGATCATGACGTTATCGGCGGTAAGCACAGTGCCGCGGGTGCTGATGTTCGCCAGCTTGGACGTGCTCGAGTTATCCAGACTGGCCGTGCCGAGGTCGTAGATCTCTGCCAGGGCAATACCCGTGCTGTTATTCTTTCCGCGGATCACAGCTGTATAACCAGTGTTTGGGGCGAGCGTCGCGATGATGGCTGACTCTCGGTCGTCGATCGGCGGGATTGTTGTCGCCTGTATTTCCGCTTCCTGGGTGCTCCGCCAGTCGTCATTCGAACCGAGCAGGTTTGGCCCCTGATACAGATCGAGCATTGGATCCTGCAACGCGCCGGCGAGTGGCTGACTACCGGCTTTCAGCGAAGGACCGATCGCGCGAATCAGCACTTTCTTCGGCGCGTTGCCAGTCACGATAAATCCTCCAATCAGCACATTATCGGCGGTTCCTACTGCCAGGCGGGTGGAGATGTTGACCGATCCGATCGGTGCGGCAAAGAACACCAGGGGCGTGGTAGAAGTGCCATGCGAATTGGTCGCGAATAGCTGGACGTTGGAAATAACACCGCCAGAGAGCGGCTTTCGATCGTATTGTCCGCCATCGCGCAGCGGCCTGCCCAGGAATGTGCCGGAGATCACACCGGTCTTGTTGTCGAAGGACAGCCCGGATGGCAGTGTGCCGATCAGGTTGTAGGTTGTGATGTCGTTCGGATCCGAAGCCGCTGGCGCGACGATAGTGTAACTGAACTGTTGGGCAGAGCTAAGCAAAGCTGAATCCGGGCTAACGATGACCGGAAGGCCGACGTCCGCGCTGAAAGTGAGCTGCAAAATACCGGTCGAGCTACCTGACGGATCGTTCGCCACCAGATTAACGGCTGTGCTACCCTCTGACTGCGGAGTTCCTGAGATAACACCGGTCACAGGATCGAAGGTAAGTCCCGCGGGCAGGTTAGTCGCGGACAGCTGAGTCGCGGGGCTTCCGCCGGTGGTAATCACCTGGAAGCTGAATGGCGCGCCGGTTCTGCCGGTGGCGCTGGTGCTGCTGGTGATCACCGGTCCGCTTGCCGGCGACGCAATGGTCAGCGTAAGCGTTGCTGTGGTTGTTCCAGCTAAGTTACTTGCGCTGAGCGTGGTTGATACAGTGGCGGGTGAGTTTGAAGGCACACCAGCGATTATCTTCAGTGCGGGATTGAAACTTAGGCCCGTTCCGGTCAAGCCACTCACGTTGAGCGATGTGGCGCCTGTGGCTTCGAGTTGATAAATGAACTGGTTGCCGATCGTGGCCGCTGCCGTCAGCGGACTGTTGATCACCGGCGGGCCGAAGAAGTGGATGAAGGAGGGGGACACCGTTTGCGCTGGTCTGAGGTAAGGGCCGCCAAGCAAAAACGAGCCGTCGTCCTGGCGTTTAAAGTAAACAGTAGAGGCGCTGTCGAGCTTGTTTCTGCTACAAGGAGCGACGAACGAATTATCGACTGAGCCGTCGATATTCAATCGCACAATCCCCGGAGCTGTGACGCCGTTGAATGCTTCGAAGGTGCCGGTGACAATGAACTTGCCGTCGCCTTGGGACTCTACGTTGTCGGTTAAAGGCTGGAAAACGGCCGAACCCGGCGTGGCGCGCCATTCCGCGCCGGTTCCAGGCTTGAAGCTGGGATCCACGGCTCCTGCGCCATCGAGCCGAACAATGCCCCGGGCGTTACTCGCGCCATAGCCCGCGAAGGTGCCGACCACCACCACGTTATTCCCGGTGCTAACTTCGGCGTCGGCGAAACCGAGTGCGGAGGTGACCTGTGTAATTGTGAATGGGGTGTCGGTCGCCGCGTCGACGAGGGTCACGTTGGGCACGTTTTGCAGATCCATCGCTGGCGTGGCACCAGCCGCAAAACTGCTGTCGATGCCCCCTGAAGTGGTCAGGCGGACCAGTCGAAACGTACCGTTTACATCCAGATAGCCGAGCAGGACACGATTATTGGAATAGCTCGTAAGCAGCCTGGCTGTCGTCGCTACCTTGACTGGTTGTCCCGAAACATCGCGGACAACCATTGCGTTGGTTACCGCCAGATCGATGTTGTAGTTCGTATCAAGAACGCCGGCGGCCGAGCGATGCTGCACCCATTGGCCGGCCGCAATCGCCGCCGGATCGGTCGTGAGAAAAATTGCGCTACCATCGGCGAGCCGTACTCCGGTACTGACCTGTGGATGATAAGGATTGTTATCTTTGCTGTGCCCAAAGGTTAGGTCGAGCGTGCCATCAGGCAGAACGCGGATCACCTTAGTGTCCCCGGTGACCGGATCGACGGCGCTCTGCACGATGAAGCTACCGTCGCCCAATTGAATGAAACCGGAGGCAACATTGAAGTCACTCTGCCCAGCCAGCGGGTCGAAGCTCGCATCCAACGCCCCGCTCGGCAGTAGCCGACCAAAGTTATGCGGGATTGTAGCTATCGGATAAAATTGGTTAGCAGTTGAGAAGGAGATGATCGTGGTCCCGTCCGGCTGCCGGACAAAATTACTCGGAGTAGTCGCGATGCCGGTCCGGTGGCTTGTCGTGAAGGTAGTATCGAGCGTGCCATCGGCATTCAAGCGGGCTACGCCAAAGCGACTCCCGTTGAATGGAACGCCTTCATCATCCACATCGGTGAAGATGCCGCCGACGAGAATTTTCCCATCCTTCCGCACGTTGATGCTAAAAGCCCCCACAGCTCCCGTGGCACTCGACTGGTCGAGCAACAGCGCCGGCTCATGAAAAGTCGGGTCCCGACTTCCGTTTTGGGCGAAGTGATAGACCGACTGGTTCGTAGCGAGAAAGGTCCCGTCTGACAGCACCGTCAACGTCCTCATTTTGCCGAGACCGCCCACAAGATTGAATGTGGGATCGATGGTGCCATTCGGCGCCAGCCTGATTAACGCTGCATTGCTGATCCTGCCGGCAACCGAGAACCGGCCTGCCAACACGATGAACCCATCGGATTGAACAACGATGCCGCGAACCGGAGCGGTGCTGGCAAATCCAGTCGGAACGAATGAGCCATCGACGCTGCCGTCCGGATTCAGCCGCGCGACGCCTGGAAAATTCGTGCTGCCGAGCGCGGTGAAATCGCCGCCGATCAGGACCTTGCTGTCGGCCGGTTGAAGAGTCGGTTTTGCCCAAAGCCCGTTGCCGCCGATTACCTGCGGCGCTGTGGAGTTAAAGTTGGAATCGGGTGTGCCGTCGCCGAGGACACGGGCGATTCCGCTTCGCGGTAGACTACCGTATGAGCCGAAGTGACCGCCGACGAGAATATTGCCGTCAGTTTGAACGGTAATGCCCCGGATTTCATGCGGCCCGAACTTCGTGCCGGAAGCGAAAGTCGTGTCGATCGATCCATCGCTTTTCACTCGCAGAAGCGTCGAGGTCCCGGCGCTAAAGCTGCCGTAGGGATTCTGAAACGCGGCGACGTAAAGGGAACCTACAGTCAGCGGCGTGACGGCAGTGACGTTGTTGTAATCGCGGCTGAAGTTGAACGCGGTGTCGAGCGTCCCATCGGCGAATGAATGGGTCAACGGGCCAGTGGTCTGCTCAACCAGGGTGTCGGTAAGGAAGTACTGAACGAAACTGCCGTCGGGCAGCAGCGTCACTTGCACAGCCAACGAGGGCGTGACGAAAAATGGCGGCTGGAAATTGGGGTCCAACGGAGACCCGGCTTGGCCATTCACGTGCCTGATCGTTGCAAACGCCAGCGCGGCCATACTGAGCGTCAGGACGCGTCGGGTCACGTGGCTGATTCGGGTTGAGCGGGGCGAGGGGGCCGCCGATGCCAGATTATTCAACGCAGTCCGGGGAATCTGAGGGCCTGTTTTACGGGGTCCGATCTTCTTTTGCAAGCGATATATGGGAAATGTTCCGTCTGCGGCTCGGAGCAGGCCGGGCGAGAGGTTGACGCGCGCACCTCCGGCTGTTTATTCCCTCGTGCCGACGGAGATTACCCTCTACAGCCGGGAATGGTGCTCGTGGTGTATCGACGCGAAGGATTATCTCATCGAGCGCGGCTACAGATTCACCGAGATCGACGTCGGCAAGGATCGCGAAGCCTACAGGACGATGCTCGAGCTCTCCGATCAGACATACGTGCCGACGCTCGTCGCGGGCGAGGAAGTACTGGCGAATTTTGACACCGAACAGCTCGAGAAATTTCTGCACGAGCACGGGATCGCGCCCTAGATGCTGTTTGGCTTATTTCTCACGCTCGGCGTTGCTGTTCTCAGCGTCGCCCTGCGGAGTTTTCAAACTTCCTTTGCTCAGAAGGCCGGCGCGTTCGGCATTCTCCTTTCCACCTACCTCGCGATCTATTTTTTAAGCGGTAGCTGGGCCACTGGCCTTGTAGCTGCCCTGGCCTGGCTCTTCCTGCCCTGGCTCGAGATCCTGACTCGGATTCGTGCTCTGCGGTTGCCAAAGGAGAAGGCGCTTCGGCCCAAGCGCCCGCCGTCCCAAGATGTCTTCCCGAGCCTCGACGATCTGACAAAGGAAATAGAAGGTGCCGGCTTCGGCCATGTCACAGACGCTGGCTGGGATTGGGAAGATTACCGGCAGTTCTTTCGGTTATTCTACAAGGAAGAAGATCGGGCCCAGGCTACGATTTGCCTGAATGAACAGAATGACCTGTCCTTCTACTATCTCAGGATCTCTTCACGGGCGCGGGACGGCATCATCTGGACGACTTGGAACTACCCGCTCTCCTATGGGTTAAAGCTAACGCCGTATTTTCGAATCAACCGGCAGCGCCCCGATCAGTCTTTCTTTCAGCTCTACCAGAGCCACAAGGAGTTTCTGCGTCACAATCAGGTTGAGCTAAGCGTGATCGACCCGATGGACGAAGAACGTATCCAGATGGAGATCGAGAACGATTTGCGGGACCAGATCGCGCACAACATCAAGAAAGGCGTCCTGAAGCCCACACCGGAAGGGGAGGTCAAGTATTCCTGGCGCGGGATGGTTTACCTTTGGTGCCAGTTCCTTTTAGACCTGGTCCGTTTGTAAACTGGAGGGACGAGCTCCGTCTCGTCCTTTCTTCCGTCGCTTAAGAGGACGGCACGGAGGCCGTCCCTCCATCACACCTTCATGACCTCGGCTTCTTTACGCTCGACGTGATCGTCGATCGATTTCACGAAGCGGTCGGTTAGCTTCTGGATATCCTGCTCAATATCTCGTAAGCCGTCTTCCGTCAGGTCGCCGCCCTTTTGAAGCTTCTTCGCCTCATCGATCGCTGAGCGGCGATTGCCGCGAACCCGGACGCGGGCTTCTTCCGCCATCTGCCGCAAAGACTTCACCAGGTCTTTGCGTCGTTCTTCGGATAGCTCGGGAATCGGCAGGCGAATGATCTTTCCGTCGACCGACGGAGTAATGCCGATTTTGGACTCCTTCAGCGCCTTCTCAATGTCGCGAACGGTCGCCGCATCAAACGGCTGGACGACGAGCAACCGCGGCTCGGGCGTAGTAATCAACGCGAGCTGCTTAAGCTTCATGTTCGAGCCATATGCTTCGACGTCGACATTCTCGACCAGCCCAGGTGACGCCTTTCCAGTCCGCACGGCCGAGAATTCATGGACCATGTAGTCGACGCTTTTTTCCATCGACATCTCACTTTCAAAAAGGATCTCTTCCGCCGTCATCGTTAGTCAGAGACAACTGTGCCGACCTTTCGGCCAAGCACAATATCGGAGAAGTTACTCGGCTGATTCATGTCAAAGACGACAATCGGGATCTTATTATCCATGCAAAGACTGAAAGCGGTTGAGTCCATGACCTGCAGACGTTTGGCAAGGGCGTCGGTGTAACTCACCCGCTCGAAACGCTTCGCGTTCGGATTAGTCTTCGGATCGGAATCGTACACTCCATCAACCTTTGTGGCTTTCAGGATGACATCGGCGCGAATTTCGCTTGCCCGCAGAGCCGCCGTTGTGTCGGTGGAGAAGTAGGGATTTCCGGTGCCGGCGACGAAGATAACGATCCGGCCGACCTCGAGGTGGCGAATGGCCCGGCCGAGAATAAACGGCTCGGCAACGTTGCGCATGTCGATGGCGCTCTGCACGCGCGTCTCCAGACCCAGCTGGCTGAGCGAACTCTTCAAGGCGAGGCCATTAATCACCGTGGCCAGCATGCCCATGTAGTCGGCGGTTGTGCGGTCCATGCCGCGATGCGCAGCCGACAGGCCGCGCCAGATATTTCCGCCACCGATCACGACAGAGGTCTGCACGCCGAGATCGTGAACTTCTTTGATTCGTTCAGCGATATTGCGCACGACCTGCGGAGCGATGTTCTCGCGCGCACCGGGCTCGCGGAGCGCTTCCCCGCTAAGCTTGAGCACGATGCGTTTGTAAACAGGAGTGCCGCGTTCGGACGACATGGGGGGGAATGATGAACCAGAAGCGCTCCGGCTTGGAAAGGAAATCCTACAGCGCACCGGCCAGCCCTCGGTGGCCCCGCACCAGTTCCGCCGCGGTCATCCGTCGGCCGCCCTCGAGCTGTCCTTCCTCAATCGCCAGCTCGCCGTCAGCGGCACGAATGACGAGCGGATATTGCGCGGATGAATCGGCGATGCGTGCGCGAAAAACCTTCAGCTTTCGTGGCGTCCCGTTCGGATGAGCGACGGTCGTAAAGGCGCCCGGCCACGGATCGTAAGCGCGAATTTTCCGCTCGATCGTCTGAACTGGTTCGGTCCGGTCGATGCGCCCATCCTCCCGCTCCAGCTTCTGCGCGTAGGTGGCAGCGGAGGACTCCTGCGGACTGCGCGGCGCTTTTCCATCGGCGAGCAGTTGCAGCGCATCGCGCAACGCGTCGGGCGCGATTTGTCCCAGTTTGTCGTGCAACGACCCTCCGGTTTCATCCGGTGCGATGCCGATTCGCGATTGCAGCAGAATGTCGCCCGTATCGAGTCCTTCATCCATGTACATGACCGTGATCCCGGTCTCGCGATCTCCCGCCGCGATCGCCGCCTGAATCGGCGCTGCACCGCGATGTCGCGGAAGGAGTGACGCATGAAGATTGAGACAGGCGATGCGTGGGATTTCCAGCACGCTGCGTGGAAGGATCTGCCCGTAGGCCATGACGACGATGACGGCCGGCGCGAGCCCCGCAAGCTCCGCAATCGCGCCTTCCTCTTTAATTCGGCTCGGCTGAAGAACCGGCACATTCATCCCGGCGGCAGCCGACTTAATCGGCGGCGGCTCGATCTGCTGACGCCGTCCGACGGGCTTATCCGGTCGAGTGACGATGCCGACGAGTTCGTGATCGCGGCTCTCAAGGAGGGAGCGGAGAGTTGGCAGACCGATCTCGCCCGTGCCGATGAAAACAACGCGCATGAGTTCGACTGTAGCTGGAGGGCGATGCTTCGTCATCGCCAGGCGCGCCACGACCGAGCGTCGCCCTGCGCCGTTATCGCAGCGAAATCGGAACGGCGCGGCGGGGGCGGCGAGCCGCCACCTGTTGCGACATCAATTTCTCACCCGCAGTGACTTCGCGCTGACCGACCGACGAAGCGCAGCCGGTGCAAAGATAATCGTAGATTTCCTTGTCCGGCAGGATCAGCAGGAGCCGCTCCCGCACCGGCATGGCGGTGCGGCACTTGTCGCAATACAGACTCGAGGCGGTGAAATTCTCAAACTGCTGCTGGCTCATCCTGGGCGGCGACTGGTTCGGTGATCCCGTAGCCATCGAGGCCACTTTCGTTGATGCTCTCGAGGATACGCAACATCACCATGGCCGGCGGCTGCGTGGCATCGATTGCAGTGATGCTCTCCTTAGGGTAATAGCTGAGCACGGGCTTCGATTCGGTTTCGTAGAGTGCGAGGCGGCGACGAATCACCTCTTCGTTCGCGTCATCGAGGCGATTGTCTTTTAGCGCGCGCTTCTTCAGGCGATAGAAGAGCTTCTCGCGATCCGGGCAGGAGAGGTGGAAAATCTTCTCCACGTCGATCAGCGACTCCATGATCTTAGCCTGGCCGACGTTTCGCGGAATGCCGTCGAGCACGAGAATATCGATGTCGGGTTTGAATTTGTGCGCGTCGACCGCGGCCTCGATCGCGACCCGCCACAGCGACACGGTGATATCGTCCGGCACGAGCTGCCCTTTGCTCGAATACTCGAGGAATGCGTTGCCGATCTTGGTCCGTGTATCGATAGAGCGAAAAACATCTCCGCAGGCGCAGTGAAAGAAGCGCGGGATAGTGCCGAGAGTTTTGCCCTGCGTTCCCTTGCCGCTCCCCGGAGCTCCGAACAATAAATAGGTGCGATATTTCATGCGCGGATTTCGTTTATAGCGCAAAAGTCAGCAGCTCGGCAACGGTCACGCGGAGTCGCGCCGAAAAACGCGCCTACGACGCGGAACTGATCGCGTCCACGTTGACCCGTCGCCCGGCACGGTCGAAACGCACCTGACCATCGACGAGCGCGAAAATCGTGTAGTCGCGGCCGAGCCCGACATTCTTGCCCGGCATGAACTTAGTCCCGCGCTGGCGAATGATGATGTTGCCAGCGACAACCGACTCGCTTCCGAATTTTTTCACCCCGAGCCGCTTGCTAACGCTGTCGCGGCCGTTCTTAACGCTTCCCTGACCTTTTTTATGAGCCATGACTATTCAGCGGTTTCCGTTTCGGTTTTGGTTTTGCGGCTGCGCGCCGGCTTCTTTTCTCCGCCGAGACTGATGCCGGTGATCTTTACACGGGTCAGTTTGCGGCGATGGCCTACCGTGCGGTGATAACCTTTGCGGCGTTTGAACTTGAAGGCGATCACCTTCTTGTCTTTGCGCTGCTCGATGATCTCGCCGGTCACGGTCGCGCCTTCGATGAGCGGCGTGCCGTGCGTAAGATTGTCACCGTCCGCGACAAAGAGCACGTCGCCGAAAACGCCTTCCTTCCCCGGCTCCTCGTTCAGAAAATCGACATCGATAATGTCGCCCTCCGAAACACGATGTTGCCGGCCGCCGGTTCTGATAATTGCAAAAGCCATACGCGAGGTCTGCTTCTGGGGAAAAAGCCGCGCAAAATCACACAGCTCTGCCGCTTTGACAAGCGGAAATCCGGAGCTGGCATCCCAAGCGTGCAAGCGATCTCGTCGATCTTCGAGGGCCGACAGACCCTTGGGAGTCCTGCGCTTCGCTCAAGAGGAGCGGCCGTCGATCACGAGGGTAATCTCGCCTTTCGGCGGCCGCGCTTCGTAATGCGCGAGCAGCGTAGCAGGATTCCCGCGGCGGAATTCCTCGAACTTCTTTGTCAGCTCGCGTGCGACGCAGACTTGCCGCTCCGGCATGATCATCCCGCAGGCGGCGAGTGTCTTGAGCAGGCGGTGAGGGGACTCGAAAAACAGTGAGGTCTCTTCCCGTTCGGCGGCCTGTCGCAATTCGCGCTCGCGCCCGCCGCTTTTCACCGGCAGAAATCCGCGGTAGCAAAATCGCTCCATCGAGAAGCCCGAGCCGACCAGCGCGGTGACGATCGCAGATGCGCCGGGCACAACGGTGAACGGCAGGTTGAGCTCGATACACTTCCTAATCAACCGCCCGCCCGGATCGGAGAGACCCGGCATGCCTGCATCGGTGATGAGCGCAACGTTCTCGCCCGTGGCGAGTCGCTCAACGAGCTGCGCGGTGCGCATTGCTTCATTGTGCTCGTGATAGCTGATGAGCGGCTTCGAAATCTCGAAATGCTTCAGCAGAATGCCCGAACGACGCGTGTCCTCCGCCGCGATCAGGTCAGCGCTCTTTAGCGCGTCGAGCGCGCGCAAGGTGATGTCATTCAGATTGCCGATCGGAGTCCCGATCACGTAGAGCATCACCTAGCATCCGGCAGGAACGCGGCCACCGCTACGGTTTTGGACCGGCGTAATTCGGAATCGTGCCGAAAAATGGCCGTAAAAAATTTCAAAATTGCCAACAAACCTCTTGTGATGGCGTTGCACCTGCTCCATAAACTGGCGCTGTGCGCCACTCCTTTCTCCTAGGCTCGATTGCCGCTCTGACTTTTGCTGCGCCGACATTAACCGTTCGCGCTGAGGGGCTCGTCAAATCCGAGACCCGCTTTTATTACAAGGATCACACCGGAAACGTCTCCTCCGCCCACGTTATCCATCGTTACTGGCGGGTGCCGATCGTGCATCCGTTCGCGAAAATCGATCCGCGGGTCGACATGAAACTCGTTCGCGCGGCAAGCTTTGCGCAGGAGCGGGCACATGCCGAGTCAAAAGCACATTGCTGGCAGTACGTGAAACAGGCACTGATCGCTTCCGGTGCCGTCAATTCGTATCCAAAGACCAATTACGCCTGCCAGGCGGGAGATGAGCTGGTGCACAATTACGGCTTCAGGAAAATCCCGGGTGTTCACAACCCGTACGATGCTCCCATCGGTGCCGTGCTCGTTTACGGCGAGGGCAGTAACGGCGCGGGACACGTTGAACTGCGAACGAAAGACGGTTTTGTCAGCGATTATCATTCGAAGAATCGCTGCAAGTACCCGCTCATCGCCGCTTACGCGAAATTCTCGTGATTCGCTGAGCGCGTTCTGCGCTTGGCAGTTCTGAGCGGGCCGATTTGAATCGGCGGCATGTCCGCGCCGCTACGTCTCGCGATCTGGTCCGGTCCGAGAAACATCTCCACCGCCATGATGCGCGCCTGGGAAAATCGCGGTGACACCGCGGTCGTAGACGAGCCGTTCTATGCCTTTTATCTCAATGAGACGCACGCGAAACATCCCGGTGCGGAGGAGGTAATTTCCGCGGGCGAGACTGATTGGCGCAAAGTCGTTGCGCAACTCATGGCCGATGTTCCCGGCCGCGCGCAGATTTATTATCAAAAGCAGATGACGCATCACTTGCTGCCGGTGATCGATCGTTCATGGCTGGCGCAGGTGACGAACTGCTTTCTTATCCGTGAGCCGGCACGCGTGATTGCCTCGTATTTAAAAAAAAATTACCGCCCAAGCGCGACCGATCTCGGGTTTCCGCAGCAGACCGAAATTTTTGAGACCGTGCGGCAGCTGACGAATCGGACGCCGACAGTGATCGATGCAGACGATGTCTTGCGCGATCCAGCGCGGATTCTGCGGCTCTTGTGCGAAGCGGTCGGTGTGCACTTTCGCGAATCAATGTTGGCCTGGCCGCCCGGTCGCCGCGCGAGCGACGGCGTTTGGGCGAAGCATTGGTACTCGGAGGTCGAGAAGTCGACCGGCTTTGCGCCCTACAACGGTGCGAGCGCCGCCGTTCCCGAAGAATTGCGCGATGTGCATGACGAGTGCCGGACACACTACGACAAGTTACACGCGCTCCGCCTGACCTGAGATGCTGCAGAAGTTCCACGAACAAAATCGCAACCTGGTCATCAATATCGACGGGCGATTGCTGCATCGCGATGAGGCCGGGATCAGCCCATTCGACTCCGCCGTGCAGGGCGGAGATGCCGTCTGGGAAGGCCTGCGGGTCTACGACGGTTGCATCTTCAAATTACACGAACACCTCGATCGTCTGGACCGCTCCGCGCACGCTCTTTCCTTCTCCGAAATTCCGCCGCGTGAAAAAATCATTGCGGAAATCCGGCGCACGCTGGAGGCGAATCATATGCGGGATGGCGTTCACATCCGGCTCACCTTAACGCGCGGAGTAAAGATCACGTCAGGGATGGACCCGCGGCTGAATCAGAATGGTCCGACGTTGATCGTCCTCGCTGAATTCAAGCCGCCAGTCTACTCGAGAACGGGCCTGCGCCTGATCACGAGCACTTTCCGGCGGCCGCCGCCGGAAATTCTCGATCCGCGCATTCACCACGCCAACCTGCTCAACTCAATCCTGGCGAAAATCGAGGCGAACAAAGCCGGTGCCGACGATGCGCTCATGCTCGACACGCGCGGGTTTGTTGCGGAAACGAACGCGACTCACGTTTTCATCGCGCGCGGAGGCGAAGTGGCGACGAGCCGCGTGCTCGCCTGTCCGGAAGGCATTACCCGCGCAACCGTCCTCCAGATCTGCGCGCAGGAAAACATTCCGTGTCGCGAGACCGATCTCACGCTCGACGATGTCTATGCCGCCGATGAGATGTTTTGCACCGGCACGATGGGCGAGCTCGCGAGCGTCGTTAGCGTCGACGATCGGAAGATCGGCAACGGCGAAGTCGGACCGTTGACGCGACGACTGAGCGATTCATACAGCGCGCGCACTGCACGCGATGGCGTGAAGGTGCTGTAGGGGTCCGCTGTCCTCAGCGGATTTGCCCAGTCATGCGCTTGAACCTGATCCGCTGCGGACAGCGCCCTACAGTCATTCGCTGCGCAGCGCCTGCGTCGGGTTGACAAGAGTGGCGCGACGCGCGGGAAAAAGGCAGGCGAGCAACGCGGCGGTGCCGAGAACAGCAATCGTACCGGTAAGCAAGACGGGATTGTAGGCCGAGGTTTCGTAGAGCTGCGCCTTGATCAGTTTTCCGATCGCAAGCGCGGCAGCGAGTCCAACGACAAGGCCAAGAACAACCGGCGTCATTCCCTGTCGGAGGACCAGCCGCAGAACATCCATCGTCTGCGCGCCGAGCGCCATCCGCACGCCGATTTCACTCGTCCGTTGCTCGACCGTATAGGCGACAGCGCCATAAATTCCGACAGTCGCGAGGAGCAGCGCCACCGCGGCAAACACCCCGAGCAAAGCCATCATCAACTTCGCCTCTCCGAGCGCCTGGGCCATGATCTCGCTGAACGGCTGCGGCTGAATCAGCGCCAGACCGGGATCGATGCCGCGCAAGACGGCTTGCACTGATCGGGTGATCGTCTCCGGCGGCAGCGCGCTGCGGACAACGATGGTCAGGAACGGGAAATTTTCCTGCGCAAAGGGACGGTAGAATTCCATCTCGTTACTTTGATTCAGTCGAACGGAGCGCACGTCGCCGACTACGCCGATGATCTCGACCGGCACGCTCCCACTCGTGATCAGCAATGTTTTGCCGATCGGGTTCTCGTCGCGGAAAAGAGTCTTCGCGCCCGACTTGCTGATGAGGATGACGTTCGGGTGATCGACGATATCCTGCTCATTGAAGTCGCGTCCGGAGAGGAGCGGAATGCCAAGAGTACGAAACCAGCCTGGCGTGATGTCATTCGCCGGCGCCCCCTTGCGTTCTGCGACCGGCGGAACGTTCCCTTCCGGGCGGGTGTAGAGAGTCGCGCCGCCCGCGCCGCCGGTCAGCGGAAAACTCGAGCTGAGCGTCGCATCCTGCAGCCCGGGCGTGGCGCGCAACGTGTTCTGCAGTTGTTCAACAAAGCGCGTCCGCGTCGGCAGATCGGGATACTGCGCGGCCGGCATGACGGTGAACCCGATCCAGAGATTGTCCGGTTTAAATCCGGGATCCTGATGACTCAAGCGCACGAAACTCGCGATGAGCAAGGAGGCGCCTGCGAGTAGCATGACCGACAGCGCGACCTGCGCGCCGACCAGCAATTTGCGAAACCGCTGTTGACGCACGCTGCCCGCTGTTCCGCGCCCGCCTTCTTTGAGCGCGTCGACTATGTCCGCGCGAGAACTTTGCAGCGCCGGGTAAAGACCCATCAGGATTCCGGTGAGGAGGGAGAGACCGATCGTAAACCCGAGCACCGGCAGCGAAATCGCGGTCGCGCTGCCCTCTTCGAGCGGCAGAAAATTCGAGGCGAGCTTCGGTGCGAGTGGAACGAGCCGCCAGGCGAGCAAGGCGCCCACGATTCCGGCGAGCAGACTGATCAGCACGCTCTCAAAAACAAAGAGCCGCAGCACGCTCGCGCGTGTCGCGCCGAGTGCCATGCGCAGGGAAATCTCACGGCGACGTCCGCTGAACCTGACGAGGAGCAGGTTCGCTACGTTGCTGCACGCGATCAGCAAAACGAACGTGACCGCCGCGAGTAATATCGCGAAGCCTGGCCGCAAATTTTCGGTCACATCCTCGGGCAGCGTCTTCACCAGCGTGACCACTTTCGCATCAATCTTCTCCGGAAACTGAGAGCGGTAGCTGTTGTCCAGTATGGCGATCGCCGCTTTCGCCTGCTCGGCTGAGACGCCTGGTTTTAAACGCCCGACCACGCGCAGGAATGCCGTGCCGCGCATCATGCGCTCGTGCGAAAAACCTGGGATGACCATCGGTTTCGTTGTCCAGATGTCCGCATTCGGCCCCGCCCACGAAACGGGCAGCTTCGGGATCACGCCCACGATCGTGTGGGAAACGCCATCCAGGTTGAGCGCGCGGCCAATCACATTCGGGTCGCCACCGAGTCGTGCTTTCCAGAATCGCTCGGTCACGATAGCGACGTCGGCGCCTTCCTCTTCCTCCGGTCGGAACGTCCTTCCCTGCAGCGTTCGCAGTCCGAGAACATCAAACCAATTGGCAGTCGCCTTGAAGATCGGCACCTGAAAGGCATCGCCGAGTCCGGTCACCGTAGCCGCGCCTCCGCCCTCCGCCGCGAATCCGTCGAAGACTGTCTGGCCGTCCCGGAAAAACATGTAGCGCGGAGCCGACATCGGGAAATCGTCCGTCCGGTCCTTCGCCCTCGTCAGGAGGTGGAGAACGCGCTGAGGCTCCTTGAAGGGCAGCGACTTAAGAAAGAGATCGTTGACCAGGCTGAAGATCGCGGTGTTCAGGCCAATGCCGAGAGCGAGCGTCGCGATGGCGAGCAGGCTGAAACCCGGGGATTTGAACAGCTGACGCAAAGCGAAACGAAGATCGGTCATCATAGGCAGAGCACTCCTTACCTCTCTGATGCGCGGAGGGAGCGAATCGGATTCAACCAAATATTGCCGCGCACTGCCAATTCCATAGATGAGCTATGGCCGGTGAGCAAGTTCTTCGCGCGCCGTCGCGTGCAAGGACGCAAACGGCTTTTCCTGAAGTCGGTTCTTCGGCATGATTAAAGAGTGAACGACGCGCTCACGCCGATGATGCAGCAATACCAGGGGCTCCGTCGCAGCGTGCCCCCGGATGTGCTTCTCCTTTTTCGGCTCGGTGATTTTTACGAGATGTTTTTCGAGGACGCTCAGGAGGCCTCGGCGCTGCTCAATGTCGCCCTGACCAAGCGCAATAGCGTGCCGATGTGCGGCGTCCCATATCACGCCGCGCAGAATTACATTTCGAAACTGATCCGGGCGGGCAAGCGAGTCGCGATTTGCGACCAGACGAGCGATCCGCAGCGCGGCAGAATTGTCGATCGCGAGATTACGCAGATCATCAGCGCCGGCACGGTCAGCGAGCTCGACCTCCTGGAGACGAATCGTGCGAACTATCTCGGCGCGGTCTATGAGGACGAGCACAGGATTGGATTCGCGTATGCCGACCTCACGACTGGCGAGTTTCATGTCACTGAGCTGGCGCGTCGGGCTGCGTTTGCCGACACGGTCGCCCGTGTTGCCCCCGCTGAGCTGCTTGTGAGCAGCAGCCAACAGGCCGATTTCGCCGAGTTCGCCGGTGTGACCGCTTACGATGACTATGCCTTCCTTCCGGAACACGCGACCTTCACGCTTTGCGAGCACTTCAAGGTCAAGTCGCTCGACGGCTTTGGCTGCACCGAAATGCACGCAGCGATCGGCGCGGCTGGCGCGATCGTTCACTACCTCAAGCACCAGCTCCGCCGGACGATCGATCATCTGACGGCGTTGCGCTGCGATGTGGCCGAGGAGTTCGTAGTCCTGGACGCCGCGACGCAGTCCAACCTCGAGCTGGTTTCATCGCGCAGCGCCAGGGACATGAGCCTGCTCGCCGTGCTTGACCGGACCGTCACGCCGATGGGCGGCCGCAAATTGCGTTCCTGGATTCTGCAACCGCTCCGTGATCGCTCTGAAATCCAACGCCGGCAGCAAATGATCGCCGACCTTTTGCAGGAACCGGATGTGCTCGCTTCGATTCGCGCGGAACTGAAGGCGATTCGGGACATCGAACGTGCGGCGGGCCGCCTCAGCCAGGTAGCGGGAAACGCGCGCGATCTGGTCGCGCTCAAGACATCGCTGCAAAAGATCCCGCAGCTAAAGCGCGAGCTGCAACACCTGCTCGACCGGCTCGCCTTCGGGAGCATGGCCGACAACGGCAGCGCGGAATCGCTTGCCTACCGCCTTCAGCATTCGATCCACGAAATGCCGGCGCTGGCGGAGAGACTACAGTGCGCGGTGGTTGACGATGCGCCGCTCACGCTCAAAGAAGGCGGCATTTTTCGCGACGGCTACAATGGCGAGCTCGACGAGCTGCGACATGCCTCGCGCGATGCGAAAAACTGGATCAACGACCTGCAGGAGCGCGAGATCGTGCGCACGGGGATCAAGTCGCTCAAGGTGCGATTTAACTCCGTCTTCGGTTATTTCATCGAGGTTACAAAATCGAACCTCGCCAATGTGCCGTCCGACTACACGCGCAAACAGACTACCGTCGGCGGGGAGCGCTTCGTCACGCCGGAGCTGAAGGAACTGGAAGCAAAGATCCTCGGCGCCGATGAGCGTGCCCGGCAGCTGGAATACAAGCTTTTCCAGGAGGTACGAGAGGAGACCCTGCGCGAAATCGTTCCGATCCAGCAAAGCGCCGAAGCGATCGCCACCCTGGATGTGATTTGCGGCCTGGCCGAGACAGCACGGCTTTTTAATTACTGTCGGCCAGCGCTCGACGATTCGTTGCGACTTTGCATCAAGGATGGCCGGCATCCGGTGCTCGACCAGCGCCTGATGGACGAGAAATTCGTGCCGAACGACACCGAGTTGGACGGACAGATCACGCGTCTCGCAATCATCACCGGTCCGAACATGGCCGGGAAATCGACCTACATCCGCCAGGTCGCGCTAATTACCCTGATGGCGCAGATCGGGAGCTTCGTGCCGGCGTCGCGCGCCGAAATCGGATTGGTCGATCGAATCTTTACCCGCGTAGGCGCAAATGACGATCTGGCCCGCGGCCAGTCGACTTTCATGGTGGAGATGAACGAGACGGCGAACATCGTGAACAACGCGACGGAGCGAAGCCTGGTCATTCTCGACGAAATCGGCCGGGGCACATCGACCTTCGACGGGTTGTCGATTGCCTGGAGTGTAGCCGAGTTTCTGCACGACAAAATCCGCGCGCGGGCACTTTTCGCGACGCATTATCATGAACTGACGAAGCTCGCCGCCGAACGGAAAGGGGTCGGCAATTTCAATGTCGCCGTGCGCGAGTGGAACGAGCAGATTATCTTTCTTCGCAAAATTGTCCCTGGCGGGGCAGACAAGAGTTACGGAATTCAGGTGGCGCGGCTGGCCGGGCTGCCGAAGCAAATCCTCGAGCGCGCGAAGGAGATTCTGACCCATTTGGAAAACAAGCCGAACGGCGCGACGGAGCGTAGACCGCGCAAACAACCGCGCCGCGCGAAAGCGAAGCTCGCCGGTGCGCGCGAGAAGCCGCAGCTCGACCTGTTGTGAAACGAACAGAATGTAAAGACGCTCGCCGCGGGGAGCGCCTCGGCAGCCTGGCCGCCCACCGCAGCCGCTTCGCGCAAATGCCTCCACACCGATGGCGGTAGAAACTGAGAAAGACCTGGACGAGACGGCGCGCGGCCATTGGCTGAAAGCCGTTGCAGCGGTCGAGCTGCGGAATTTCGGCTACGCCATTTCGCTCCTTCAGGCCGTTCTGAAGGAGCACCCGCGATTTCTCACCGCCCGGCAGCTCCTGCGCCGGACCGAAATCACGAGGTTTCGCGCCAAAAGGAAATCGCTCTTCAGCATTTCCACCGCGTCTCTTGCCGTCATGAAAGCTCAACGCGAGCTAAAGCGTGATCCCGCGCGTACCATCGAGCTGGTCGAAAAAATCGTGGAAAAAGAGCCATTCAATCGCCAGGCGAATCTGATCTTGAAGGAAGCTGCCGTTGCCGGCGGTTGGCCGGAAATTGGAGTTCTCGCGCTGGAGACATTGCTGGAGGAAAAGCCGGACGACACAAAAGTGTTGCACGAACTCGGCCGGGTTTACGCGCTGATGGGCGAAAGCGGCAAGGCCGTCGACATTTACAACCGCATCACTGAAATCGATCCGCTGGATGCGGAGGCGGTCCGCTGCGGGAAAGATGCAGCCGCCCGCGGGTCGATGACATCGGGCGGGTGGACACAGGCAGCGAGTTACCGCGATTTGATCCAGGATAAGGAAGCGGCGGTCTCGCGCGAGCAGCAAAGCCGGATGCAGCTGACTGGCGAGTCGCTCGACCAGCAGATCGCCGACACCTACGAGCGCCATCAAAGCGAGCCGGGAAACATCGAGCTCGCGCGCCGGCTAGGCCTATTGCACGAGCAAAAGGACGATTTGGAGAACGCGCTCGGCTGGCTTCGTTACGCCGCCGAACTAACGAATGGCACCGACAGCGGCCTGACTCGCAGGATTTCTGATTTGCAGATGAAGGTCGCCGATCGGCAGATTGCCGAGCTCGAGGAATCCCTCGAAACCGAGGCACCAGAAGACAGCCGCCGCACCGCGCTGGCCGCGGCGAAACAGCAGCGTGCTGAGCTTGCCGTCAACGATGCGCGGGAACGCGCAGAGCGAAACCCGACTGACCTGCAGCTGCGCTTTGAGTTGGGCGAGGAGTTGGTCAACGCCGGCCGATTTCGCGAAGCCGTGGCGGAGTTGCAGCGAGCCCGGCAGAATCCGCACGCGCGCCTACGGGCGATGAACCTGCTCGGCCGTTGCTACCGTGAACTCGGCATGCTCGATCTCGCGGCGAGGCAATTACAGGAAGCGGCCAGGGAGATCGGCACGATGGACGCAATGAAGAAAGCGATCGTATATGAACTCGGTACGGTCTACGAGCGGATGGGCGATTCAGAAAAGTCGATCGCCTGCATGAAGGAAATTTACGAAGCAGATTACGGCTACCGCGATGTGGCCGTCCGCGTGGAGCAATCGTACAACAGCGGCAGCGGCAACCAGCCTCACTGAGATCGACTGGCATGGCGCAGGTATCGCCGCTAGATTTGACGTCCAGGATTAACCCAAGCCCAACAACAATATGAGAACATCGTCACGTTTATTTCGTCGCAGCGGCCTTGCTGTAATTGTGCTCAGCACCATTAGCTTCGTTCAGGCCCAGAATCCGCGTCAGGTGCCTCCAGTCAATCAGAAGGGGTCGCAGTTCGCACCACGGTCGAACGAACAGCAGTCCAAGAGCGGGTCACTCAACGCAAAGGACCGCGACTTCATGAAGAAAGCGGCAGAAGGCGGAATGAAGGAAGTGGAGATGGGCAGAATGGCCGAAGAGCAGGGAAAGAGTGCCGACGTAAAGGCATTCGGCCGCCGGATGGTGACCGATCATTCGAAGGCCAATAGCGAGCTGATGGCGCTGGCGAGCCGCAAGGGCGTTCAGCTCAGCAAGCAGAAGCCGAAGATGTCAAAAATGGGCGGCGATAATTTCGACAAGCAGTACATGTCCGCGATGGTTAAGGATCACGAGGAGGACCTGGCCGAGTTCCAAGGCGAAGCGAGCGGTGGCAGCGATTCCGACGTGAAGGCGTTCGCAGCGAAGACAGCCAAAATTATTCAAAAACACCTCGATCTCGCGAAGTCGACCGAGTCGAAGGTGAAGTAGTTTAGTTGCATAAAATTTCGGCGGCAGGTGGTCACGCCTGCCGCCGTTTTGCTGTACGAGTACTGCTGCGGATTCTCTGCCGACCAAACGAGCGCATCGAAGCGATTATCGGGTTATCGAACCGAGAACCCCGCCGCGGCGTCGAGTCCATCAACACCGACCATGACTGCGGACGGGAGTCCGGCCCGACCAAAGGCGGTATCGGCAAGAGTCAGCCGACCGCCAAAGGTCCGCACGACAATGCGAAAATCTCGGCCAAAGACACGACCTCTCTCAAGCAAGCCGCTGCCGGCTGGAATGAAGGAAGCGGAAATGGGCCGCCAGGCTGAGAAGAATGGATAGAGCGCGGAGGTGAAGAGCTTCGGGCGGCAGCTCGTCTCCGATCGCACCGCTCTCAATAAGGAGGCTCATGAAAGTCGCGAGGGCAGAGCACATTCAGGTCGGCGACGCGCCGCAATTGCCCGACATGAAGGGACGTTCGACAAAGACTTCCTCCACATGGCGGTCGAGGCGCACAACAACGACATCAAGGCTTTCGAAGCCGAGGCGAAGAACGGCGAAGATCCCGCGATCAAGTCGCTTGCTCAGAAAGCGCTCCCGACCCTGCGCGCTCATCTGAAGATGCGGAAAGACGCTCAACAGAAGAGTCACCAACAGACCGATTCGACTCAGTCCCAGCACTAACGCGCAACCGCAGCGCGATCGCGAGCGGGGGAGTCGCAGACTTGGTTTCGATGGCTGGCAGGTACAGCTGCGGGTCAATACCAGTGATTCGCAGCTGTAACGACTCCCGGTGCGGTTCGCGCTCGCAGTCGCCGGCGATCGTTAGCTGATCGAATTCAGCTGGCGCCGCTGCGCTGAACAGCAGCGCCTCTCCGGCCGAAACGCGAATCCATTGCAGCTCAATCGTGGTCAACGCGCTGACGAAATCGAGCCGCAACGGCGCGGCGCCCGCCCCGGATGGCAGAGTCAGAGTGACGGTTTTCCAATCGCCGTGACCGACGCGTGCGAGCACGGAATTTTGTTCCGAATGTGTGGCGTCGTTGCTGTGGAAGAGCTGGATGATTGTTTGACCTGCGAACGCGGTATCCCGGATTGAGCCGTCTTGCCATTGCCGAGCTATCTCCGCATGCAGTTGCCGGGCGGCGTGCTCGTAGTATTCGACCAGCGACTTCGCCGCCTTGCTGTCGGTCGCGAACAACGCTTCTACGAACCCCGGCTGACGACGCGCCGGCGGTTTTTCCCATACGCCCAGCCCAGGGCCAAGGTGAAAAGTAAATGACCGACCGCGGGACGTTAGTTCAGTCCACACGACCCCGACGCCGAAATGCTGCTGCCGCACATCCACGTCATGCAGAAGCAGGATTCCGCCCGGGCGTAACTTCGGTAGCCAGGTCTCGAGATCATGGCGGACCGCCGTTTCGGTGTGTAATCCGTCGAGGTGCAGAAGATCTATCGTCCCAGTCCCGAATTGGTGGGCGGCAGCATCGAATTCCGCACGGACGACGGTCGAAAACGCCGGATAATAGCGCGCGTTATGGGCTGAAACTTCGCCAAAGGTTGTCTCGTCGTAATCCCCGGCCTGTGCGTCGCCGAGAAAGCTGTCGACTGCGAAACAGCGTGTCTCGGTGCCGTTCTCGTGCGCCGACTGGCAAAAGGCGAAATAACTTTCGCCACGATCCGTTCCGAGCTCGACCAGCAGCCGTGGCCGCAACGCCGCAATCAAGTCGTAGGCGAAGTGGAGATGATTGGTCCACGCGCCGACGCCATAAACGCGCGGCCGAAATCCGGCGGAGGGCAGATCTGTCGTGATGTCGATCGCGCTCACCTATGCGCTTCCACCGCTGCGTGCTCGAGCAGTACCGCTTCCACCTGACGGGCCGAGTCGCGCCAGTTCATCGTCAGGGTTCGCTCATATCCGTGTTCCACGAGCCGCGCTCGCAGCGCATCATCGCGCAACAACCGCAGGACTCCGTTGGCCAGGGCGCGCGCTGTCGGCTGCACCAGCCACGCGTCCCGATTGTGTGATAAAATTCCTTCAAAACGTTCGCTCTCGATTTCCACCACGGCACATCGACAGGCGAGCATTTCGAGCGGCACGAACGATGGATTAGTCAGCGAACAAACCAGTCCGACGTCGCAGCTCGAGAAAAGCGTGGCGAGATCCTTGGCGCTAATCAGGCCGCGGTTCACATGGGGAAAATCGGGCGGCGGTGTCAGTTCTCCGGCGCCGAAAAAGACCAGCTCCACCTCCGGCATTTCGTGGTGCACAAGCCGGAGTGCTTCCAGACCAATTTCATAGATGCGCCGGGGCGTTGGCGGTCTCGCATAAAAGCAGATCCGCCGTTGCGGCAGGCGCAGATCCTGGCGCGGCCAGTAAGTATTCGTGTCCACCGCAAAATCGAAATAGTCCGCCTGCGCGTTGAACTTGTCGCGGAGCAAGCGCGTCAGCCACCGTCCGAGCGTGATGCAGTGCAAGCCGGCGCGGTAGGTTTCCTCGGCGAGCAGTTGGTGTGTGCCGATCGGATAAAAATAGGGCTCATAATCCTGCACCAGATAGTAGCGGCGGCCGCCGTTCGGCAGCGGCAGCAACTCTTCGACTGTGCGCCAGAAGGTGGCGAAGGTGCAGTCGGCGTCCCTGACTGTGCCGGTCCAGCGGTGGTATTGCGCGGTGGTCGGACCGAAGTGCTGGTGCACGTGCTCCCGAATTTGATCGGTCGTGAACTCATTCATGAAATTGTAGGGCACGACATGGACGTGACATTCGTGTCCGAACTCCGCGAGGTAACGAGTGATCCGAAAAATCCCCACGTCACCACCGGCACCCGCGAACGGCTCCGGGATGAGCCAGTTGATCACGAGCTGGCGGAAACCTGCGGCTTCTCTGTAGGGGAAGCGGCCAGCTTCCCGGGCCTGCGTGTCCCGGTCAGGCAAGCTGACCGCTTCCCCTGCAGCCGCGCCAAGCAGCTCCGGTAAAATCAGCGCCAGCTCGGCCGCGCGCGCTTCCGAACTGTGACGCCGCAAAACGGTTTCGCGCGCGTGTTCACCGATAGCCGCACGTCGGTTTGCGTCACCGATTAATGTCGAGAGAGCCGCGATCCATTCGGGCTCGTTACGCGCTACGAATCCGTCATGGCCATTCGTGATCGTGTCGCGAAATGCATCGATATCCGAAGCGACGATCGGCACGCCGAGCGCGGCGGCTTCGAGAAACTTAATCTCGCTCTTGGCGCGACAGAAAACGTTGTCGGCTTCAAGCGGAGCGAGGGCGATATCGAATTGGCTGGCGAGCTGGAGCCAGCCGCGCCAGTCCGCGAGTGGAAATCGTCGCACGCGGTCTCCAAACGCATTGAACCCCGAGGCGAGCGTCAACGGACCGCCGATCCACAGCTCGGTCTGCGGAAAGTCCGCCAGGATTTTCAGGAGCGCGCCGGACGCGGATTGAAAATCGACGTCATGGGTGTCGGTCCCACTGCCATACCCGATCACCACCCTCTTCTGCAGGGCAGGGTCGCCGACTCCGCCGCGCCCCGAGTAGAGCTCATCGGCCAGTGCGCGCATTTCCTCGCCGATACAGTTCCGGTGCACGAACGCCGGTTTACCACGACGGCGCGCGAGCTGAGCGAGCAGCGGCGTTGCCATGAGCCCGACATCGCAGGCTGCGAGGGTGGCAAGATATCGCTCGACCCCCCGCGCATACTCGGCTTGTTCAGCCGCATTCAGTTTGCCCGCCCCGCGATGCCACTGAATGAGTTCGGGCTCGAAGACGAGATCGTCGGTGTCGAAGATGATGCGTTTGCCGCCCGCGCGCGCGTGACCGATCAGCTGCTCGAGCGGAGCTGACATTGGCAGCCGGTAAAGCACAACCACATCGCAGGAAAGAGCCTCGGCCGGATTGATCTGCTCTTGCGTGAACCACTCCGCGACTACTGCGTCGTGACCGAGCAGCCGCAGCTGTTCCTGCAAATGGAGACAGCGGTAGCGCGTCGTGGTGACGATCGGACAACCGCTGGCGATGAAAAACCTGCGCCGCTCGTTCACGCCTTCGGTTTAGCTGCGGCGCTTAAGTTCGTCACGCGGTGGCGTTCCACGCCGAAGAGCTGCTCACGCGGCTCAAAAGCGGCGACCAGTTGTGGGTATTTGGTGACGAGATGATTGACGAGCTCGACCTCGAAGAGGTTGGTGGTGTTGATCATGGAGCGCTCGTGGTGGCGATAGAGACAAAGGATATTGGGCACGAAGGCGATCTTGTGTCCGTAGTGCGCGAAGCGTAGCCAGAGGTCGTAATCTTCCCAGCCAAACCAGCCGATCTGGCTGAGCTCGTTATCGTAACCGCCGGCTTCGACGAGTGCATCGCGTCGGAACATCGCCATGGCGTCGATGTACGGATATTGCACCAGCACCTGCGGATCCCAGTCATAGTAGGAGAGGAGACCGACCCGATTTTCCGGTGTGCCACGGAAGCGGCAGAGCAAACTGAAGGCGGCGGCGTAGTCGTCGGCTGAAATGGCGGCGAGTAACTGCGCGAAAGCGGCCGGGAAGACGAGGTTATCGGCGTCGAGGATGAAGACGAATGGCGCCCGCGCCATTGTGATCCCAGTATTGCGGGCGTCGGCCAGGCCGGTGTTATATTTTTTATCGACGACGCGCACCGGCAGATCGTGCCGCTCCTGACAGCGTAGCGCCGCCGCGAGGGAGGCGTCGGTCGATGCGTCGTTCACGATCACGACTTCGACGGGCGCTTTCAATTCGCTCGCAGCTCGCTCAACGCTCGCGACACATTCGTCGATGAACTGCGCGTAATTAAACAACGTGACAATGACCGTTAATGCCGGTGCATCGCACTGCGCATAACGCGCATTGTCGCGTGTCTCCATGATCGCTTCGCCGCGCTGCGCTGCTTTCTGTTGCTGCTGCAGCCGTCCGCGATATGCCTGGCGTTTCGCGACCACCGTGCGGCGCGTGTCTTCGGGCGAGGCGAGCGGCTCCGGCTGTTTTTGTTGCGCGGCGCCGTTACGACTGAAGCGGCCGACGAACTCCTTCGCATCGTCACGCATCGCGCGTCCGAGCAGGAAAATCGTGTGGCGCGTGAGAGTGAAAAATAATGGCCGTGGCAACGGCACCGGCGCCGCGTCGGCAACCACATCGCCTGGCAGACGCGCCGCGGCATCCTCGATTGCAAGCTCGTTCAAAAACGCACTGCAACCCTGCGCCTGCCGCAGTTCGGTGCGGACAAAGGCGAGCGCCTCCTGCGCGATCCGGGCGCATTCGTCGGGATGTGCGAGATAATATTCGCAGGTGGGAACCAGAAACTCCGGATCGACCATGACGAAATGTTTGCCCGGCACGAGCGGCCCATGGCCTTCGCAAGTCTCGGTAATGATGCAGCAGCCATTCGCGATCGCGACCAGCATGCGATGCCACTCGAAATACTTCTGCTCCGAGTAATGCACGTTGAGCAGAATCTTGGAGTTGCTCAGCAGTTCGTTCCGCCGCTCGGTTGAAAGGTAACTCTTCGTTGCCTTCGTTTTCGCGAATCCGAGCGGCACGAGGCGAATGTGACAGTGGTGGCGGGAGAAGAATTCCGCGTGCTCGGCAAAGAATTCGTCGCGGCGTTCGGTCAGGGAACCGAGAAAGACGATGTCGTGAACGCGTTGCTGGTGCGGCCGCGGCTCGGCCGAAAGCATTTCATGATAACCGAGCTGCAGGTGGTGGCAGCGAAGGGCGCGCGAACGATAAGCACTGACACCAAGCGGATTGATATCAGCGATGGCCCGCGCATAGACGGCCCATTGCAGGTTACTCTGGAACCAGACGGTCTCGGGCTGCTCGACACACAGTAAAACGAGATCGCGGGTCAACTCGCGGGCACGTCGCCGCTCGATCTGCAGAGTGAGGAAGAGGTTATAGAACTCGTGCGGCACAACCACGAGCTGGACCGTGTCCGGGGCGGGATTTTGCTTGGGAATTTCATCGATGTGCAGTGCCGCGGTGCAACCGATCTCGCGAAAACCGGCCGCAACCAACTCGCCGATCTCGATGATGAAGAGGTTGGACTTCGAGGTAGCGAAGAGTTCGATGTGCTTGAACTTTCGAGCCCCGTCGGTCGATGAACTGGCGGCGACCTGCCGGCGTTCGTCCCGCTTTTTCGCGCTGAAGAGATGCTGGAGAAGAAAAATCAGGTGTTTGCGGGTGTGCGCGAGACCCAGGCGCGAGAGAACGCGCAGCGGATACGCCGTGACCGACGTGGTGTGGAAGGTGCGCCAGATGCGGCGCTCGTCGAGTACCTGAAAGGTCAGCGTACTGCGGCCGAACGGCAGCTTGAGTTCCACCAGGAAACCGCTTGCGAGCGCGTCGCGCAATTCCGGATAGGCGGCTGCGACCTCCGGCCGGTTTCGTTTGCGGCGCGCCTTGACCATCCTCTTCTTGCGCAATGGCGCGCGAACGATGGCACGAACGCCATTGATCGGTCGGCCGCGCAGATCCACCAGCCAGCCGGTGAGATGTAGCTCGCCGCCGAAAATTATCGGTCCGATCTCCCGGTCAAGGCGGAAGGCAAACTCATCCACAATCGTGTCGTTCACACCGTTTTCTCCCACGGTTTTGCGATTCGCGGCGGGAACGCGAGCTTGAACAGCTCGTTGCTGGCAATCGAGAGGTTCGGATTGTAAGCGGGATCGCCCGACAATCGATCCCTCCAGCGACGCTCCATATAATCGACTTCGGCGAGAAAGCGGCGCTGTTTCACCGCCGTGTCTTCAAGTCCGCGGCTGGCCGATTCGTAATGAAACAACTCCGCGTGGGGTGTCCAGACGACGTGCAGGCCATCGTTGCTCAGGCGGAGGCAGAAATCGACGTCGTTGAACGCCACCGGCAGATTCACCTCGTCCAATCCGCCGAGGCTTTCGTAAACCGATTTGCGCAAGACCATGCACGCTGCGGTCACGGCGGAGAAGTTCTGCGTGAGATGGGCCCGGGCAAAGTAGCCGTGTTCGTTGCGGATGCCGGCGTGCGCGTGACTCGCGACACCGCCCGCGCCAAGAATGACGCCGCCGTGCTGCATCGTGCCATCGGGATACCAAAGCCGCGCACCGACCGCGCCGACTTCCGGCCGCAGCGCGTGACTGACCATTTCGCTTAACCAGTCGCTGTTCTTTACCTCGAGGTCGTTGTTGAGCAGCGCGACAACAGCACCGGTGGCGAGCGCGACGCCATGGTTGTTCAGCCGGCTGAAGTTGAAAGCTCCTTCGATCCGGTGAATGAGCGCAGCCCGCCGGCGCTTTACCTCTTCGAAATAATCGAGCGTTGCCGGCTCGCTACTTTCGTTGTCCAGAATGATGATTTCGAAACGCGCATAATCGGTTTTTGCGACGATACTTTCCACGCAACGCCGCAGATGATCGGCGCGATCGCGCGTGGGAATAACGATTGAGACGAGCGGCGGATTGGCCGGCAGCGCATAGCGCACGCGCAAATAATTCGCGTAGTGCTGTTCGACTACGGCAGGATTACCGGTGCGGTCGAAATGTTCCTGCGTGGCGCGGATGGCAGCCTGCTGCGCGTACGGTTTGGCAAGGGCGAAGGTCGCCGTGCTCTCCTCCGCGATCCGCCAGTGATAGAGCACGTGGGGAATGTGCCGGATCTGCGCCGGCTTGACGCGCTCGAGGCAACGCCAGAGAAGGTCATAATCCTGGGAACCCTCGAATCCGACACGGAATCCGCCCGCCCGTCGCACCAGAGGGGACGCGTAGACGCCCAGGTGCGAGATATAGTTCTGTGAGCTGAACAGATCCGGGTTCCAGTCCGGCTTGAAATAGGGGTCAGTACGATTGCCGCGCGCATCGAGCTTGTCTTCGTCCGTGTAAACGACCTGCGCATCGGGCCAGCGGTTCAGCTCCAGCGCGACCGAGTAGAGCGCCGCCGGTGCAAGCTCGTCGTCATGATCGAGGAGCGCGAGATAGTCTCCGGTGGCGAGGGCGAGTGCATCATTTGAAGTCGCCGCAATGTGGCCGTTGGTCGCGCGACGCTGCACTTTGATCCGGCGATCGCGCCGAGCGTAGCGCAGGAGCAATTTCCAAATACGCGGATCGGTCGACGCGTCGTCGACTACGCAAAGCTCCCAGTTGTCGTACAACTGAGCCCGGACCGACTCGATCGCGCGCCGAAGCCAGCGCGGATTCGTATTGAAGATCGGGAGCAGAACGGAAATCAACGGACGCCTTTCGAGCTGCGCGATCTGCTGGCTAATTGTCGCGCGATCGCGGCGCGTCAACGTGTCAAAGCGCCTCACCCATTCGCGATAATTACCGACGGCTTCGATATCTTTATCGCGCTCCGGCCAGAGAAGTGGCCCCCGTATTCGACGTGAGAAGAACGGCTCCCACAACCCGTTCGCGCTCTTCGCTTCGAGCACGAACATGTGCGGGCCAGGTGGCACGACGATTTCGCCGGCAAAACCGCTCTGCAATGCGCGTGGCTGGCCTTCGAAAATCACGGCGATGTCCGGCCGCAGAATCCCGTAGTTCACCGGGAAGATGCGTTTGCCGATCCGCGCCCGCACTTCCAATGCGGGCTCGCCATCGATGGCGAAGACCCAGCCGGCGAGGTGCTGGTGCCGCACTTTTTGATCCCAGTTACTTGGCCGATCGAACCAGAAACGGAAACGGCTCTCACGCTCCCGCGGAACAAAAAGCGGAATTTCGTGCGCGGGAATCTCAGTCGAAGTTGCGGGATCGCCGATGACCTCATGGGTGGCGATGGTCTGCCACTCACCGCCTGCGATCTGAACCTCGACGGTGACGACAGATCTGCCGGCCGGCAGCTTCGCCGCGACCGCAAAACCCGGGTACCTCGCAGCGCGGAACTGCGGGTAGACCGACGCAACGTCTTTGCGTTCGATACCGAAATTCCCGGCGAACACTTCGCTACCGACACGCGCCCGAATAGCGCGTATCCAGTTGCCACCGCGCTCTACGCACCAGCCCGCGATGTAGAGCGTGTCGGACGGGCGGGACCAATCCTGCGGTCGATCAAACCAGACGTCGAAACGTTGACGCGTTCTCTGACGAACAGTTTCGCACCAGCGCTCGCGCTCGGCGCGCGATTCTACCAGCGGACCGCGAAGCTCAGTTGAAAAGACGCGCCGCCATTGACGATCCGTGCCCGCTACTTCCAGGCGGAGCGATGTCTTGCCGGGGGGCACGGTGATCTCAAAATCAAATCCACAGTACGGAGTCGCCTCCAGCATTTCCAAGTGCTCGAGGACATCCGGACGATAACGATCAAATACCGATTCGAAGATTTTCCGGCGCACGACGGCCCTGATTGCAGTGAGGGGTTTGCCGCTTGCGGCCACACACCAGCCGGTGCAACGAACGTGGCGTTTGGGCGCGCTCCAGTCGGCCGGCTCTTCCAGATGGAATTGGAATTTCTCCCGGCGCGAGACAAGTCGAGCCGGAGGTGCTGCCGTTGCGGCTGATGAATCCACGGGCTGAAATTGTAGGGCGTTTCTGTGAACCCCGAAAGTCCTGTAGGGTGCGGTCGCTGACCCCGCTTGATCCGCCGCTAGTGTAACGGCGGTCTATGACCGCCGAAACGAACGAAAGGTAGGGACGTGTCTCCGACGCGTCCGCACCATGCCCGCTGACGGTCAGAGACCGCCGCTACAGCCTAGGCCGGCTTGCGCGCGATCAGCTCGAATCCCGCCGAAACGCGCCTTTGAAATTCCTGCGGCAGATTCTGCAGCATCGCGAAGCCAGGCGGTGGCTCCGCCTTATTCGCCCAGTAGGCTGACCACTCGCCCAGGGTGGTGTTCTCGAGCGCCGCGATTTCCTTCCACGAGACTGCGCCCCGGGCAGCTTCGATCACGCTGGTGAGGAGAAAACCCAGCATCACGCCGGGCCCGAAGTTGCCGCTCACGTCGCATCTATCGATTGCAAAGCCATCAAACCAGTCGCGCACGCCGAACTCGGTTGCGTTGTAGTAGTGATGGGGCGGCTCGTGCAGCGCCTGGAGAAACGCGGTGTGGATCACAACCGAGCCGCCGGGTTTGAGTACCCGCAGAATCTCGTTGGCGGCCCGTCGCGGCTCGCGCAAATGCTCGAACACGTTGAAGGCGAATACCCGATCGAACGCCGCGTCGCGGAAGGGTAAATGATGTGCATCGCCCACCACATCGGTATGTCGAAAAATCTTGTGCTCGAACTCGATGCACTTCGGGTAGCGCTGCGCAGTCGCTCCCGCGCCGATGTTCAATACGAAGTCGCGCCCGTCGCGCAGAATCGCTTCGAACTCCGGACCGATCGGATTGCTTTGATGCTCTGCCGCGACAACCTCGACCTGCTCAGGAACGAAGACCGGCACGCCTTGCTCAAGGCGAAACACGCTGCTGCAACTTAAACACTGGATCGCGGCGGCCCCCGCTTGAACCTCTGAGCTACATTTTGGGCATGCCAGGATCGCAATGAGCGGGGGAGGAATCGCTGCTGCCATCGAGCCGCGACTGTAGACGGTCAGGCGTGCAGGGCAAGGTAAGCGAATTCACCCTTCGCGTCCCCGCCGAATGGTTGATGTGAAACTCTGCACTTGCCTTGCGAGCAACCGCCAGCGCTGATTCTGCAATGACACTCGGAGTTTGGCTGAAGACGTTGCCTCTCCGCTGGCCGGCACAGTTTCGCGAAGTTACCTACCGCCCCTTCATCGCCTTGATCAGCGTTGCAGTTGTGGTCCGCGTCATCGCGATGATCGCGTATTTCCCGGCCGTCCTTCTTTCATTCGATTCGCCTCGCTACGCCCGGATCGACGGCAAAGCACTGTACAGCGACTACTGGATGCCGGCAGGATACCCGCTGTTCTTGCGCCTCCTGCGGCTTCTTAGCGATCAACTTTGGGTCACGATCGCCGTGCAGCACCTGATCGGCTTGGCCACAGGCGTCATCGTCTTTTTCGTCATGAGCCACCTGCGGGCGAGTCGGTGTTTGGCGTGTGTCGCAGCGGCAGTGCCACTGTTATCGGGCGACCACATCTACCTCGAGCATATGATCATGGCGGATTTCCTGCTCGCGTTTCTCGCGACGGCGGGGTTCTCGCTTGCCGCCGTTGGCTTAGCGTACTCTGTCCGAACTGCGCCGCTCGTAATGGCGAGCCTTGTGATCGGTATGGCAGCGCTTGTTCGAAGTGTTGGTCTCGTGCTGATCCCAGTGCTGGTAATCTGCACAGTCGCAACTGTGGGGGGAACAAAGCTCGTCCGGGCGCGAGCCCTTGGAGCCGCGCTTGTGCCGGCGTTGCTGTTGCTTGGCATTTATACAGGGGGCCGGAAATTCGTGCACGGGAAGTATCTCGGCATCGCGGATATGCGTGGCTGGAACCTCTACTCGCGCGTTGCTCCATTTGCCGACTGTCGAAAGTTCTCGGCCCCAGACGGCACAGCAGTGCTTTGTGAGCAAACGCCACCGTCGCAGCGACCGGGCCCTTTTTACTACGTCTGGAACCCCGATTCGATTTCGCGGCGCAACTTCGGGATCGGCCCGGCAACCCAGAAGCAGCTCGGTGCTTTCGCGACTCAAGCGATCGTGCATCAACCACTCGACTATGTGCGCGCCGTCGTGATCGATCTCTGGCGTTACGGTGAGCCGGCGACAGGCCGCAATTGGTGGTACGCAGGTCAGACGGACGCGGCATTTGCCTTCGGCGCGCGTGATCCCTCGGTCGAACAGCTTGTCGTGAGCGCGATGTCGAGGGGCTATCGAGGCGCTCAGCCACACGTTCGAGGGGAGCAATTGCTCAACGCCTACCAGCAAATTTTCCGAGTTACGGGATTAGTTTTGGCCAGCCTTCTCAGCCTCGCTTTGATCGGCGTGTGGCGAGTTCGAGGCCCGTTGCGCACCGCGATCCTCCTATTTGGGCTGGGCGCGATCGGCTTGTACATCTTGCCGGTGGCGACAGTCTCCTACGACGCCAGGTACGGCGTTCCGCCAGTCACATTGCTGGTGATGGCAGGGTTGCTTGCGGCGAAGGCGCTTTCGCTGCGATTCGAGTTTCGGTAATCGAGCGGCTATTGGGCCGTGCCTAAGCGGCTGCGGGGACTATAATTACCATAATTAGGCGCAAATTCTGCTACGACGTGTCGTGGCATGATGCTAAAGCGTCTATTCTGCAGTCTTTTCCTTGCTTTCGTTCTCCTCCTGGCCTTGGAGACGCCGGCTTCGGCATCGACCACGAAGACCTTCACCGTCACTTCTGCAGCAAACGGCGGCCCGAGTGCTGTTGGGACGCTAACCTGGGCAATCTATCAAGCGAACTATTCGGGCGGCGACGTAAATTACATTAACTTCAATATTCCAGCCGTCACGAGCGAAACCGAGATCGTGTTGGGCGAGACGCTTTACATCGCCCGGCCGATGATCCTCAACGCGACGACGCAGCCCGGATATTCAGGACAGCCGCTAATTCGGATTAATTGCAACAAGCTTAGCAGTGGATTTTGCCTCGTCGGCAATGTGGCCGGCATCCCTCCTTTAAGCGGCGGCGCGCCGTCCACCGGCAGTGGAAGTACCGTCCGCGGTTTTCGTTTCATTAACTACTTAAACAACGCTGTCACCATTCTTCGCGGCGCTGATTCGAACGTGATTGCCGATAACTGGATTGGATTCGGCCCAACTCAATCGGGCAGCTATTTCAGAAACGTGAGTGTTTCCGCGCTCTGTGGCGGCATTGGCGTTGCATCCAATTCAAACACGATCAGCAGAAACACGATATCCGCTGTTTATAACGCGATCACCGTCGGCGAGGACATCAATTCCCCTACCGGAGCGCTCTGTAAGAACAACGTCTTCGATCACAACTTCATTGGCACTGATCCGACCGGGATGACGAAGATCGGAAACGATTCTGACGGAATTTTCTTCGGGGCCGGTGCGCAGCAAAATGTGATAGGGCCCGGCAACGTTCTTTCCGGGATGGCCTCTTCGGGCGTAGAGCTGCTGCATTCGACGGCAACAGGCAACATCATCTTTGGCAATCTGATCGGGCTAAATGCCGCCGGAAATGATGTTATTCCGAATGCCGAGCTGGGCATTTTGATCGCAAACGGCGCGAATAACAATTCAGTTGGCGGGCCGTATGGCGGCGCCTATCCGGGCAACATCATTTCCGGCAACACCCTCGGCGCAGTTTGCATCGGCACAGGTGCGTTCCCCGGCCCAAATGGTACGAACAACAATCGCATCGAAGGCAATTTCATCGGTACCGATGGCACCAAGGCAAAACAGCTCGGATCGCAAGGCACGGGGATAACGATCCAGAGCAACGGGACAGGGAACGTGGTGCGCAAGAATGTGATCGTCGGCCAGGTTAACCATGGCGTGGTGCTCGCCAATGCGTCGATCAACGCGCTCTACGGCAACTGGATTGGAATGACCGACAGCGGCAAGCTCATCCCGAACGGTCACCTCGGTGTTTATCTTGTCGATTCTTCGAACAACACGGTCCAACTCCCTGCCTCGAGTGTGACCGCTGGCCAGGAACAAAATCTCTTTGGCTCGAATCCTGACGGAGCGGTGGCGGTTTATGGCACATCAACTGGAAATATCATCGACCAGGCGTCGCTCACGGCGCCGAGTGCATCGAGCCAGCTCCTTAATCTCTCGACCCGCAAAGAAGTTGCCGGCGGAACCAACGTCCTGATAGGCGGCTTCATCGTCACCGGAACCGACCCTAAGAAAGTGCTCGTCCGCGGCCTCGGACCGAGCTTGCCGGTCACCGGCGCGCTGGCCGACCCGACACTGGAACTGCACGACGCGAACACAACCATCGCGACGAACGACAACTGGAAAGTTACTCAGGCTGCCGAGATTATTGCCACAGGTGCTGCGCCTGCGAACGACCTGGAGTCGGCGATCGTCGCGACGCTGCCCGCCAAACCTGCAGCGCAGGGAGGTGCGAGTTATACCACCGTTCTGGCTGGCAAGAATAACGCGTCGGGCATCGGCCTCGTGGAAATCTACGACATCGGCACCGGCGCAAGTTCGAAGTTGGCCAACATCAGCACGCGCGGCTCGATCGGTACCGGCAATGATGTCCTGATCGGCGGCTTTATTCCCGGCCCGAGCGATCGCGCGGCGGGCAAAGTGCTCGTCCGCGGTCTCGGTCCGTCGCTTGGGACGCAAGGGGTCGCCGGCGCGTTGCAGGATCCTGTGCTCGAGATTCATAACGCCGATGGCTCCATCGTTACCAGCAACGACAACTGGAAGAGCGCCCCGAACGCCACCGACATTCAGGCCACTGGCGCCGCACCCAGTGACGATCGCGAAGCCGCGATCCTGATTACCCTGGCAGCCAGTAGTTCCGGCTACACGGCCGTCGTGCGCGGCGCGAATAACACGAGCGGCGTCGCATTGGTCGAAGTGTTCGACCTGAATTAATCGACTTCCCGGTCGTGTATCGACCGAGCCGGTTCGCGGCGTCGATTGTGACTCTGCAGCCCGGGAGTTACACCGCCGTGATTGAAGGCCAAGGCAAGACTACGTGCGTCTGGTTAGTCGAGATTTACAATCCTCAACTGATAACCCACGGTTCTGCCGCCAGTGACGGCGGCCGCTACAATGGTCGACGGAACAAAAACGCCCGGCGCCGCATTGCTGCAGGCCGGGCGATTTGTTGATCCGCAGTCGCGTCTAATCGTTGACGATCACTTTGTCGACGAGCATGTCACTGCCCTCCTTGACGTAGTGAACGCGGACCTTCGAATTCTTTCTGACCTTCGAAGACTCGATCACTTTGCCGTCTGGCGTGACGTAGGTGACGTGCTTGCTGAACTTGTAATGCACCGGCTCACCGGTGCCCGTGTTGAGCACAATTGACGATCCCGGTGTGTAGTCGGTGATCGTGCCGCTCGATTCGGTGGTTGTTGTCGTTGTCTCCGTGCCCCCCGCGGTCGTCGTGGTCGAGGAGGTCGTGCCTGTTTGGGCCGTGCAAACCGCGACCATCAGCGCCATGGCTGAGGCAATAGCTAATAGTACCTTCATTGTTCTGTTCCTTTCGTTTGTGTGTGGCGTGCGGGAGCATGCGCGAGCGGGGAGTCTCCAGCCTGACCCGCGAGAAATCTCGGGCGTTGCTCCCGCCCGTATCTGTAATTCGGAACAGGGGCGCTCAGCGGTGGTGGGTCAGGATCACGGCACACGGAAGATTTTTCCCGTGTATGGATCTTTCACCGGGGCGCCGCTCGCGAATCCTGAAACATCGACCCAACCGCCGCCGGACGAGTAAGGACTGACGACCATGCCGGGATGATTCGGCACTGCCATGCCGTAGGGGAGATCGCTGACCGTCGGCAGATTGGCTGGCGCGGTGGAATTGGTGCCGGCCCGCGGAGTCGCTGAAGCGCTCGGCACAGGCGGTTGTTCAGCCGGTGGCGCCGGCCCCTGTGCGCCCGCCTGCTCGCCTCTGGTCGCGGCGATTTCCTCGTTCGCGACATCATCCGATTCGGAAACATCCGGCGTGCTCGTTTCACGCTGGCGCACTGTTCTTCGATGTTTCTCGGCATGGCGCGGGTGCGTAATGGAACGGCCGACGCGCCTCAGGAAGTCGAATGGTCCTGCCGTGGCCGTTGGCGCCCCGCAACCGAGAGCGAGGAAGATGCTGGCTATAACGATCAATCTGAACATGGCTTCCGAATCGCGACGTTACTGATCGTTCGTTGCTGCACGCAAGATTGGCCGTGGAAGGGATCACCAGTCTGGCACGATCCAATCCGAGCAAGAGCTACGCTTCCAAATCATCTGGCGGCACGCCGCGCAAGGACAAGGCCTGAAGCGCGCGGGGCAACTAAAGGCACCGGCGAGGGGCGAATCGACAGTTCGCGGCGAGCCGTAACCGCGAGGTGACAAATAGCGCATTCACGTGAGAGTGAATGCATGGGCGATGCGAGGGAGGGCGATATTAGGCGCATCGTGAATCCGACGCCGCGAACTCGCACCATCCGACGCGGTTCCCTCGTCGCCGTTGGGCTGACTGGCGCGATTGCGGCCGCGGTCTTGACCGGGTGGGCGACAAGCAACGATCGCCTGCGCGCGTTCGTGCCAGGTCTGCCGGTGATGAATCCCGTCACCGCGGTCTGCCTGCTCGCGCTCGGTGGCGCGCTCGTTCTTCTCTTGCCGGACGATGCGACGAAAGCGCGGCGGTCGGTCGGACATCTGCTGGCGGGGCTCGTGCTCTGTGTTGGGATCGCCCGATTCATTGTCTTAGCGCGCGGCTGGCACGTACCAGTCG
>JBJMWX010000004.1:0-24467 GCA_045809925.1 Chthoniobacterales bacterium
GCGACATCACCACGGCAATGACGAAGATAATGATGAGAATCGCGATCCCGATCCCAATATTCAGCGGCGTGAAGATGCCGGCTGGAGTTGGTGTTGGCGCTGGCGTGGCTGTCGCAGGAGGCGCGTTCGCCGCGGCAATTCGCTGCTTTGCATACTGGAGCCGCTGCTGCGTATCGTAATCGTCTGGCCGAATTTTCAGCGCCGCTTCGTAGTCGGGGACCGCGTCCGCGTACCGGCTCATGAGCGAGTAGGTGTAGCCGCGCTTGGTCAGGAAATCGGGATCGTTCGGCTTCTTCTCCAAGGCGCGCCCGTAGTCCGCGATGGCTTCGTCGTATTTCTTTTGGCTCCGGAGCGCAAACGCGCGGCGTTCATAGGCGAGCGCGTCGTCCGGCTTCAGTTCGACCGTCTTCGTTAAGTCGGCGATCGCTTTGTCGAAGTCGGCCTTGTCCACTTCGGCCAGCCCGCGATTAAAATACGCCGCGGGATCGTCGGGCTTGAGTTCTACCGCTTTGTCAAAATCGGCGACGGAGGGGTCGTACTGTTTTTGCATGAGCAGTGTCTGCCCACGGTTGACGTAGGCGACCTCATCTTTCGAATCGAGCTCGATCGCTTTCGTGAAGTCGGCGATCGCGAGGTCCAGCTTGCCGGAGCTGCGATACGCGATACCCCGATTCGTATAGTTCTTCGACGTAGGCGCCGCCTCGATCGCCTTCCCGAATTCGGCAATGGCCAGGTCGTAATTTTTGGCCTGCGCCGCCTGCATCGCCGCCTGTGTGTGTTGCGCCGCGGCAGCCCCGCCGCCGCCTCCCCCGCCTTTCTTCTGCGCAAAAACGGGGCTCGTCAGCGCGACAAACAAAGTCATGAAAGCGAACAACGTGAGGGTGCTTCGTTTTTTCATATCTCCTTCTAAGACAACGTATCTCACGCGTTTGCCGACTGCACCGCAACGCAAAAACGTCAAAGGACATCGGCGATCGCCTTTCTCTTGCGCAATGTGAGCGGGCTTTTCAGAGTCAATCCGGTGGAGTTGAAAACCTACATCGTCGGGCGGCGGCAGGAGATTAATCGCGCTCTCGACCGCTTCCTGCCGAAAGCGAAGACGCGGCCCGCAACCATTCACAAGGCGATGCGCTACACTCTTTTTGCCGGCGGCAAACGGCTCCGTCCCATCCTTGCGATCGCGGCCGCGGAAGCATGCGGCGGGAAAGCGGCGGACGCGCTGCCGGTGGCCTGCGCGGTGGAGTGCATCCACACGTATTCGCTGGTGCACGACGACCTGCCGAGCATGGACAACGACGATTTCCGCCGCGGTCGGCCTACCGCGCACAAAGTCTTCGGCGACGGCATCGCGGTCCTGACTGGTGACGCGCTTTTGACGATCGCGTTTGAGATTATCTCGCTCGTGAAGCCGACCCCGCGCTACGGCCCGCGCGAGATGCTCCACGAGCTCGCCATCGCCGCAGGCAGTGGAAAACTGATTGCCGGGCAGGTCGCCGATCTCGAGGCAGAAGGTAAAAAGGTCAAGCGCGGTGAGCTGCGCTACATCCACGAAAACAAAACCGCCGCGATGCTCGCCGCGTCCGTGCGGCTCGGGGCGATGAGCGCCAACGCGACACCGCGCGAGCTAAACGCGGTTGGAAAATTCGGCGAAGCCCTCGGGCTGGCCTTCCAGGTGATCGATGACATCCTCGACGTGACGCAAAGCTCTGAAAAACTCGGCAAGAGCGCCGGCAAAGATGTCGCCGCGCAGAAAGCGACTTACCCGGCGGTCATCGGCCTCGATGCCGCGCGACGGGAAGCGCAACGGCTGACCCGGCGCGCGGAAGCGGCCCTGACATTATTCGGACGCCGCGGGCGCCGATTGCGCGAACTGTCCAATTACCTGCTCGAACGCGACTACTGACCGGTAGGGGTGGTCGCCGACCCACCCAATAGCCCAGACGGTACCGCTGGTCGGCGGGGTCAGCGACCCGACCCTACAGTTGGCGCTGCGCTCTGCCGATCACGAGCACCGCGCGCGAAAATCCTCCGGCAGTTCGCCGAGTTTCCGCAGCACCCACATCGATCCAGCCCGGCCCCACTCGGCCGCGATGCCATCGACGATGAGTTGCGAGCAAACGCGGTAGACACCGCGCTCGTAGTCACGCGCCATCTCATCCTTCTGACGGGTGCGAAACCGGTTTTTCATCCGTGTCCACCATCGATTGAAACGACGGTGTTCTTCGCGCCAGCGGAAGTTGTTGTTCGGCAGCGCGTCGTGGAATGCAGCCAGCGCCGGCGCTTCCGCTGTGCCGCGCAATTCCGCCCAATGCGCGATCACGTCCGCCAGCACGCCCTCGAAACTGTGATCCCCATCAATGAACAACAGATCGAAAGTGACGTTTGCAAGAGGCTGACGCGAATCGCTGACCAGCAGATGCAGGCGCGTCTTATTCTCCGGTCGCTCGAGAAACTCTTCGCACGCCGGGTGGTGTTTGGGCCGAATGTCAATCGAGTAGACTTCTCGGTGCGCGCTCGCCGCGACGAGCAGCGCTGTCGAGCCGGCGTGATTGCGGCCAATCTCGAGAATCGCGCCGCTGGTTGCCTTCACCGCCTTCCAGAGCAGCGCCGCTTCGTCGAATCCCTGCCGAATGATGCCGCGATTTCTACTGTCGCACTGGAATAGCCAGACGAGGTCCTCGAAATTGTCGCTCATTCGACAAGTCGGAGGTTCGGATCGATTTCTTCGCTCACGTCTGCAATCAGGCCAGCGCGATAACGCAGCGCGCCGGCGAACGCAATCATGGCCGCGTTATCGGTGCAGAGTTCCGGCGGCGCGGCGCGCAAGGCGAGGCCGCGTTTGCTGCAGGCGTCCTCAAGCTGGCGGCGTAATTCGCCGTTGCGGCTCACACCGCCGCTCACGGTAATTAATTGGCGGCCGCAAGCGTCGGCCGCGCGAATCGTTTTCGCGACGAGAACATCGATCACAACCTGCTGAAATGAGGCGCAAACATCCGCGACGTCCTGCGCTGATGCCTTGACCGGCATGTGTGTCAGATGCGGTTGAGTATTTTGGATTGTGGCGGGCGTTTCACAAAAGCCCCTTGCAAGTTTCGGCAGCAGGTAGCGCACTGCTGTCTTCAACCCGCTAAAGCTGAAATTGTGATCGCCGGAATCGAGCATGCTTCGCGGCAGATCGAATCGGGCTGCGTTCCCGTCCCGCGCGCGCCGCTCAATTTCCGGTCCACCGGGATAGCCGAGGCCGAGCATCTTGGCCACCTTGTCGAACGCCTCACCCGCGGCATCATCGACTGTTCGACCGAGGAGTTGGTACTCGCCAAGATTGTGAACATTGACGAGCAGGGTGTGGCCGCCGCTGACGATTAGCGAAACATTCGGCTCGATCGCACCGCGCGCAAAAAACGGCGAAAGCAGATGACCTTCGAGATGATTGACGGCGATGTACGGTTTGCCGAAGCCGATCGCGAGTCCCTTCGCGATCGACGCGCCGATCATGAGCGACGTCGCCAGGCCCGGCCCGGCGGTGGCGGCGAATGCGTCCAGGTCGCCAGCCCGAACACCTGATCGCGCGACGGCGGTTTCCAGCAACCTCGGCGCGTGCACGAGGTGATTACGCGAGGCGACTTCCGGCACGACACCGCCGTATTTCTCGTGCTCGGCCGCCTGCGACGCGATCTCGCTCGCGAGCAATTCGCCGTCGCGCATGATGGCGACGGCGGTTTCATCGCACGATGTTTCGAGCGCAAGAATTGTCATTGTCGAGGCGACCAGTGCCAACCGTCTTTCCGTGAAGAGCGGTTTCGACCGACCGCCGCTACATCACTTTTTCGTCGAATCGACTTTCGGACCGTTCTCCTGCGCGTACACCATCACGCCCCGGAGCGCATCGATGGCGCGGACGAGCTGCGAATCCTTCGTGCGGATGAGGTTCTTTTCCTCTTCCGGTTTCAGGTTATCGCTGCTCCGTTGCGCGAAAAGCGCGCGTTCCTGATCCGCGCTGAGTGGAACAACGATATTCGGCACCACGCCATTGCCATGAATCACCTGTTTGCCGGGGGTGTAATACTTGGCCGTCGTGAACCGCACGGCCGAGCCGTCTGGCAACTGCATCACATTTTGCACAGATCCTTTCCCGAATGTCGTTTCACCGACAAGGACTGCGCGATGCAAATCCTTGAGTGCGCCGGCGACAATTTCCGAGCCGCTTGCGCTGCCTTCGTTGACCAGCACAGCGAGCGGAAAATGCGCTCGTTCCTTTGTCGTGGAGGACGTGGCGTAATCGTGCTGCTGTGACGACACGCGCCCCTGCGTCGATACGACCGTCGTGTTCGGCGGCAGGAACTGGCCACACACATCGACCGCGACGTTGAGCAGGCCACCGGGATTGTTGCGCAGGTCCAGAATAAGCGCCTGCATCCCCTGCTTCTGGAGTTCGTCGAGCGCTTTGCTTAACTCGGCCGCCGTCGGTTCGTTGAACTGGATCAACCGCACATAGCCGATCTTGAATGCACCGGTGAATTCCGGATCGAGCAGCTTCGCGCCTTTGACGCTCTGCACCTTGATCTCGGCCCGTTCCAGCGCGTAATCCTTGATCTCCTTGGTGGCGGGTCGCAGCACCGTCAGGGTGACTTTCTGGCCAGTGTTACCGCGCAACAGATTGACTGCATCCTGCAGGTCCATCTTGTCGGTCGAGGTGCCATTGATTCGCAGAATTTGATCGCCGGAGAGGATGCCGGCCCGTGCCGCCGGTGTGTCTTCCATCGGCGTGATCACGGTGAGCAGCCCGCCTTTGAGCGACACTTCAATACCGAGGCCGTTGAAGCGGCTCCGCGTATCATCCTGCATGTCTTTGAAATCCTCCGGATCCATGAACTGACTGTGAGGATCGAGCGACGCGAGCATGCCTTTCATCGCGGCGTAAATCAGGTCGTGGTAACTCGTTTTGCTACCATCAACATAATCCTGACGCAGGAGCTGGAGCGCCTTGGCAAAGACGGCGATTTGGGCGTAGCCGCTATCGTCCTCCGCTGCGGCCGCATGCGCCGAGTAGAAGCGTACGCCGAGGAGAATGTTGACCGCGACTAGCACGGTCAGGGTACTGAAGAGGAAACGGCGCTTCATCGTATGGCTGGAGCGCCTGAGTATTGCTCATTCGCGTTTTTTCGGCAACGTGAACGCGCGTCGAAGCTGTAGAGAGCGCATCTGTAGGGGGCGCTGCTGGCGTCTCGCGGGAGCTGACAGCTTCCCCTACAACGCTCTCCACAGCGCATCTGCGCGGCGGTTGTTCCGCTGAGACAGCGGAAAGTTGAGTGATGAAATTTTTACGCCTTCTCTGTCTAGCGCTTGCGGTCTCACTCGCCACAAGCGCGCTGGCCGTTCGACACAAGGGATCGCCCTCGCCTTCGCCAAGCGCCACTCCGCCCCAGACGCCTGACGCGGAATTCACGGCCGTGGCTGACGAATTCATCCACGGCTATCTCGCCGCGCGTCCACTGCAGGCAACCAACCTCGGGATCCACGATTTTGACGGACGTGCGCCGGATTTTAACCGTCTCGCGATCGATGCGGAGATCGCGCGCCTCAAACGTTTCGACGAGCGCCTGAAGAAGTTCGACCTCGCGAAACTCAGCCCGCAATCGAGCATCGACCTGCGCCTGCTCCAAACGGCGATCGATCGGGAGCTGTTTCACTTCCAGGAGATCGGAATCTTCGAGCACAACCCGATGACCTACGCGCGCGCGCTCGATCTGAACGTCTACGTGAAACGCAATTTCGCGTCGCTGGAAGACCGGGTCCGCAGCATTGTCTCGATCGAAAACCAGGCGCCAAACATCATCATTGCGGCGAAGACAAACCTCGTCGAATCGCTGCCGCGGCCGCAGGTTGAGCTTGCCATCCAGATCGCGCGCGCAAGCTCCGAGTTCCTGAAAAAGAATCTCGTCGAAGCGGTCGGCGAGATTAAGGACGAAGGCCTGCGCGCCGCCTTCCTCACCTCGACTCGCAAAGCCGCTGTGGCACTCGCCGACTACGCGAGCTGGCTCGAGAAAGAGCGGCTGCCGAAAGCAACCGCTCCATTTGCGCTCGGCCCGCAAAAGTATCAAAAATTGCTCGCCCAAACTGAGCTGGTGGATTTGCCGCCGGAAAAGATTCTCGAGATCGGAATGGCCGAACTGAAACGCGAACAGGAGGTGTTCGCCGAGGCCGCAAAGAAGATTGATCCGGACAAGCCCGCGGCGGAGATCTTCAAGCAGATTCAGAACGAACACCCCACGGCGGAGAATCTCCTGGCCGAGATCGCGAAACACCTCGACTCGATCCGGCAATACGTGATCGACCGGAAGCTCGTTACGATTCCGTCGGAGGTGCGCGCACAATTGAAGGAGACGCCGTCCTATCGCCGCGCAACGAGTTTCGCCTCCATGGATACCCCCGGCGCGTTCGAGAAAAAAGCGACCGAAGCCTACTATTACGTCACACCAACTGAATCCGATTGGCCGCAGGAGCAGAAGGATGAATGGCTCACTTCATTCAATTATTACACCGCCGACGTGGTCACGATTCATGAAGCATATCCCGGCCATTACGTGCAGTTTCTTCATCTCAGCGCATCGAAGGCCTCGAAGGTGGAGAAGATCTTCGGTAGCGCCGCGTTCATCGAAGGTTGGGCACATTACTGTGAGCAGATGGTGGTGGACGACGGCTTCGGCAGCAGTCCCAATCCGCAGCCGACCGACGAGGAGATCAAACGCGCCGCCAAGTACCGAATGGCACAGGCGGATGAGGCGCTGCTCCGCCTCTGTCGGCTCTGCGTGTCCGTCAAAATGCACACTCAGAACATGTCCGTTGAGGAGGCGACCAAATTCTTCCAGGACAACTGCTATTACGAAGAGAAGCCAGCGCGCGCCGAAGCCATGCGCGGAACGTTCAATCCGGAATACCTGAGTTACACCCTCGGCAAGCTCCAAATCCTCAAGCTGCGCAATGATTGCAAGGCGCAGGAAGGGGACGCGTTCAACCTGGAGAAATTCCACGACGCCGTCCTCGACCACGGCATGCTGCCTGTCCGTCTCCTCCGGGAAGTGCTGCTGAAAGACAAAGCACAGTGGGATGCCGTGCTCTAGTGCGTCCGCCGCGGTTCAATCATCGCGACGACGGAGCGTCGCCCTCCATCTCAGTCATCGTCAGTGCGCCCGAGTAAATCGGGAAAGAGCGGCTGGGGGTTCGCAGGCAATTCTTCTACGCGCTGCAATTTCTTAGTAATCGCGCGGGAGCGGACATCTACATCCTCCATTTTGCGCGCGGCCTGATCGAGCTTGTCTTTCACCGCGGAGAGCGCCTCGCCGAACTTGCGAAATTCGTTTTTCACGCCGGCGAGGAGGTTCCAGACTTCACTCGAGCTCTTTTGGATGGCCAGGGTGCGGAAGCCCATCTGCAGGCTATTGAGCAACGCCGCCAGCGTGGTCGGTCCGGCGAAGACGACCCGGCATTCGCGCTGCACCTGTTCGACCAGTCCGACGCGCCGGATTGCCTCTGCGTAAAGCCCTTCGGTCGGCAGGAACATGATCCCGAAATCGGTCGTTTGCGGCGGATTGATGTACTTGCCGCAAATATCCTTCGCCGCCTTGCGCAGTTGCGTTTCGAGTGACTTCATCGCGTCGTCAATCGCGCCGGTATTCCCCTGCTCCTGCGCCGCGACGAGCCGCTGGTAATCCTCAGTCGGAAACTTGGCGTCAATCGGCAGCCAGACCGGCGCGCCATTTTCATCGCCCGGCAGTCTGATCGCGTAATCGACCCGCTCACCACTCTCGGCCCGGATCTGCACGTTACGCTCGAACTGATCGCGCGTGAGCACCTGCTCGAGTAGCGAACCCAGCTGGACTTCCCCCCAGCCGCCGCGCGTTTTGACGTTGGTCAGCACCTTCTGTAATCCGCCGACATCGCTCGCCAGTTGCTGCATTGCGCCCAACCCCTGATGCACTTGTTCGAGCCGCTCGCTCACCAGCTTGAACGATTCGCCGAGCCGCTTCTCGAGTGTGCCCTGCAGTTTCTCGTCAACGGTTGCGCGCATCTTGTCGATCTGCTGCGCGTTGTCCTGCTGGAGCTCTTTCAAACGCAGATCGACCGCCGATCGCACCTTGTCTATCGAAGCGCCCAGTTCCTCGCGTTGCGCCTTGGCTGCGACGCCGGCCTCCTCCCGGTTTCGCGAGAATTCGTCACGAAGGAGCCTGTCGACCGCTTCCAATCGCTTCACGACGTCGTCTTCAACCGTGCGAGCATTCGCCAGGACCACCGAGTCCCGGCGGCGGCTCCGCCATAGAGCGCCAATTGCAAGCACGAGTAGCGCGCCTCCGAGCGCGCCGATTATGCAATAGAGCAGCGGTGTCATGTCGAGCGAAGTCGAGACATCTCCCTCATTCCTGCAACGAAGATTCCTCGACTTCGCTCGGAATGACAATTCCTCGGTTAGAACCGTACTTTGAATCCGCCGTAGGCAGCGCGGCCGAGGGCCGGAAATCCGAAGACCTCCGCGTATTGCTCATCGGTCAGGTTGTCGATGCGGGCGAAGATCGAGAGGTTCGCATTTACGTCGTATTCGACTGCGATATTGAGGAAGGCGTAGTCCTCGATATCGAAATTCGGGCCGCCAAAGTTCAGTTCCTCGCGCGCATTCACGAACTTCGCCTCGACCGTGGTCCTGAGTTTTTTGAACCAGAGGTACGAAGCTGATGCGTAACCTTCATTGCGCGGCCGCCGCGGCAATCGCGCCCCCTGCGGCTGTGAAATTTCCGCGGCGGATGTTTTCTCCGCGTCGAGATAAGTGTAGGTCGCGATCAGTGTCAGGTCGGTCATCGGCCGCGCGTGCATTTCCAGTTCGATTCCCTGGGTCCGCGCCGCCCCCAGATTCAGCGTCTCAAAGAGGCCGTTGAAGCCGATTACGTTCGACAAATCATTGTGGAAATAGGTCGCGCCGATAGTGACGCGGTCGGTCCACAACCGCTGTGTGATTCCAGCGTCCCAGCCGAGGTCTCGCTCCGGTTCGAGCCCGAAGTTGTTGCCGAATATTTTGTCCTGGCTGCTCGGCGGGCTAAATCCCGTCGCAATGCTGGAGTGAACAGTCGTGCCGCTCGGCCGATATGTGTAACTGCCCGCCACCCGCCAGGTCCAGATGTCGCCGAACTGATTGAAATGATCGTAACGGCCGCCGCCGACAATGTTCAGCCCGTCGAACGGTGTGATGCTCGCCTGGACGAACGCCGCGGTTTCGACGGTGTGATCGCTCACGAAGGTTGGCTGTGTTCCGAACGCTTGCGACACGAATGGCCTCTCCTGGCCGGCGTTGAGGCGACTGTAGAAGAACCCGCTGGTTAAGGTGAGCCATGCGGTCGCGTGGATGTCGTTCTGATAATCCACCTGGGTCCGCTCGAACACCGCCCGCGTCGGCCCGACGAAGAAATCCTCATTGGGATTGTTGATCTGCCGCTCGTGGTCATAGCTGAAAATGAGCTTGTGATCCCACCACTCAACAGGATGAAATTCGATGTGCGGCCCGAGCAGCCATCGCTCGGTTAAAAAATTATCGCGTGGACGCGGCGCGAGAACGGACCCGGGATTCCCCGTATCGGCGACCGAATAGGTGAACAAGCTGCTGATGCGCAGTTGCTCGTCAGGCGACCAGCCGACGTTCGCCACGCTGGACGTGTTGCGATACTCGTTGTTCGGCCGCTCGAAATCGCTGTCGAACCGGCTCGCGCCTAACGAGTAATCGAAGTCACGCAATTGGCCGCTGCTCTCCAGAAATTCGCGGGTGCTGTTGAACGAGCCGCCCTCAAATCCCCAGCCGGCGCCCGTTTCACCGCTACCGCGCCTTGTAAAAATCTGGATTGCGCCGGCGAGAGCGCGCGGTCCATACAATGTGCTCTGCGGCCCGCGCACGACTTCGATATGGTCGACATCATCGATGGTGAGATCGGCGAAGTTGAACGCCCCTTGCAGGCCCTGGTTGATGGGAATTCCGTCAATCAAGACCTGCGTATGCTCGCTGCGTAAACCGCGCGTGAAGACCGAAGTGAGCTGACCCGGCGGGCCGGTCTGCACCACCGAAAGGCCCGGCACCTCCCGCAGCGCATCGACGACCCGGCGCGTTTGATGTTCCTCCAAAAACTCCGAGCTAATGATGCTGGCCGAAGCCGGCGATTCGTCCAGCGGAGTATCGAGGCGCGTCGCCGTGACGACGATCGGCTCCGACTCGGATTCGTTGACGCTCAATGCGACCGCGGCCGCATCCTGTGAATAGACTTTTTCTGACGTAACGCAGCAGGCGAACGCTGCTGCGAACAAGACCTGAATTTTCCGCACAACTGGTCCTCCGGTTCGAGAGCGGCGAACCGGTAGTTGCGGCACGTCATCTCTCATTCTTCTTTTTTGCGAAGAAGTTTTTTCGCGCGCGCACTCACGCGCACGAATGAGGTGGAAGGCGCGAATATTCTGGCTCCTGGCTTGCTGAAGCGATTGAGAGGCTCTCAACTGCTTCGACCTTCTCCCCGCCTTCACCGCCGCTTTCGCGGCAATTGGCCCGTGGGAAGTTGTATCCAGTTACAGCAGCGCAACTGCTCCGGGTTTGCACCGGATTTCTCGCGCCGATCCACTGATCAACCCCGAACTGTCGGGGTCAAACTCGCAAAGAACTGCCGCTGGATTACCCTCTTGCGCTCGCGAGTTCAAGACTCAAGTATCCCACGCAATGCGGACAGCTCCCGATTCTGCCTCGAACCTGCTCGTGACCGGCGGCGCCGGCTTTATCGCTTCTAACCTGGCCCTGACCCTGCAGGACACATTCCCCAAGGCGCACCTGACGGTGATTGATGATTTTCGGTCGGGCGACTTCAAGAATCTCGCCGGCTACAAAGGCGATTTCATCGCGCAGGACCTCGCCACGCTCGATTGGAAGAGCCAGTTCGGCGACGAGCGGTTCGACACGATTTTTCATCTCGCCTCGATCACCGACACGACGAATCACGACCAGTTCGAACAGGTGCACGAAAATGTGGAAAGCTTCCGGCGACTGCTGAATTTTGCCCGGCCGACACGGACCCGTGTCGTATTCGCTTCATCCGCCTCGACTTACGGTTCGGCTACCTCGGCCAGCGTGGAAGGCAGCGAAGCCGCACCGAATAATGTCTACGCGTTTTCGAAAGCGATGATGGACAATCTCGCGACACGCTGCGCGCGCGAGACACCAGCGTGGCTGGTCGTCGGCTTGCGCTATTTCAACGTTTACGGTCCGCGCGAGGCGCACAAGGGGGTGCCGGCGAGCATGATCTATCACCTGTCACAGCAGATGAAACGCGGCCAGCGGCCGCGCATTTTCAAACATGGCGAGCAACAGCGCGATTTCGTTTACGTAAAGGATGTCGTGGCCGGCACGATGGCTGCGATGAACGCGAAGGAGAGCGGGATCTACAACCTCGGTTTCGGTCAGGCGCGCTCCTTCAACGAGCTCGTGCAGATTTTGAACAAATCGCTCGGTACGAACTTCGAACCCGAATACATCGACAACCCGCACGCCCATTATCAAAATTTCACACAGGCGGACTTGAGTCGCGCCCGGGCCGCACTTGGCTATGAACCGCGCTACCCACTCGAAGAAGGGGTACGCGATTACATGCGATGGCTCTATCCCGCCTGACCGAAGTTCCCAGCCGATGAAAGCCAAACGGCCGTCGAAAAGCCCTGAGGAGATCAACGCCGCTCTCGCCGCGACAAAGGGTCCGGTCTCGAAATTCATCGCCAGGAATTATCGTCACTTTAATGCGGCCGCGCTCCTCGACGCCGCCAAGGGTTACGAGGCGCACCTCGCCGCGGGTGGCAAGATGCTGATGACTGTCGCGGGCGCGATGTCGACAGCCGAACTGGGCATCTCGCTGGCGGAAATGATCCGGCGCGACAAGGTGCACCTGATCGTCTGCACCGGCGCGAACCTGGAGGAGGATATCTTCAATCTCGTCGCGCACGACCACTACGAGCGCGTGCCGCATTACCGGCAGCTCACGCCAGAAGACGAGCAGCAACTGCTCGGCCGGCACATGAATCGGGTGACCGACACGTGTATCCCTGAGATGGAAGCGATGCGGCGGATCGAGAAGGCCGTGCTCGAAGAATGGACGGCGGCCGACCGCGCGGGAGAACGTTATTTCCCGCATGAGTTCATGTATAAGATCCTTCGCAGCGGGAAGCTGAAGAAGAGCTATCAGATCGACCCGAAGAACTCTTGGATGGTGGCGGCGTGCGAGAAGAACCTGCCCATTGTCGTGCCCGGCTGGGAGGATGCGACCCTTGGCAACATGTATGCCGCGGCGGTCTTGCGTGGCGACGTTAAGAACGTGCACACCGTGCGCACCGGCATCGAATACATGACGTGGCTGGCAGAGTACTACACGAAGACCGCCAAAGGATTGCGCAACCGGGAGGGCTCAATTGGATTTTTCCAGATCGGCGGCGGGATCGCAGGCGATTTCCCCATTTGCGTCGTACCGATGCTGCATCAGGACCTCGAACGCACGGCGGTGCCGCTGTGGGGCTATTTCTGCCAGATCAGCGATTCAACGACCAGCTACGGCAGCTACTCCGGCGCGGTGCCGAACGAGAAAATTACCTGGGGTAAACTCGCCGCTTCGACTCCCAAGTTCGTCATCGAAAGCGACGCGACGATTTGCGCGCCTTTAATCTTCGCCTGGGTTCTCGGGCAGTAAGGCGGGCCGACCGTCAAGCGTACGTTAACCCTCCCAGAAAAATTTCGTCGGCCGATCGATTTCCGGCGGAAGGCTTTTGTGCACCGGGCAATTCAACGCTGCCTGCTCGAGCGCTTCGCGATGGGGATTGTCCGGCGCCAACGGGATGTGGACCTCGCTCGGCAGGCCGACGATCCGACGTGGCGAATCGTTCGACATCTCCTTCTGCACGGTGACTTTCATCCCGCGCAGATTGACGCCCAGCTCCTCCGCTTTCATTCCCATAATCGTGCTCATGCACGTACCGAGAGCGGTCGCAACCAGGTCGGTCGGCGAGAACGATTCGCCTTTGCCTTTGTTGTCCGCTGGCGCGTCGGTCGAGATCTGCGATTTCGATGGCCCGTGAACCGCGTCGCAATGCAGGTCGCCGGTGTACTCGATGGAAATGTTGACCATGACAGAATGTGCGGCGGCTAATTGTCATGTCGAGCGAAGTCGAGACGTTCTCGCGTTCAGTAGCGGAGATTCCTCGACTCTGCTCGCAATGACGTGGACGCTAGCGCGGAGAGATAATCGGCGTCTCCTGCAGTTTATCGGCGTGCTTCGCCAGCTCCTCACGAAAGACATTCGTCAGACTGTCGTCATGCAGGATGTTCATGTCGGTGTTGTGGCTCACGGTGTCGTCATTCTCCCACGACTCATTCCACCAGCAGAAGCCGATCACCGCCGGCCATCGACCCGAGAGCAGATCCTCAAGTGCCGACCTGGCCCACTCTGCCGCATCAACGCTGCGATGATTTAATGCGCAACCGAATTCCGAGATGATGACCGGCTTTGCCGGCGCGATCTTCGTCAATCGTGCATAGGCGGTTTTCATCTTGAAGCGAAAACTCTCGGTTCCGTCGCGCGTCCGCGGCGTTGTCGGCCCGTAGGCGCTGAGCGCCACCCAATCGCAATACTCCGCGCCCGGAAAATAGTTCTCGAAGGCGTTCCATTTCGCTTCCGGCTCGTCGAGCCAGTTCACGTGCCAGACCCACTGCAGGTTGTCGGCGCCTTCGCGACGCATCACCTCGACGATGCGACGATAGGCGGCGACGTAGCGTGCCGGACCTTCTTTGGGTCCGCCGTTCCATTTGCCGTTCCAGGAAAACCAGTCGCCGTTCGGCTCCGTGCCCCACTCGATCAGAATTGGCGAGCCGAACGCCTTTGCAGAGTGCGCCCACGCGCGGAGATCATCATCAAATTTGCCCGCGATGATATTCGCGAGCGTGAACAGCTTCTCGGCATGCTGCTGTTCCGCATCCGAGCGCAACATCAGGCGGACGTAGGGGACCTTCCCCAAATCGCGAATCCAAGTGCACGCGGTCGTGGGAAAGGCGCGATCCTCAAACCAGTTGTCGGAGAAAAACACCCAGCTGGCCTTTTTCCCTACAGTGTTTTCAAACCGGGCAACGTCGTCCGGTTTGATGTCGTGCTCAGTCGGGTCCTTGCCTTTCGCCGGCTCGTCGAAATACAGACCCTGATACAGCTTGCCCGAGGGCGGCACATCGAGCTTCTCAGCGGCGGTCGCGTTCGCCACGAGTAGTATCGCCAGCGTGGCGGATAAGAGGTGAGTGCGACCGACCGCACCGCCGATCAGCAAACTGACGCGATCGGCTCCCTCGCGTGCGCTCGACATAGCGCAACTGTAGCGGCGGTCTATGACTGCCGAAACTCGTGACGAAGCGAGGCCGGCCAGACGCCGACCTGCAGGCCCGAAAGGTTCAGCCGTTCTCGCGCTGATCGCGCAACGCTTTCACCCGATCGTGCGCTGCTTTCACATCGGTGTACTGCCGCGACACGATCTCACGAAGCGGCGCGGAGAGATTTTCTTCCTCCATCGCTTCCTTGTATTCGTGAATGGCGGAATCCTCGCCGCGTTCGCACTCGGCAAGAATCGCGTGGTCGTCACCGGACGTGAGCGCGCCTTTCAGATTGATCCAGGCGCGGTGCATCGCGCCGGCCGCGCTGCTGCTCTCCTCCGGCTTGGATTCGCCCAGCGACCGAATCACTTCGTTCTGAAGTTCACCGGCGAACTTCGCCCGCTGGAGTGAATACTCGCTGAAGAGCGATTTGAGCATCGAATCCTTCACTGCCTCAGAGGCCTGACGGAAGCCTTCCTGCCCGTCTTTTAATGTCTCGATCAACCCATTGATCGTGGAAACCATTTCGCTTGTTTGACTCATATGCAGTCAGTTCGTGATACCGCGGCGATTCGCGCGCATAAACTTGCGACTGCGGCGCGCGGTTCTACGCTCTTGGGATGAACGCAAACAAAACTGGCAAAGATTTGACCAAGGAAGCGCCGCGCAGTCCGAAAGTGAAAGTCGGCGGTTACGTGATTCTCGGCCGTACGATCGACAAATGCCGCGCACTACTCTGGGGCAACATCGGCGAGTATCATTTCGACTGTCCGCTCGACAACATGCTCTTCGGCTGGAAAGGCATCAAAGGCGACGACTTCAAAGCGGTCGTGGAGGGCGGCGCGAGCGACGAAGAGATCGCGCGCTGGGTTGAGGATAACGGCGAGCGCAAATCGGAGGAGGAGAAGCGCCAGTGGTGCGAGCAGATGCTGGCGGCGAATCCGCACGACGATCCGGAGAAACGCGAGTGGTACGTCGATGCAATCAAGTCCACCGGCCAGGACCCGAAGACGACACCACTGTTTGACTGGCTGGAAGAGGACGACCGCGTCAGCTACAAGAAAGCAGCTTAGCAAACCAGAGCTGGATCCTCCGCGCGCCCTGAATGCGCGGGGAGGTCGCGTTTCACCACGGCCTCATCGACACGGTGAGGCCGTTTTGCTGTCGAGTTCCGTTCTACAGTTGCATGGCTATTTCGCTTAAGCCGCAACACCTGAAGCGCTACGGGCAAATCGCGGCGCTGCTCGCAAAGTACGGACGCTCCGACATCGTGAAGAGTGCCGGGCTCGAGCAGACACTCGCGGCCGAGCAACATGTCACGCCGGAGGAAGCGTCAAAGGCCGACCAGCTCGCGGACGACCTCGAGAAACTTGGCCCGACTTTCGTCAAGGTGGGCCAGCTGCTCTCGACCCGCGTCGAATTAATGCCCCGCGCCTACCTGGAGGCGCTCGAGCGGCTTCAGGACAAAGTCGAGCCGTTCAGCTTTGCCGAGGTTGAGCGCATCGTCACTTCCGAGCTCGGTGTCCGGATGTCGAAAGCGTTCTCGGAATTCGACGATCAACCGACGGCCTCGGCATCACTCGGCCAGGTACATCTGGCGCGCCTTCGCGACGGGCGTCGTGTCGCAGTCAAAGTGCAGCGGCCAAACATCCGCGAGCGAATGTTCGAAGACCTCGACGCGCTTGACGAGATCGCCGAGTTCCTCGACGGACACACCGAATTCGGGAAGAAATACGAGTTCTCGCGCATGCTGGACGAGATGCGCAAGAGCTTGCTCCGCGAGCTCGATTACCGGCAGGAGGCGATCAACCTCCGGACTTTCGGCGAGAACCTGCGCGAATTCCCGAGCATCATCGTACCCGCACCGATCGCCGATTATTGCACCGAGCGGGTCCTGACCATGGATTACGTCCCCGGCCGCAAAGTCACCGAGATGAGCCCGCTGGCGCGGATGGAATTCGACGGTGAAGCCCGCGCGGACGAACTGTTTCGCGCCTACCTCAAACAGATCCTGGTCGACGGCTTCTTTCACGCCGACCCTCATCCGGGCAACGTTTTCCTGACCGACGATTACCGGGTCGCACTGATCGACCTGGGGATGGTCGGACGGATCATGCCGCGGATGCAGGAGGACCTGCTCCAACTGCTGCTCGCGGTCGCCGAAGGACGCGGTGAGGAAGCGGCCCAGACGGCGATCAAAATCGGCCAGCCGAAACCGGATTTTGACGAAGTAGGATTTACGCGGCGTGTTTCGGAGATCGTCGCGGTGCAGAAAAGCGCGACCGTCGAGCAGATGCAGGTCGGTCGGCTGGTGCTGGAGGTCACTACGGTGGCGGCTGAGACGAATGTGCGGGTGCCACAGGAAATGACGATGCTGGGCAAGACGCTGCTCAATCTCGATCAGGTTGGCCGCGCACTCGAGCCGCGGTTCGATCCCAACGCTGCGATCCGCCGGCATGCAGCCGAGATTCTCGAGCGCCGCGTGATCAAGACGCTATCGCCCGGCAACGTCTTCAGCAGCCTTCTCGAAGTGAAAGATTTGCTCCAGCGCCTGCCCTCGCGCGTGAACAAAATCATCGACGTAATTTCCCGCAACGAGCTCAAGCTGAATGTCGACGCTATCGACGAGAAGACGCTGATCCTCGGGTTTCAGAAAGTAGCAAACCGGATCACCGTCGGTCTCATCATCGCGGCCATGATCATCGGCGCGGCGATGCTCATGAGAGTCGAAACGACATTCCGAATCTGGGGATATCCGGGGCTCGCGATTCTGTTTTTTCTCGGTGCTGCGACGTCAGGTGTCATTCTCCTGATCAACATCTTCTTCTACGACAAGTCGCACAAAGACTAGGGAGGGACGTCGCAGTGCGATGTCCCTTCCAACTCACGTCTTAATGATTGGCGGCACGACGGCTTCCGTGTCGCCGGCATCCAAGCCGCGCTGGAGGCGACTGTGGCGAATGCTATAGGCAAAATAGATCACGAGACCGATGAGCAGCCACCCGATGAAGCGCGCCCACGTTTCGAACGGCAGGCTCAGCATCAGCACAAAGCAAAGGAGCACACCGATAATCGGAAAGATCGGTACGAGCGGAACCCGGAACGGGCGACGGCGAGCGGGATCGGACCGCCGTAGCATGATGACGCCGAGACACACGAGGACGAAAGCGAACAGCGTGCCGATGTTCGTCAGGTCGGAGAGCGAGCCGATGTCAGTGATCATGGCGACGCCGCCGACGATCACACCCGTCCAGATCGTGGTGACGTGCGGAGTGCGGAAGCGCGGATGGATGCGGGCGAAATACCGCGGCAGCAATCCGTCACGCGCCATGGCCATGAAAATGCGCGGCTGCCCCAGCTGGAAGACGAGCAACACAGAGGTCAGGCCGGCGAGCGCCCCGGCGCTGACGAGCGCTTGCGCCCACGGTTTGCTCGCGAAGGCGGTCGCGACCGCAGACGAATCGCCGAGGTAAACGGTGTATTTTTTGATCCCGGTGAGCACGCCCGACATGAGCACATACAGCACCGTGCAGATGCTGAGGCTCGCGATCATCCCGATAGGCAGATCGCGCTGTGGATTGCGCGTTTCCTCCGCCGTCGTGGAGACAGCGTCGAAGCCAATGAAGGCGAAGAAGACGATCGCGCCGCCGGTCAACACGCCCGCAAAACCAGAGGGCATGAACGGATGCCAGTTCGTCGGGTGCACCATGAAAGCGCCGAATGCTATGAAGAAAACGACCACCGCCACCTTGATCAGCACGATGGTGGTGTTCGTCGTCGCGCTTTCACGGATGCCATAGATAAGAAGTATGGTGACGGCGGCGACGATGACGAAGGCGGGCAGGTTCAGAGCAAAGGCGTGGCCCGCGATACTCGGCAACGCCGTCGAAGAAAAATCCTGCAAGGCCGCACCTCCGGATGCGATCACCGTCTTCGCCGTCTCGGTGTCGGTCACGGCCCAGAGCGGAAATTTCAATCCGAAGAGGCTGCCGCAGAGTTTCACAAAGTAGCCGGACCAACCGACCGCGACCGCCATGTTGCCTACGGCGTACTCGAGGATCAGGTCCCACCCGATGACCCACGCGATGATCTCGCCAAGGGTCGCGTAGGAATAAGTGTAAGCCGACCCCGAGACCGGAATCATTGCGGCCAATTCCGCGTAACAAAGCGCGGCAAACCCGCAGGCGACTGCCGCCACGACGAATGAGAGCACGACCGCTGGTCCCGCCGCCGGCCTGCCGCCGACGACATCGACATGGGCAAGGATTGCCTGGATGTAGCTAAGCACGGGGGTTTTCCAGAAAGAATTCGTCGGTAGTTCACCGGCTGCTGCCGTTCCCGCGAGCGCGAAAATTCCAGCGCCGATAATCGCGCCGATCCCAAGACAGGTGACATCAAAAGCGCGCAGCGACCGCTTCATCAGGCGATCAGGCGCTTCCGATTCGCGGATCAACAGCTCCGGGCTTTTCGTTCTGAGAAGTCGCGAGGCCACGTTTAGATTTCGTCAGGCGACCGCTCGCTGCGGGCATCTCCGCGTGACAAAGCGGCGATCGTAGAACGGCCGTTTGGCTTGCGTCTAGCTATATCGAAGACATGCCCGACTTCGGTAGCACACAACTGATCGGCGGGTTCCTCTTCGGCTCAGTCGGCTTCATCGCCTTCATCTACGGCAAGCGCATGAAGGTTTGGAAAACGATGTTCATCGGCCTCGCTCTGATGGGTTATCCGTACTTTGTCTCGAGTGATTTGCTTCTCTACTCGTTAGGCGCAGTCCTGAGCGGCGCGCTTTTCATCTTCCGCGACTGACGGCGCTGCCTTGTCGCGCGCCGGACTGCGTGCTACTGCGGCTGCATGGGTCGCCAATGGCTGCATGCGAAGCGCGAAGTCGCGGGCCTGAGGAAAGGTCTGGTCACGGGTAAACTGGTTAAGGAAATCTCGGTGGCGGCGAAGCTCGGCGGGGCTGATCCGAACGCGAACGCGCGGCTCTTCGCAGCGATTGAGAAAGCGCGGAAAGCCAGCGTCTCACGTGATGTGATCGAGCGCGCGATCAAGAAGGGCGCAGGCATCGGCGGCGAAAAACTGGTGATGGAGCACGTCGTCTTTGAAGGTTACGCGCCCCACAAGGTGCCGATTATCGTCGAGGTCCTGACCGACAATAACAACCGCACCGCGCCGGAAATCCGCGTCCTCTTCAAGAAGGGCGGGCAGCTTGGCACGCCCGGCAGTAACAAGTTTCTTTTCGATCATGTCGGGATCGTCGAGGCGCATCACGCTGATACGAATGCGGACATCGAAGCGGCGGCGATTGAAGCAGGCGCGCAAAACGTCGAACCGCTCTCTGGCGCGCAGAACGACGACATACCGTTGGGAACAACCGGTGCACGTCTGACCACTGACCGCGCGGACCTGCACTCTGTCAGCCAGTGGCTGGCGGCGAACGGCTGGAAGGTGGTGACGAGCGAACTCGGCTACTCGGCGAAAACCGTTCCAGATTTACAAGACGCCGACCGGACCGACGTGCTGCACTTCCTCCAGACGCTGGAAGACCATGACGACGTCCATCGCGTCTGGGCTGCGATCTAGCCGGAACGAAGCCAACACTGCAATCGTCTCAAGAATCCGTCAGTGGCGGCCGCGTGCGAAAGCGACACCCGCTTCAGCCTCCCTGATCGCGGCGTTCACATGCTCGAGCGCGCGCTCGCGATGGCCACCCTTGTTCCGCTCGGCTCGCTCCAGCGAAGCACGGGCTGCACGCAGATGGCTGATCGCCTCCTGCATGTTCGCCTGGTCGGCCAGAACTGGCGTCGCGATCGCGAGCAGAGTCACCAGAGCAATAGTGAATTTATGACGCTTCATGCGCCCTTGCTATCGACTGAATATCGTCGCGTCAATCATCTCTGAGATCGACGCGTGCGGTCGGATTTCCTATCGTCACGGCAATGTCCGAGGAGACGACGGAATTCATCCTGGGTGACGCCGCCATTGATGCGACGTCGGAAGGTCGCCGCGGGCGGCGACGGCGCAAACGGCGCGAACACGAACGGACACTAACGCATTGCGAAAATTGCGGCGCGACTCTGAGCGGCCCGTATTGCGCCCAATGCGGGCAGCACGCGATCGACTATCGGCGCTCCCTTTGGCGGGTGCTTATTGACGCGGCCGATTCCTTTCTTAACTGGGATACAAAGTTCCTTAGCACGATCTGGATTCTTCTCACCCGGCCGTGGCGCTTGACCAACGACTTCAATGCCGGCCGGCGTGCGAGTTATGTCCACCCGCTGCGGCTCTACCTGCTCGCGAGTATTGCTTTTTTCCTGATGATTAAGTTTGTCCCGCTAAAAGCGGAAGGGCCGCTCGAATTGAGGCCCGAGGATCGCGCTCAAATCAGCGCTACACTTGCCAAGCTGACGGGGCCGGACTCCGCATTGCCGTCGGATCAGCAGGCAAAAATCGATGCCTTGCGGGCCCGAATTACAGAAAAGAACGGCACGATCAACGCTGAGGAGCGTGCCGAGCTCAAACAGATTATCAACTCCGCCGTGGCCGATAAAATGAGGACCGCGATGAAGCGTGAGGACAGGGCGAAATTGAAAGCAGCGCTCGCGAGGATTCCGAAAGCGCCCCCACCGTCCCCGCCTCCGGCAGAAGGCGAGGCGCAACCAACCGGGCCGGCGATTGCGCCGCCGGTCGTGCCAGCGGCGCCGCCAATCGACGTTCAAATAGGCGACGACAGCAAACCGAAATCACCTTTCGAACTCTGGCTTCAGAAACGGGTCAAGGACAAGGTCGGCGGGGACGGCAGCAAAACAAAACTGTTCCTGGAAACGCTGCGCAACAACATCCCGACGATGATGCTTTGTTGTATTCCGCTTTTCGCTTTGGTGCTCAAAATTCTGTACGTGCGGCGCGGGCGTTATTACGTCGAGCATCTCGTCTACGCACTGCACATCCACAGCTTCGTTTATGTCGGCGTGCTCGTGATCACACTGATCGGGCTCGCTCTCGGCGAGTGGTCGCAAACAGCGCGCGCGCTCGTCGCCTTTATTCTTTCCATCACGATGCTGGTGCAGGTGTTCCTTTCAATCCGCCGTGTCTACCCGCAGAGCTGGTTCTTTAGTGTGGTGAAGTTTCTCGTCGGAGGGTTCACCTACCTGATCATCCTCGTTCTCGCGGTCGGCATCACCGCGTTGGTGACGATCCTGCTGCCGGCATAAGACAGCTACAGCGCGACGTTCCTGCCCCGTCCGCTACAGGCCGATCAGCTCGCGTGCTTTCGCCAGCGCGTCCGGCAACCTGCCCGCGTCCTTGCCCGAGCCGCGCGCATTATCCGGACGTCCCCCGCCCTTTCCCCCGAGGATGATCGCGACCTGCTGGACGAGTTCATTCGCGCGTAGCTTCGCCGTCATGGAACTTGGGATGCTCGCGACCAGGTCCACGCGGCCATTCGTAGCGCCGGCCAGGAGAATCGGCACCTGAACCTTTGTTTTTAGTCGATCGACAATTGCCTGGAGTAGCGCCCCGTCGGCATCCTTTAATTCGCTCACAATTGCGCCGCTCGACGCATTCTGCTCCGCGAGCTGATCGGCAATGCTCACCGCGCGATCACGCAGTTCGCTTTCCGCGGCTTTGGCCTGCTGCTTCTCCCATTCGTGAACTTCATTCTCTATTTGTTTCAGCTGCGCCGCGCGGTGCTCGATCGATGTCACTGCGGAAGCTGCATCGCTCTTCACAAAAGCTGCGAGATTACCGGGCGATGACTTCTTGCGTGAGAGCGTCGCCAATTTCTCGTCCTGTTTCGCTGCTTCTCGGTCGGCCCAGTTCAGCACCTCGTCCCCGGCGACCGCTTCGATGCGTCGAATGCCCGCTGCTATCGCGCCTTCGCCGACAATCTTGAAGAACTGTATGTCGCCCGTTTGTCGCACGTGTGTGCCGCCACACAATTCCATCGAGTAACCGTTCAATTCGTTAGGCCTGCCGCCGATCTGCACGACACGCACGACATCTCCGTATTTGTCGCCGAAGAACTGCTGGATGTCGGAACGCTGCTTCGCCTCGCCGTACGGAATCTCCGTCCACGAGACCGGTGCGTTCTCCGCAATCTTTTCGTTCACGAGCTTCTCAACGTCGCGCACCTGCTGGTGAGTAAGCGCCGCGCTCGAAAAGTCGAAGGTCAACTTCTCTGGCCCCACGTAACTCCCCTTCTGCACCGCGTTAGACGAGACCACTCCGTGCAACGCCCAGTGCAATAAGTGCGTCACGGTGTGGTGGCGCTGAATCGGATTTCGCCGCCCGGTATCGACTGCAACACGCACCGCCTCGCCAGGCTCTGGCGCGCGGCCCTCGCGCAGCGCGCTGATGTGGACAAAAACGTCGCCGCGCTTCTGAGTGTCAGCAATGACGAGCTGACCCACCTCGGTGCGATCGTGTCCGGGGACGTGCAGCAATCCACGGTCGCCGACCTGGCCGCCCATTTCGGCGTAACACGCCGTGCGATCGAGCACGATGTTCAGCTCGCCGGACGAGCGCCCCGGCAGGACCGCTTCAACAACCGCTTCCGTCTCGAGAAATTCGTAACCGAGGAACTCCGTCGCCATCACGTCGAGCGTTCCGTCTTCGACGGTAATGACCTGTTTCTTCTGAGCTTTGCGCGCCCGCTCGCGCTGCTCGTCCATCAGTTTTTCAAAGCCGCCGACGTCAACGGCCAGCCCACGCTCACGGGCCATCAGCTCAGTCAGATCGAGTGGAAAGCCTTGTTCGTCATACAGACGAAACGCCAACTCAGCGGAGACGTTCTGCGCTCGCGTGACTTCACGCTCAAATAGCTCGATGCCGCGATCCAGCGTGTGATTAAACGATTCCTCCTCCCGCCGAATCGTGTCACGGACGAGTTGCTGCTTGTCGCGCAGCTCGGGAAAGACCTCGCCCATCGTGCAAACGAGCACATCGACAAGTCTGAAAAAGAATGGCTCGTGAAAGCCTAACGAACGCCCGTAACGTACCGCCCGCCGCAGAATACGCCGCAACACGTACCCACGTCCTTCGTTGCTTGGCTGAATGCCGTCTGCGACAGCAAAGGTAAGTGTGCGGATGTGATCGGCAACGACGCGGAAGGCGACGTCGGTCTTCTCCTGCTCGTTTTCGCCTGTGCTGCCCGGCTTTGGCAGCGTGGAGAAATAGCGTTTCCCGCTCAGCTTCTCGATCTCGTCAAAGATCGGGCGGAAAACGTCGGTCTCGTAATTCGAAATTGTGCCGGTGAAATCGGTCCAGCCCTTGGTGCCCTGGATCATCGCCGTGACCCGCTCGAAACCCATGCCGGTATCGACATGGCGCTGCGGCAATGGCGAGAATGTCCCTCCGGCATCCGCGTTGAACTGAATGAAAACAAGGTTCCAGATCTCAATGCAACGCGGATCGCCGGCATTAACCAGCGCGCCGCGAGTATCGCCATCCGGCGTCAGGTCGACATGCAGCTCCGAGCACGGGCCGCACGGGCCGGTATCGCCCATCATCCAGAAATTATCCTGTTTGTTGCCGTTAACGACGTGCACCGCGGGATCGAGGTCAGCTTCGCGAAATTTTTCGACCCAGAAATCATGTGCGTCCTGGTCGAACTGCGCCGGCTCGCCCGGCCCCGGTTTGTAGACGGTCGCGTAGAGGCGCTGGGGTGGCAGCTTCCACCGGCCAACCACCAGCTCCCACGCCCAATCGATTGCCTCCCGTTTGAAGTAATCGCCGAAGCTCCAGTTCCCGAGCATTTCAAAGAACGTGTGGTGATAGGTGTCCAGCCCGACATCCTCGAGATCGTTGTGCTTGCCACCGGCCCGGATGCATTTCTGCGTATCGGCGGCGCGCGGTGGGTTCCACGCGGGCTTCTCCTGACCAAGGAAAATTGGAACGAACTGGTTCATGCCCGCGTTCGTGAAGAGCAGGTTCGGCGCATCCGGCCGCAGCGACGACGACGGCACAATCGCGTGCTGTTTCTCGCGAAAAAAATCGAGAAAACTTTGCCGAATCTGCGCGGAAGTCATCGCGCGAAAACTAGCTGCGGGCGGGCACC
>JBJMWX010000005.1:0-7739 GCA_045809925.1 Chthoniobacterales bacterium
CCGAGCGCGTCGGTTCCATCACCCGTGATCGCTTGATACAACGCGTGCGAATTGTTCGCGGCCGAAGAAGGATAAATGCCATTGTCAGCCCGATAGCTCTCGAGGGCCGCGGACATGGCGGCGATTTCGGCTTCGGCGCGCGAGCGGGCACCTTTCCTTTGAACGTAACCGCTTATGCTCAGAATCAGCGCGGCGAGGACAATGATGACGGCGATGACAACGAGCAGTTCGACGATCGTGAAGGAGCGGTAGGGCGCGACGGCCGGGCGCGCCGTGAAGGACCGCGCGGCGCAGCCGTCCGTCGCTGCCTTGAGCGCGATCACGACTGCTGTTGCAGGCCGCTAATGATGCTGATCAGCGGCATGAAAAGCGCGATCACGATTGTTCCGACTACGATTGCCAGGAGCACAATCATGATCGGCTCAAGCAATGACGTCAGGCCGGCGACGGCGTTGTCGACTTCGTCGTCGTAGACTTCGGCGATTTTGAGCAACATGTCCGGGAGCTGGCCGGTCTCTTCGCCGACGTCGATCATGCTGATGACCATCGGGGGAAAAGCGCCGCTCGCTTCGAGCGGTTGCACAATCGATTCGCCTTCTTTCACGCTGTCGTGCACCTGCGAGATGGCGTTGGCGATGACCGCGTTGCCGGCCGTCTCGCGCGTGATATTGAGCGCCTGGAGGATTGGGACGCCGCTTGTCACCAGAGTGCCAAGGGTGCGAGAGAAGCGCGAGATGGCTGTCTTGCGCAGCAAGTCACCGAAAAGCGGCGCGCCAAGTTTAACCCGATCGGCGACCGCACGCCCAGCCGGTGTGCGGACGGAGAATTTGTACACCGCCACGACCAGAATCACGATCCCGATCAGGACCAGATAGTGCTGCTGCATGAAATTGCTTACCCCGATCACGAAGAGGGTGACGATCGGGAGCGGCTTGTCCCCAAGCATGTCGTGAAAAATCATCTCGAAGCGCGGCACGATGAAGACGAGTAGGAACGTCATGATCGCGACCGCGAGGGTCATGACGATGATCGGGTAAACCATCGCGGCGACGACCTTGTTTTTGATCTTCTGCGCCTTCTCCTGAAATTCCGCCAGCCGCGAGAGCACGACCTCGAGCACGCCTCCAACCTCGCCTGCCCTCACCATGTTGACGTAGAGGTGATTAAAGATCTTCGGGTGCTGCGCCAACCCTTCCGAGAACGTGCTGCCGCCCTGCACCGCTTCGCCGAGTTTGCCGATTGTTCTTTTTAGAACAGTGTCGCGTTCCTGTTTCTCAAGCACGTTCAGACTGCGGAGGAGGGGGAGCCCGGCATCGATAAGTGTGGCGAGCTGCCGGGTATAGATCATGAGTGTGCGTGCCTTGACGGTTTTGCGCTGGAAAATGACGATGTCCCTGTTCGCCAGCCCCGTTTTTTTCCGCTCCGCCTTTGCCGGTTGTGCGCGCGTCGGCCGGCGCGGCTTCGCGGCTGTGGCGACCGCGCCGTTGGAACCTTCTTCTGAGATGTTGGTCGGAAAATAGCCGGCCTGTCGGAGCCGCCCGATAGCGTCGTTGGTCGATGTTGCTTCGACGGTGCCGGTCGATTCCTGGCCGCGCGAATCGAGTGCGACGTAGCTGTATCGCGGCATGGGGGTTGGAATGATTAATGACGAATGACGAGTGACGAATCAATGACGAATGCCGGCGCGACATGTGCCGCGGTCATTCCTTCGTCATTGGTCATCCGTCATTTCGGTCATGTGTATTTCAGGACTTCCTCAATGGTCGTATCACCGGCGAAAATGCTGCGCACACCATCCTGGCGCAGGGTGACCATGCCGAGCTCGATGGCTTTCTGCTTCAGGACAACAGTCGGAGCCCGCTGGTTGATCAACTCGCGCAGCGGATCGCTGATTTTCATCAACTCGTAGATGCCTTTGCGGCCTTTGTAGCCGGTGTGGTTGCAGGCATCGCAACCGCGTCCGTAGTAGAATTTGTTTTCGCCAAGGTCGCGCCGCGTCATCCCAAGTTGCGCCACCAGCGTATCGTTCGGGATGTATGCGGTGCGGCACTCGCGGCAGATGCTACGAAGTAAGCGTTGGCCGAGAACTGCCTCGAGCGTGGAGGAAATCAGAAACGGCTCCACGCCCATGTCGATCAGCCGTGTAACCGCACCGGGTGCATCGTTAGTATGGAGTGTGGTGAAAACGAGATGGCCGGTGAGCGAAGCCTGCACCGCGATTTGTGCCGTCTCGAGATCGCGCGTTTCCCCGATCATGATCCGATCAGGGTCCTGCCGGAGGAAGGAACGCAGGACGCGCGCGAAGGTCAGGCCGATGGCCTCGTTGACCGGCACCTGGATGATCCCCTCGAGGTCGTATTCCACCGGCTCCTCGGCCGTGAGCAGCTTCGACTCAATGGTGTTGATCCTGCGCAAACAGGAATAGAGCGTCGTTGTCTTGCCGGAACCTGTCGGTCCGGTGGCAATGAAGATGCCGTTCGGCCGCTCAATGATTTCTAGGAGGTAATCATGGATGTACTCGGGCATGCCGAGCGCCTCGAGATCGAGATTAACCGTCGAGCGATCAAGCACGCGCAGGACGACGCTTTCGCCAAACTGCGTCGGCAGGGTCGAAACGCGCAGATCGACGCTTCGGCCGGCGATGTTCTTTTGGATCCGGCCGTCCTGCGGGAGACGGCGCTCCGCGATGTTCATGTTTGCCATCACCTTGACGCGCGAGATCACGGGCAGGGCGAGGTGCCGCGGCGGCGGCGCCATCTCGTAGAGCGCGCCATCGACGCGATAGCGGATTTTGAATTCGTTCTCGAACGGCTCGAAGTGAATGTCGCTCGCCCGGTCCTGGATCGCCTGGTAGAGAATCAAATCGACGAAGCGAATGATGGGCGTTGCATTCGCTTCCTCCGCGGCGTCGGAAGAGGACCCGTCTTCGCCGCGCAAGGCGAGCAACTCCCCGGTCTCGCCGAGCTGTCGGAGGATGTCCTCCATGCTCGCGCTTTCACTGCCGTAACAGCGCGCGATACGTTCCTCGATCTGCTCCGTCGGCGCGACCACGACATGCAGATCGCGGCCGAGCGCAAACTGCAAATCTTCCGGAGATCGCGCGTCGAGCGGATCAGCCAGGGCGACTGTCAGGCAATCGTCTTCCGCCGCAATAGGCAGCGCCTGGTGCAAGCGTGCCAGTCCAGCCGGGATCAAGCGCAGGACTTCGGGCGCTATCTCCCGGTCGGCAAGATCGACAAACTCTGTCCCAAGAGCGTCGGCAATCACCTGGTAAAAACCGCGCTGATCGACGAACCCGCTGTCGACGAACGCCTGCACGATCGGTTTGCCGTTCAGGTTCGCTTCCTGAAGGACGTCGTCCACCTGGGACAAATCGAGGACGCGGTGTTCCAGGAAAAGGTCGATGACCTGCCGGTTATTCATGGCGCAGCCACAGGTGCTGTAAGGTGCGCTGTCTCAGCGCATACACCGCGCTCGAGATTCCGCTGAGGACAGCGGACGCTACAACGCACGTGATCAACTCGCATCCCCTACGGTGATGGAGATGACTTCCTCGGCGCTTGTCAGCCCGGCGAGCACTTTGCGTACGCCGTCTTCGCGCAGGGTCCGCATTCCCAGCTCACGAGCGCGCTGGCGCAGAAGCGCAGTCGGGCTCCGCTTGTTGATCATATGCCGAACGTCATCATCGATTTGAAAGATCTCGAAAATGCCCATACGTCCCCGATAACCGGTGCGGCGACACTCTTCGCAGCCGACCGCCCGCATCACCTCCGCCTCCCGCAGTTGCGCCGCTTCGAGCCGTAAGGCACGCAGTTCGGTGTCGCTTAGCTCAGCGCGCGTTTTGCAATTCGGACAAAGCCGCCGGACGAGCCGCTGCGCCATAATCGCGCGGACCGAGGAGGCGACGAGAAACGGCTGGACGCCGATATCGACCAGGCGGGCGACGGCCGACGGGGCGTCATTGGTGTGCAGCGTGCTGAAAACGAGATGACCGGTCAGGCTGGCGTTGGTTGCGATCGACGCCGTCTCCAAGTCGCGGATCTCGCCAATCATGATGATGTTCGGCGCCTGCCGCAGGATCGAACGCAAGGCGGCGGGAAAGGTCATGCCGATCTCGGGGTTCACCTGCACCTGGTTGATGCCGTTCATCTGATATTCGATCGGCTCCTCCACAGTGATGATCTTGCGATCCGGCTTGTTGATGGAATTGAGGCAGGCGTAGAGCGTGCTCGTCTTCCCGGAACCGGTCGGACCCGTTACGAGCAGGATGCCGTCTGGCAAACGCAGCAGGCGGTCGAATGTTTCCTGGTCATCGCTGCAAAATCCAAGCTCCGGCAGACCAAGCATGAGCGTCGATTTGTCGAGGACCCGCATGACGATGCTTTCGCCGTGGTTCGTCGGGATCGTGGAGACGCGGAGATCGATCGGCTTGCGCCCGATTTTCACTTGGATCCGGCCGTCCTGCGGCAATCGCTTCTCCGCGATGCTCATCGATTTCGTCATGATCTTGAGCCGGCTAATGATGGCCGACTGCAAGCGCTTCGGGGGCGCCTGCATTTCCTGAAGCACGCCATCGATGCGGAAACGGACGCGCAATTTCCTGTCGAGCGGTTCGAGATGAATGTCGCTCGCCCCGAGGCGATGCGCCTCGACGAGCAGCATCGACACCATCCGGATGATCGGCGCATCGGCTTCGTCTTCTTTCGTGATGTCCGCCGACTCACTCAGTTCGACGGCGAGATCGGCCTCTGCGCCGAGCTTCTGGCGGAGAATGTCCGACGCTTCCTCCGCCGTCCCGTAGTACTTGATCAGGGCCTGCCGAATTTGTTCGGAGCCCGCGCAAACCAGCTCAATCTCGCGATCGAGCAAAAAGGTCAGGCTGTCGATCGCATCGACGTCGAAAGGATCGCTGATCGCGACGATTAATCCTGAGTCGCCGAAGCCGACGGGAATGACTTTGAACCGGCGAGCATCTTCGGCGCGAATTTCGCTGATCACCTCCGGCGGGATGACCATCCTCGAGAGGTCGACCCAGTCCATCTGGGCCTGCGCTGCGAGAGTGCGTGACACATCCGCCTCCGAGACCAGTCCGTCGCGGACCAGCACATCGACGACACTCTGCGCTCCGTTTTGACGCGTGCGGGCTGCGTCAATCTGTGCGGGCGAGACAAGCCCAGATTCCTGGAGCAGCTCGACCAGATCGTATTCGTTAGCGTGCACGGCGGGGGGGAAACGGCGCGGATGTTACCGCAAACGCGTGTCCCTGGCTATCTCGCTCCTCGCTAATACCGTGGCGCGTGCAGTCCGGTGCGGACCCGCGGAGAGCACTTTTGGCTTTATTCGACGGAGAAAACTGCGCCTATCCCAAAAAGGAGTGGATCGCCTCGACCAGAAACAGCGGCTCCTGCCACCCCCGGCCGGCGGCGGCTGACGGTTATTCGACCGTTACGCTCTTGGCCAGATTGCGCGGCTTGTCGACGTCGCGGCCGAGAGCAACGGCCATGTGATAGGCGAAGAGCTGGAGCGGAATCACCGTCAGGATCGGGCTGATGTAATCGGGTGTGCGCGGGACGGAGATGATGTCGTTGGCGATCCCTTTCAGTTTTTTGGCGCAACCGTCGCTCGTCACGCAAATAATCGGGCCTTTCCGCGCCTTCACCTGCTCCATGTTGTTGAGGTTCTTCGAAAAAACGGCGTCGTCGGGCGAGATGAAAACAGAGGGCAGATCCGGGCGGATGAGCGCGATGATGCCGTGCTTGAGCTCGGCGCTCGGGTGGCCTTCGGCGAACAGGTAGGTGATCTCCTTCAGCTTGAGCGCCCCTTCGAGCGCGACCGGGTAGTTGTGCTGACGACCGAAGAAGAGCATGCCATTGACCTCGACAAACTTCTTCGCGATGTCCCGAATCTGGTCGGTCAGCTTGAGGACCTCTTCGATCTGCCCGGGCAACGCTTCGAGCGCGTCGATTACTTCGCTGCCGTCGGCGGTGGAGAGATGGCGCATCCGGCCGAGAAGCAGCGCGATTAATGTCAGGATGACGACTTGCGAGGTGAACGACTTTGTTGCAGCCACGCCGATTTCGGGGCCGGCGTGCATGTAAACGCCACCGTCGCTCTCACGCGCAATCGTGCTCGCGACGTTGTTGCAAATGCCGAGCGTCCGATAGCCTTTCCGCCTGCTCTCGCGTAAGGCGCCGAGCGTGTCTGCGGTCTCGCCGCTCTGCGAAATCGCGAAAACGAGCGTGTCGCTGATCATCGGCGTGTTGCGATGGCGGAACTCGCTTGCGAACTCCACTTCGGTTGGTAGCTGCGCGAGCTGCTCGATTAAATACTCGCCAATCCGGCCGGCGTGCAGCGCGGTGCCGCAGCCGGTGAGCACGAGGCGCTCAACGTCGCGCAGTTCGGCCGGGGTCATGTTCAATCCGCCGAGCTTCGCGCTGCATTCCTCCGAACTGAGGCGGCCGCGCATGGCGTCACGGACCGAGCCCGGCTGCTCAAAGATTTCCTTGAGCATGTAGTGCGGGTAATTGCCTTTGCCGATGTCTTCCGCGGTGAACTCGACCTTGCTGACCTCGTAGTCCGCGCCTTCGCCGCCAAGCGAGCTGATCTCGAATCTCTCGCGCTCGACTGCTACGATATCGAAGTCGTTCAGGTAAACGGCGTCGCGCGTGTAGGCCACAATCGCGCTGACGTCGCTGGCGAGGAAATTTTCCTCTTTGCCAACCCCGAGGACGAGCGGACTACCACGGCGAGCGCCGACCATGAAGTCGGGAATGTCGCTATGCACGAGGGCGATTCCGTAGGTGCCGATCACCTGCTTGAGAGCGGCGCGAACGGCAGCGAGGAGGCGCGCTTTTTCGTTCTGCGGAGGCGTTGCTCCATCGCGCGGCGCCGATTGGTCGTAAATTCTACCAATGAGGTGCGCGAGCACTTCGGTATCGGTGTCCGACAGGAATCCGGTGTCGCCGTCACGGACGAGTTCATCCTTCAACGCCTGGTAATTCTCGATCACTCCGTTGTGGACTAGCGCGAGTTTGCCCCTGGCGTCGAAGTGGGGATGGGCATTGTCGTCGGTGACCTTGCCATGCGTCGCCCAGCGGGTGTGGCTGACACCGTAGTTGCCGCTCGGCGGCCGTTCGGCCATCAATTTCGTGAGGTCCGCGATCCGGCCGGCGCACTTCCGTGTCTCGAGACCGGCGCCGTTGACGATTGCCACGCCGGCCGAGTCGTAGCCGCGGTATTCCAGACGCCGGAGTCCGTCGAGCAGGATGGGCGCTGCTTCGGATCGACCGACGTATCCGACAATTCCACACATGCCGGGACTTTACGGTTAACGACAGAGTCGCGCAACGGACGGCGCATTGGTTGCCGCCGCGCGATTATCGGTTAACGAACATGACTCAGATGCAAGCGCCCGCTCTTCCGCCAGGCACGACCCAGCAAACGCTCGCCATCATCATGGGCGGTGGCGCGGGCACCCGTCTTTTCCCGCTGACCAAAGACCGCGCGAAACCGGCGGTGCCTCTGGGCGGAAAATATCGGCTGGTCGACATACCGATCAGCAACTGCCTGAACTCGAGTCTGCGCTCGATCTACGTCCTGACGCAGTTCAACACCATGTCGCTGCACCGCCATATTCAGGCGAGCTATAAGTTCGACAGTTTCACGCGCAGCTTCGTCGACATTCTGGCCGCGCAGCAAACACCCGACAACGCCGGCTGGTATCAGGGAACGGCGGATGC
>JBJMWX010000006.1:0-13517 GCA_045809925.1 Chthoniobacterales bacterium
GATATGGTCGACATGGTCGAGCGCGAGTTCTTCGCTGCCTAAGATCAGTCGATTATAGTGAAAACGCAGCGTCTGTGTGCCCGCTGGTCGCGAATCGATCGTCGCGTGCTCGCACTGCAGAACCAATTGATCGGTTTCGCGCGCGAAGTATTCGCTCCAGAGACTCGACTCCTCGCCGACAATAAAATCGGCGTCTTCTCCTTTGCGCGTCCAGGTGAACGGGGTCGGCGCGTCGAGTTGCACACGCTTCTTGCCGAAGGCGAACTTGCCGGCCTCGAGTACCAACCAGAGCAGACCGTAGCCAAGCAGGGCGGCGAGCGCTGAACGAATGACCGCTGCCAGACGGCCTTCCGTATTCATCAGCGCCGGAACGATCGCACCGGCCACGATTCCGGCCGCCACACCGCCGAGTGTAATCTCATCGGGGATAATGAAGTGCTCGAAGTCGATAAAGGTCGCGGCGACGAGAAGTGAAACCAGCACCCAGTAGGCAATCGCGATTCGCGGCGGAAAGGCGATCCAGACTGCGAGAAACATCGCTCCCGTAAGCAACTCGACGAGGAAGTAACGAAAGGAAATTCGACTGCCGCAATGTGCGCAGCGGCCGCGGAGCAGTGTCCAGCTGACGAGCGGCAGGTTCTGGTGCCACGGCAACTGTGTTTTGCAGCTCGGACAAAACGATCGCCGCGGTTTGTTGATTGAAAGCTCGAGCGGCAGCCGATAAATGCAGACGTTCAGAAACGATCCGACCGCCGCGCCGAGGACGAAGGCGAACACGCCAAAGAGCATTCGGTAAAGCAGCAGCGGATCGTGCATTGTCTGTGCCGGCGAGTTGTCAGTTTGCCGATTTCACCTCTGCCTTGCCCGCCGTTGCATCATCCATGCGATCCAGATGCAGCTTTCGTAAAGCAAACACATCGGCAGGCTCATCGCGACCAGCGTCAGGATGTCAGGGGTCGGCGTGATGATCGTCGCAACGACGAAGATGAGCACGATCGCGTAGGGCCGGGTGCGTGCCATGAATTCGTAGGTCACGAAGCCAAAGCGCACGAGCGCGAGCACGACTACGGGGAGCTCGAAAGCCAGGCCAAATCCTAACGTGAACCGCGTCACGAAGGAGTAGTATTCCTGCACCGTCCACGCCGGAGCCCAACCGAGCGATTGTGTGTCGTGGAAGAAAAACAGAATGGTTTTCGGCAGGAGCCAAAAATAGCAGGACAGCACGCCAACGAGAAAGAGCCCGAAGCTCACGACGATCGCGGGCAGAACGATCTTTTTCTCGATCGCGGTGAGTGCCGGCAGGACGAACTCGGCCAGGAAGTAGAGCAGGATCGGGAAGGAGACGACAATCCCGGCATAGAACGCTAGCCGAAAGGAAACTGTGATCGAGTCGGTAATGCCGAGGGCGCGGAGCGCCGCAAGCTGCGGGTCGACCACACGCAGCGGGCGCTGCATCAACTGCACGAGCGGCCCTCGAAAGGCGAAGCAGGCCACCATCGCAATAAGCAATGCGATCGCCATCTTCACGATCGTCCAGCGCAGATCCTCCAGGTGCTCGAGGAACGGCTTCGAGGTCGCGCTCTCCGGCAGATCGCGAAAGCGAAAAATGTCGCGTAGAGCCATCGTCAGCTTAGCAGTCCACGCGAGATGATCCGTGCAAACATGCTCAACGTGTTCGCGTCGCGGATCTGTTCGTCTGCAATCATTTGCCGCAGCTCGGCGAACGAAAACTCGCGACAGTCGATGATCGCTTCCGTTTCGTCATGAGCATGGCCGTGAGCGCCTGGCTGCACGGGATGCGCAATGACCAGGAACGCGCGTTCGTCGGTAAATCCCGGCGAAGAAAAGAAATCGCCGAGCAGCGTCAGCCCACCGTGCGGCGCCAGCTCATATCCGGTCTCTTCGCGCAACTCTCGAAGGGCAACGGCTTTGAAGGAACCACTCTCACAAACTTCATCCACCTGCCCTGCCGGCATTTCCCAGATTGTCTCGCGAATCGGAATTCTCTCCTGCCGGATGAGCACGATCCTGCCTTCAGAGGTCACGGGCGCGATTACGACCGCCGATTTGCGCCGCACCGTCGTCCATGCTCGCGGCGTGGCGCGCGACGGCGTGCGAAGTTTCTCCCGCACGACAGTGACATGCCCGTCGTCGAACTCTGTCGTCGCGCTCTCAATGTGCCAGCCGTCCACCGCGGCAAATTAGCACGCGAGTAACTCGCGCCAGCGGGCAATTTGCGCCTGCACGTTTTCTGGCGAGGGAGCGCCGACCGCCTTTCTCCGCCGGAGAGATGCGCGAGGATCGAACAGTTCTCCGACATCGTCACCGAAGAGAGGCGATATGTTGCGCAAACTTTCGAGAGGGACGTCGTCAAGGGGGGTGCCCGCGGCCGCTGCCTGAGTAACCAACCTGCCGATGGCAAGATGCGCTTCGCGAAAGGGCAGGCCGCGCTGCACCAGATACTCCGCCAGGTCGGTCGCGAGCAGACTGGGATCACTGGCCGCCTGCTCCATTCGTGACGCATTGATCTGTAACTGTGGCAGCGACTCCCCAAATACTGCCAGGACGCTGCAGATCGTATCAAACGAGTCGAAGAGCGCCTCCTTGTCTTCCTGGAGATCCCGATTGTAGGCGCTCGGCAGCCCTTTCAGGACCGTCAAAATCGCCATCAGATTACCGTACAGTCTGCCGGTCTTACCGCGGGTCAATTCTGCCACATCGGGGTTTTTCTTCTGCGGCATAAGGCTCGAGCCGGTCGCGAATGCATCGGTAAAGGCCACGAAGCCGAATTCGGTAGTGCTCCAGAGAATCAGATCTTCGCTGAGACGCGACAGATGGAGCCCGATCATCGCAAGGCAAAACAGAAATTCGCAGATAAAATCGCGGTCACTCACCGCATCGAGGCTGTTCTGGCTGATGCGTGAAAACCCGAGCTGTCGCGCGACTAATTCCCGATCAAGCACAATGGTCGATCCGGCGACGGCACCGGAACCGAGCGGCATCACGTCTGTGCGCGCGCCGCAATCGCGGAGCCGCTCGTCATCCCGGGCGAGCGCTTCGACCACTGCGAGCAGGTAATGACCGAACAAGATCGGCTGCGCCCGTTGCAAATGAGTGTAGGCGGGCATGACGACATCCGCGTTTCCCGCGGCCAACTCGATGAGCGCACGCTGAACATCGCGTAACCCGGCCCGCACGTCGTCGATGCCGGTTTTCACCCACAGGCGCAGATCCAGCGCGATTTGGTCGTTGCGGCTGCGCGCGGTGTGCAGCTTGGCGCCGGCGGGACCGATTCGCTCGGTCAGCGCTGCTTCGATGTTCATGTGCACATCCTCTCGCGAGGTGTTCCATTCGAACTTGCCCGCGTCGATCTCCTGCTCGATGACGCGCAGACCGCTCGTGATCTGAGTCTCTTCCTCGGCCGTAACAATACCGGCCGCGCGGAGCGCCGCGGCATGGGCCAGCGAACCTGCGATATCCTGCTTGTAAAGACGACGATCAAACGAGACCGACTCGCTGAATCGGCCGGCGATATCGGCCAGCTTTGCTGTGAAACGACCTTCCCGCATCAGCTGGCGTTACGGTGCACAGTCACGGCAACATATTCGGTCCCGGGCACGACAAACTTGCGCACCTCGAGCTTTACCTCCGCGATGGCAAACGCGGTCAGCAGTCGCGCCGCAACTGCGTCGGCCAAAGTCTCGATCAGCTTGTCGCATCGTTCGGCAATGACATCCTGCGCTGCCACCGCGACTGCCGCATAATTAACCGTGCGGGTAATATCATCCTCCAGGTCGGTGAATTGGTTCTTTGGCCAAAGCGTGATGTTCAAGACGAGACGCTGCGGCTGAGCCCGCTCATTTTCCGTCACGCCCACGCGCCCCAGGACCTCGAGCGCATGGACGTGGATCTCCGCCGCAGGGCCATTCATTACGGCGCCCAGCAGAATCGGTCGCGACGTGGCAGGCAATAAAATTTGCAATCCGTCAGAAACTTCGGCTATCCGATCTCCCGCTCTGTAAATTCCGCTGATTTTCAGCCGGCAGCCGCGAACACCGATTAATCAGGCTTCAGCCGTCTTACCGCTTCTTCGAAACAGGGGTAACCGCGAAGCTCGTTCCATTCCGGGAGCAACAATAGCTCGCCATAGCTTAATGGCTGCGGGACGGCGAGGGATTTGCCTAATTCGTTGCAGGCCAGATCACGTTCACCCGTCCAGGCGTAGATCAAGGCGAGATACTGCACCAGCAGTGGGCCGATGAGAGCATCAGTGCTGATCGGTAACAACTCGACTGCGCGCTTGCCCTCGGCGATAGCAGCTTCTTTCCGGCCGAGGGCGGCGTCGCACAAACCGAGGAGTGAAAGGGCCTGCGGGTAGTCAGGTTGCAGTCGTAGCGTCTCTTCAAGTCCAGCACGCGCTGCGGTGAAAGCAGCAATCGCTTCATCCGTTTTACGAAATGCACGGGCAGCACTCGCAACCTGGTATGCCTTTGGTATGTGAAAGCCGCTGGAATAGATGCCGTCGTCCGGGATAGCAGCGATGGCGCGCCGCATTGCGTCCGCGTCCTTCTCACATAGAGCGACAGTAACCCATGACTGCGAGAGCGCAGCTGCAGCCTGAGGATCGACTGCCAGAGCCGCTTCGATGGCAACGTGCAGTGGCCTGGTATCACCATGCCACTGCAGTTCCACGTTCGCGCGTTGCACGCGCGCAGTCAGATCTTTAGGAGAAATCGCGAGAATACGATCAAGCACCTTTATGTTATCGCGATAGCGGTGCATGCTTTCGTAATTGAACGAGATCTGAGCCAGTATCTCAGTATTCTTTGGGTCGAGCTCGAGAGCATGCTCGAGTTCGCGGGTCGATTCCGGCCAGCGCGATTCGCGGCGATCAATAAACCCGGCAAGAAGCAGGACCGATGGATCGTTAGGTAAAGCTGCTCTCGCAAGCTCCAACTCCTGTCGCGCCCGCGCGTAATCGCGCGTTCCCCAATAGAGATGGCGAGCGATGGCCAGCCGAGTCTCGCCCGCGTCTGGTTTCAATCCGACCGCATGTTGCACTGCTGCGTCTGCCATTTTTAGCCGCGCCGCGCTGCGATCGATACCGACGAAATAAAGAAGGTCATGCGCGTGCGCCAGTTCGCACCAGCCGGCGAGGAATTTCGGGTCGCGCTGGACTGCGGCCTCGAACAAACGCGCGGCTTCGAGCAAATCAGTGTTACTGCTGCCAGTAAATGCGATCGCGTCGATAAGGTTCCTGCCCCGCACATATAGTTCATAGGCGGGCAAATCTTCTGTCAGCGCTGCAGTAAGTGCTGCTTTCTCCGCGGGCGACAACCTGGCCTTGAGCTGCGCCACCACCTGCCCGGCAATTTCGGTTTGAATGGCAAAAATGTCGGCGACCGTGCGATCGAAGTGTTCCGCCCAGAGATGCGTGTCGGTCCGCGCGTCGATCAACTGCACACTTAGCCGCACGTGATCGGCGTCGCGCTGAATCGTGCCCTCCACCACGTTGGCAACACCTAGCTCACGAGCAATCTGGCGTAAGTTACGAGCACCGGTTTTATAGGGCATAACGCTGGTGCGACTGATTACCTTGAGGTCCGTCACCTTGGACAACCGGGTAAGAATCTCATCCTGGATTCCTTCGACAAAGTAACCTGTCTGTTTTTCGTCCGTAAGATTGTCGAAAGGAAGGACAGCGATGCTTTTGTCCAGCACGGCCGGCGCTGCAGCGCTCTCGCCATGCGTTGCGCGTGACCATGGATGCCACCACCAGTAGGCGGCAAGCGCGCAGACAGCCACAAACGACCCGGCAGCTCCGAGAATAAACAGGCGGCGTCTGTTCGCCGCTACCGTACTGCCACGGCCGCGTCGCGCCTTGTAGATAGCCCCCTCCCTGACGTCGAAGCTCCATGCCAGCATCAGCGCCATGGGAAAACATATTGCGATGAGAACCACAAATACCTGCTGGCTCCACTCCGGCGCATGAAACATCGGCAGGACCGTGCCCGCCAGTTGCACTACGGCAGACCCAGCCACGGCATAGCCGAGCGCAACGCGATAAACCCGACGCGTTTTAAGTTCCTGGACGAAGGTTTTCATTCTGCCTCATTGGCTTCGGCTGAAGCAGCCAGTCTGCGGGAAACGCGTCCGCGCAGCAAGATTGTTTGCGCTCCGAAGAGCGCACCGCATTTAGTCTAAACAGGTGACGCGGGACCGACATTTTGGCGCGTAGCGAACAGCGCCTTTCCTCGTCCGGGTAGCGACCAGGGGATCAGATCCTCGCCGAAGGCCGCTACATTCAGGACGATCATGACGAAGGCGAATAGGCGCAGGCCCATGGCTGCGCCGATGCCCACGTGCATTCCTATAACCAGCCATAACCAGATCTTCCGTGTAGCTCGCGGCCATATAAAAACCGGATAGAGCGTCTCCAGCACAAGCACAGCAATTCCCGCCGGTAGCAAAAGGGCGCTCCAGCGCGCGACGAGGTCTGTAGGAACCAGGTCGAAGGGCGGCCGGGTCAGGGCTCTCCAGAGGCTCGTTCCATCCCACCAGCCGCGGCCAAGACACTTGGCAAGGCCGCCGAAAAAGTAAATGAGGCAAAGGTGGACCTGCAGGACGCGTTGGAAAAAACCGACGAGCTGCGGAGCTGCTCCCGCGCGGGCGCGAAGGAGCGCGTCAGCTGAATACGCGTCAGGTAAAGGCCCCATCGCGAGATAGAACAGGCCGATCGTAGTGAAAATGTCGACCCCGTAGGCGGTAAGCCCACCGCTGCTTACTGCACTTAAATGCAGGAGCCAGGCTGTGACCGCCGCGCCTCTGGTAAACAGTCCAACCACGAGAAGAAGACCGGCAGCTACCAATAACAACCACGTTAACTGCAGAATCGCTGCTTCTGGAATACCCGTTCTTGAGGCGAGGAGCGTCAACCAGCCGAACCTTGGCACGAACGGGCTGCTAACGTTTAATATGGCTTCTGCTATTTCACGGCTTGCTCCATTGCGGTCACCGGAAAGAAAGAGGTCCTTCCAGTCGTGCGCGATACCGAATGAATAGATCAGTACCTCAAGTCCGAGCCCGACTCGGAGGAGTGCAAGCCATCGGGTCGACTTCGCTGGGAAAAGAAAGGTCTCAAGCCGGCGCATGTTATTAGTGTTCGGGATTCCCTGCCGGATCGAATGAGAGATCGTAGGCGTAAAGAAATTCGTAGGACTCTCGAACGCCAGCCTTGAACTGCCTTGGCGTAGGCAACATGGTAAATCCAAAGACAGCACGGACGTGTGACACTCCGGGATGCTGAAGCCAGACCGAATAAGTCATCGCCTTGACGATCAATTCGCGTAAAGGGTCGTACCGCGTCTGACCCAGATTATCGAGGAGCGTCGCTATGCGAAGGCCCCCACTGCGGCTGCTCGCCTGTGGCAGGTCGTACTCGACGTGGCCGTCTGGATATTGGAGCTCAAACACCAGTTTGTAGTTGTCCGGCACGTTCGGTGCGAAGAAACCGTAGCCAGTCGTAATACCGGCGAGGTGAAGGTAAACCGCTACGACCTGGCGAAAGGGATTCAGCCGGGGAAGAGCCTCCCCCAGCGATGTCTGCAGCGCTTCCTGCGCGGTCCGCGCCGGAGTCTCAGCTTGCTGAGGCAGACTGGTGTAGCCCTGCGCAACCAAGGCTGTCGTATCGCGCAAACATACGAGGAGTATCAGGAAAAAGTGGAGACAACAGAGAACGACGCAGACCCGTCGTTTTCTGCTCCACTCCTCCACGCGCGGCGGAGCTACTTACCTGCCGCCGTATTTCTTAAGAATCGGCTCGAGTTCACGAACGAGCTCGGCTGACTCATTGAATAACTGTGGAGGCACCTGCGGATTACTGCTGGCAGCGACGTACCCCGCAACGCGTTGCGGCACGCTGCCTTGCCCGGGGCTCGGAGACGGCGCTTGCGGTACGGAGCCTGCGCCCGGCATTGGGGACGGAGATGCGGGAACTTGCGGCACACTGCCGTGGCCCGGCACGGGCTTCTCGCCCACGCCGATCTGGATGGCATCGTGCGTGAAGCCGGGCTTTGCCACATTCGCTGCCGCCTGCGAAGCCGCCCGTTTGCTTATGAACATGTCGCGTAAGGTGCCGTTCGTCCGCTTGAGCGCGGCTTGATCGTAGCTTTGGACTTTGTAGAGCTGCTTGTGATGGCGTGCCAGAATGCGATTCATCTCTTCATGGTCGGCCGGCGACAACGCTGTTCCCGGTAACTCTATGCTATGCCCGCCGAAAACGGCGTTATGGCTAACATCGTTGCCACCACTGAAGCTACCCGATACGCAGGCTGTGATCGAATAGCCGATCGCGGCAATGACAAGGACAAGGACTGCGCCGGTACGAGCTTTCATAGGGACACCGGTTTGAATCCGTTGGATTGGCTATGCAAGCACAAACTTGCCTGACTCTCCGTCGACGAAGCCTTGGGCTAACCGACCCTGAAGCGGATGTCGCGTATCGTTTTCGCGCCGAAACGGGTTTTCAGTTTCCGCAGAATGTCGGCCTTGGAGACGGTTTCCAGCTCGTAGTGCAGCGCTGGTTGGAGCACCCGAACAATTAGGATGCCATCGCGCAGAGTGACCGGGGCGGAATGGTCGGCAAGGAAGTCGCCGACGATTTTTGACCACGCCTCGATGACTTCGCTCTCGCGCAGGCGTTCACGAAGGCCGAGTTGTTGGATCACGCTGGGCACCAGCTGCGCGGCCGATTGCCAGCGGTCGGGACGCGGTTTGCGATCGGGCAGGCCGCGCCATTCGGCCATCACTCGCGCGCGGAGGGAAGCGTTCACGCTGCGAATTCTGTCATTCCGAGCGGAGTCGACGAATCTCCTCTAGCGGCAACAAGAACGAAGATGTCTCGACTGCGCTCGACATGACAGTGCGCGGCCGACTCAGTACTTCCGTCGCATGTTGCTCGGCAGAATGTTCAGCTCTGTTCGGTACTTCGCGACCGTGCGTCGGGCGATGGGAATGCCGCGCTCGCTTAGGATTTCGACAATCTCCTTGTCGCTCAACGGCGAGCTTGGGTCCTCCGCTTTGACCAAATCCATGATTGCCTCCTTCACGCTGGTGTTGCTCATCGTCTCGCCGGTCGCCGTCTGGTAACCAGGGGTGAAGAAGTACTTCATCTCGAAGACGCCCTGCGGCGTTGCCATGTACTTACCGCTGATCGCGCGGCTGACCGTCGTCTCGTGAACGCCAACCACGTCCGCGATCTGAACCATTGTCATCGGTTTCAGGTGCGCGCTGCCATGATCGAGGAACTCGCGCTGCCGTTTGACGATCTCATGCGCGATATTGGAAATGGTCTGCTGCCGCTGGTGGATCGATTTGATCAGGAATTTTCCGCTTCGGATCTTGTCACGGATATAATCCTTCACCTCCCCGCCATTGCCGTCCTGGGCCATGATATCCTTGTAGGTGTTGCTGATGCGCAGATGCGGGATCTGCTCGCCGTTCAGGATGACCTGGTATTCGCCGTCGATCTTTTCAACAGTCACATCCGGCAGGACGTAATTCTGCGGTGATTCGGCGAAGACGGCGCCCGGCCGCGGCTCGAGCTGCGCGATGTTGTTGGCTGCTTTCTGCACCTGCTCGACGGTGATTCCCATCCGACGGGCGATTTCTGGGAAGCGGCGCTTGCCGAGATCCTGCATGTGATCCGAAATGATCCTGAACTCGAGGCTGTTCTGTCTGCCCTCGCGCTTGAGTTGAATCAAAAGGCACTCGCGCAGATCGCGCGCACCGACGCCCGGCGGATAGAAACTCTGGATGAGCGTGAGCATGTTTTCGAAATCCTCCTGCGGGATTCCGGTGTTCATCGCCATCTCTTCCGGCGTGGCCTGGAGGAAGCCGTTGTCGTCGATATTGCCGATGATGAGCTCGGCCGTTTTACGATCGTTCCCGTCGAGGACGGTCTGGTTCAGCTGCCCCATCAGGTGTTGTTGGAGCGTTTCCTGAGTGGCGATGGAATCAAAGAAGAACTGACGTTTCTCCTCGTCCTCTTGTGACCGGGCGCTGTAGGTGCCCGACTGCGCCATATAATCGCGCCACTCGTCGTCGAGCTTGGCCAGCTGATCGAACTCCTGTTTGAACTCCTCATCCGCGGTCGTGCTCGTGCTCTCGGCCGGGGCCGTCTCGGATCCGGGCTCGGTCGCGAGTTCTTCGAGGACCGGGTTGGTCTCCATTTCCTGCTGGACGAGATTGCGCAGCTCGAGGAGCGGCGCCTGAAGAATGAGCAGGCTTTGCTGGAGCTGCGGGGCGAGAACCTGCTGAAGTGAAAGGTTCTGCGACTGATGCATCCCCGGTCCGGCCATATTCCGCCGAGAGTACGCGGGCGGATGGTATACACAAGCAATTTGCGCGCCGCGCAGACCGGAAAATCGTCGTTAACCGCGCGCTTTGAAGAAGAGGGAATGCCTCTTGCTATTGAACGTCGCGCTGATGAAACGAGCCGCGATTACCATTCTCTTACTGCTGGCAACGAGCTTTGCCACCCTCCGCTCGGCGCCACCTGCTGCTTCTGCCCAGCAACAGGACCAGGTTCTCCGCGCGATCAAAGAATTGCAGGAACAGCAGGCCGCGATCGCCGCCAACCAGGCAAAAATCGAGGAGAAGATCGCAATGGTCTCCGAAGCAGTACGCCAGGCACGGATCTTCGCCTCCCGCGGAGGACATCACTAATGAAATTTCAGGCACTCATCGTTCCGGCACTGGCAGCAATCTGTTTGTCCGTTGCTCGTGCGCAGACGCCCGTCCCCATCATCGTGCCGGCTTCAAATCCAGCCACGACCAGCACCACCGCGAGCGCGACTCAAGGCCTGCCAGGCGCCGCCGCAGCATCGACTGGCGCTCTATTGAAGACGCTGGACGAAATGAAGGCGCAGAACACAGAAACTTTACGTAAACAAGCCGCTCTGCTCGAGTCGCTGAACGAGCTGCAGCAGGCGGCCGATCAGCTCCGAATCTACGCGAGCCGGACCTAGCTACTTCTTGCCCTTCGCTTCCACCTTGCGGTAAAGCGTTGCCATACTGATGCCGAGCATGCTCGCGGCTTTTTCCCGTGAGCCTCCGCACTGCGAAAGCGTCGCCTCGATGTAGGAGCGTTCTTGTTGCTGGACGAAATCCTCGAGTGGCTGACCAATCGGCATCGAGGCGATTGCCTGGTCCGCCTTCTCGCCCTGCACGTAGCTGACAATTTGCGGCGGCAGATCCGTAGGCAGGACGGTGTTCTCCTCGCACAAAGCACAGGCGCGTTCGATTGCGTTCTCGAGCTCGCGTACGTTCCCCGGATAATTGTAGTGGCAGAGAATGTCGACCGCCTTGGGGTCGATCTTCTTCACTTCGCCGCCGGTGGCCCCGGCGTTCTTTTGCAGGAAATGGTTCACCAGCAACGGGACATCTTCGAGCCGGTCCCGCAACGGCGGGATCTCGATCGGAATGACGGCGAGCCGATAGTAAAGATCTTCCCGAAAATTGCCTTCCTTGATCTTGCCCTGCAGCACCTCGTTGGTGGCGCCGACGACACGAACGTTGACTGGTATGCTCTTGTTGTCGCCGACGCGGCGCACCTCGCGCTCCTGCAAGACGCGTAACAGCTTCGTCTGCAACTGCGGCGCCATCGAGTTCACTTCATCGAGGAAAATGGTTCCGAGGGTTGCTTCCTCGAACAACCCGCGCTTGTCAGCGACTGCGCCGGTGAAGGCGCCTTTCTTGTGCCCGAACAATTCCGACTCGAGCAAGTTCTCCGGGAGCGCGCTGCAGTTAATAGCAACGAACGGCTGATGCTGCCGGTTGCTGTTGAAATGCAGCCCGCGCGCGACAAGCTCCTTGCCCGTGCCGCTTTCGCCCTGGATGAGAACGGTTGAATCAGTATCCGCGACCTTGTTGATGATATTATACACCTGCTGCATCGACCGGCTTGTGCCGATGATGTTCTCGAAACGGTAGCGGTTCTTGAGCTCCTTCCGAAGATAGGTGTTCTCACGCAGCGCAGCCTGGTAATCGAGCGCGCGCTGAATCGTCAGCTGAAGCTCGTCGATCTTGAACGGCTTCGTCACGTAGTCGTAGGCGCCCATTTTCATCGCCTCGACGGCTGTCTCGACTGAGGCATAGGCAGTGATCAGAATGACCGCCGTCTGCCGATGATGCTCGCGGATGTGTCGTAAGACATCGAACCCGGTCATCGTTTCCATCTTGATATCGGCGATCACGACCTGCGGCTGGATCGAGTCGAGTTGCTCGACCGCCCGCGGCGCGGAATTGAATGGAAAAACCTGATGCCCCTTCTCGCGACAGAGCGTAACGATCACCTCTACCATCGCGGGCTCGTCGTCGATTATGATTATTTTAGCCATCTCGCAGGTCCGAGAATTAGCTCAGTTTTGAGAAATTGAAAGCGGAAATGAGAATCCGCGTCCCGCGAATCAAACCAGCTCCCCTCCAATCATTGTCCAGCTGACGGGGTGATCGAACCCGACAATCGTCTCGTACGCCTCCACTGCATCGCCGCTGAACGGGAACGCGATCATGTCGGCGAACGCTCCGGCACTGAGCTGCCCAAGCCCAGCCCCTTGTCCGAGAGCGCGAGCGCCATTTATCGTGGCGAGTTCGATCACCTCGCGCGCCGAAACGTGCGGGCGAAGCCGGCGGAATTCGCGCATCTCGGCAAACAAACTCAGGTCCGGTGCTGACGCGAGACTGTCCGTGCCGAGGCAGATATTCGCGCCGTTATCGCGCAGGCGCTCGTAAGCAAACCGCGTGTGCTGAAAGTACCGATGGCTCCGCGGACAATGCACAACGTGCAGCGGCGGCAGGCGAGCGATGCGTTCCCAGTCGTCATCGACCAACTCGTTTACGTGGACGACGAGCCACGGCGATCGAGAGGTATCTCCCGCACCTCGGCGGAAGTTTGCGATCAGTTCGAGCAGATGGGCGAAGGGCGTTCGTCTCCCGCAGTCCGACATGTCGCGGCCGATACTGGCCAGAAAATCGTAGAGGGGACCGGTAGCGAAGCGAAACATCTGCAGCTCTTCAAAAGACTCCGCAACATGCGTCGTAGGCAAGAAATCCCGGGCGCGGTCGACAGCGCGATACAATTGCGCCGACGCCGTGTAGGGCGCATGCGGGGCAAGGCCGCGATAGCGCGTCTGCCCAGTTGCGGCCGCCGCAAATTGCAGGAGCTGGTCGGCGGTCGCACCGGGCCGGATGTCGAGCAATTCCGGACACCACCAGGTGCGTAACGGAGCACCCTCCAAGCGCGAGATCAGCTCGGGTACATCCGTCAAATTAACGAGACTGCTCGTCCCGAACTCGCGCGCTTCGCGAAAACCATCGCTGATCGAGCGCCGATAATCGTCAGCCCCGAGCTTGCCTTTCTCGGCATTGATCGCGCGGATCCAGTCGGCGAATGAATTCTGCCGCGGAATCGTGCCACGAAGGCAGGTGTAGTCGAGGTGGCAGTGGGCGTTGATCAA
>JBJMWX010000007.1:0-17110 GCA_045809925.1 Chthoniobacterales bacterium
AACATCACCTGGCTCGGATCGAGCGGAGCTTCGCCGGACATTGCTCCGTTCGATTGGCAGGTGTTCTTCGCTCAAACCGGCAACGCACTCGACGCGGCTCCAGTCTTTAACCAGGTGCAGGTGACCACCCAGCCAATGCACGACAAGACGATCTGCTTTAATGGCACCGGCTGCACCAGCGGTACGCGCGACCTTGCCGAGTACTACACGATGACGATCGATCCCGCTGGCAACGCAAACATTGCCTATGCGGATAGCGTTCACAATTGTAGCGAGTCGAACTGCGTGACGCACTCATGGTTTACGAAGCAGACCGCGGGTCCTGCGGCGTTTACTCCGCCCGCGCCGCCCGCTGCATCGACCTTCGGGGCGAATGTGCCCATGCCGCCGCCAGCGACGAGCCCGACACCTACGCCAGGCACTGTGGGTCCTGGTCCGGAACCAGGAGTCAAGGTCGATTCGCACAATTGCATTTACGTGACCGCGCCGGGAAACCCGTGGGTTTGGAAGTCGGGCGACCTCGGCGCCACCTTTAATCCGCCGGTAAACCCAGTCGCCGATGAGGCGGCGAGGACCGGCGGGGACGAAGAGATCCTGCCCTTCCCGCCAAAGGCAAGCGGTCCCGATCCGGTCTACTTCGCGGACCTCGGTCTTTCCTCCGTGCACATTCGCGAGTCGACTGATGGTGGCAAAACATGGGCCAAACCAGGCCCGGCTGGCGCTGCGGGTGACGTCGCAATCTCGTCCGATCGCCAGTGGATGTATGGCGATCACGTGCCGGCTGCAACGGACACCACGATTTACGAAATGGATCACGAGCTCGCGAGCGAGACGATTCGGTTCCATGCCCTGACAAACGACACAGCGTGGTCGCCGCCCGCCGATGGCATGACCGCATCGGAATTGATCCTGGCGCCCGATTCGACGTATCCGAACACGAACCCGGGTCCTGTGTTCGTCGATGGCAAGAGCCACGAGGTCTTCGGTATTTTTTGCGCTTCGACGATCAAGACGAACGTCGATCGGCCGCCGTTCGGGAAGCTTCCGAACATTTGGGAAGCCGTCGGAGCGGGCGTGACGATCGCAGGCGCGCCGCCTGGTCCATTCACAAACTTCCCCGTCTTCAAAGGAGTTTTCGATTCTCCCGACACGGCGCCCGCGCCCGCCGCTACACCAACTCCAAGCCCCGCGCCCACGCCCACACCTGCCGCGCCCCAGCACACTTATGGGACGAACACGGCGAACGATTTTCCCTCGGGCGCGATCGATTCGGCGGGGAATGTTTACGTCGTATGGTCGATGAACAACTCGCGCACGAACCAGTACGAAGTCTGGTTTGCTTCCTCACACGACCACGGGCGGAACTTTTATGGGCCGTTCTTGATCAGCGCCGGCTCAGGCGCGGCCGTCATGCCTTGGGTCGCGGGGGGTGACGCCGACCGCGTCGAGATCGTCTATTACTCGACGCCCGCGAACGTTGATCCAAATACGGTCGCGATCAAGGATCCGAACGTGCCGTGGACGGTGCAGTTCGCGCAGTCGTTAAATGCGAGTGCGCGCGAACCGGTGTTTGCAATCAGCCAGGCGAGCGACCACGTGAACCACTACGGGGTGATCTGCAACGTTGGCCTGCTCTGCGCCAGCGGCACGCGCACACTGGCCGACTTCTTCCAGGTTGCGATCGGTCCCGACGGGCTGGCAAACATCATCTACGCCGATGATGCGTCCACCAGAGTCGATGCCAGCGGCAAGACCGTTCCGCTGCCAACCCATCCGGTCTTTGCCCGCCAGACGTCGGGCCCGCTTGCGCTGACCGCGCCAACTTCACCGGTTTGCCTGGCAGAAACGACGACGCCGAGTCCCACTCCGTCAGGGAGCGCCACTGCAACGCCGACTCCAACTGCTACGGCGAGCCCGACTGCTACGGCGAGTCCGACTGCCACCCCTACGAACGTCCAGTTGCTCAATATCTCCGGGCGAGCTCGCGTCGACGCTGGAGATAACGCAGCGATTAGCGGGTTCATCATCACCGGCGAACGCGCCAAGCGGGTGATTGTTCGCGGGCTCGGCCCATCGCTCAACGTCAACGGTTCGCCCGTTCCCGGGCGCCTGGACGACCCGTACCTGGAGTTGCACGACGACAGCGGCGCGGTAATCGCCGCGAATGACAACTGGCGGAACGGTGGCCAGGAGCAGGAGATTCAGGCCACCGGTGTTCCGCCGAGCGATGACCGCGAAGCCGCCGTCGTCATGACGTTGCAGCCAGCCAATTACACCGCGGTTGTGCGCGGAGCGAACGGCAGCAGCGGCGTCGCTCTGACCGAAGTCTACGACTTGGACCCGACGACGGAATCAGAACTCGGGAACCTTTCCGTTCGCGCTAATGTGCTGACCGACAACGATGTCCTCATTGATGGCTTGATCCTGCGCGGTGGCATAACCAAGCGCGTCCTCTTCCGCGGCATTGGCCCGGAGTTGACCGCGCAGGGTGTGTCGAATGCCCTGCAGGATCCGCTCATGGAACTGCATGACCAGAACGGCGCGCTCCTCATGAGCAACGACAACTGGAAAGACGCGCCCAACAGCTCCGAGATCGAAGCTACCGGCCTTGCGCCGAAAGACGATCGCGAACCCGCCATCCTCATGCCGCTGCCGTCGGGCAACTACACTTCGATTGTTCGCGGTGTAAATCGCACCACCGGCATCGGCCTTGCCGAGGCCTACAAGCTCAATCAATAGCTTCGCGCGCGTTGCGCCGCTCTACGGCTTCGAACTGCAGATTTGCGGCAGCGTCCGCGTACGTTGATCGTCTCGGCTCCCGATGAACGCTGAGAGCAAGGATTTCCTCAAACGCCTGGTCGAGACGCCAAGTCCGTCCGGTTACGAACACAACGTGCAGAAACTGGTGCGCGAACGCATCGCGCCGTGGTGCGACAGCGTAAGGACCGACCTCATGGGCAACGTGATCGGTATGCGGAACCCGGAAGGTAAGCCACGCATCATGCTGGCCGGGCACTGCGACCAGATCGGGTTCATTGTGAATTACGTCACTGACGAAGGGTTCCTTCACATTGACCCGATCGGTGGTGTCGATCCGGTCGTCGCGACTTCGCAGCGCGTCGCCATTATGACCCCCGACGGCGTTGTTCCCGGGGTCGTCGGCCGGAAGGCCATTCATCTCATGGACGACGAGGACAAGAAGAAGGTCCCGAAGATGCATGACGTCTACGTCGACATCGGAGCAACCAGTAAGGCGGACGCGTTGAAGCTTGTGGCCTACGGCGACGCCGGCATTTTCCTTCAGCCCTACATCGAAGTGGCGAATGGTCGCGCCGTCTCCATGGCTTTCGACAATAAGATGGGCACCTGGATTGTCACTGAGGTGCTGCGGCTGCTGCACGGACGCGAAATCAGCGCCTGTGTCATCGGCGTTTCGACGGTGCAGGAAGAGATCGGCTTGCGCGGTGCCGCCGCGAGCGCGTTCTCAAGCGAAGCTCAGGTTGGTATAGCGCTTGATGTAGCCCATGCGACCGACACTCCTGGCATCGAAAAAAAGAAGGCCGGGGACTTTCAGATCGGGAAAGGGCCGATGATTTCGCGCGGCGCCAATATCAACCCGCGGGTGTTCGAGCTGCTGGTAGCTACGGCAGAAGAAGAGAAGATTCCCGTGCAGATTGCTTCTGCCGCTCGCGGCACCGGAACGGATGCAAACGTCATGCAGATTTCCCGCGGCGGGATGGCAACAGGGCTGCTTTCGGTGCCGCTCCGCTACATGCACACACCTAACGAGCTGCTGTCCCTTGAAGATCTCGACAACACCGCGCGGCTGCTTGCCGCCTTTTGCGCGAAAGTTAGTCGCGAGCACGACTTCACGCCGTGATGCAGCCTGTGAGGAGGATCGAGATCTCCGAGCTCGATCGAAATGTTCGAAGACTGCGACGAAGCATCCACTGCACGGCAGCGATCATCGCGTTGTTAACGGTTACTCCGTGCGCCATCAGCGCAAGTCCAGCCGGTGAACCACCGCTGGTCGATCCGCACAACGCGTCTTGGTCAACGCCGGCGCCGGCTCTGTTCGAAGCCAGATTTCAGACGACCAAGGGCGACTTTGTCATCGAGGCGCATCGCGAGTGGGCGCCGCGCGGAGCGGATCGCTTCTACAACCTTGTCCGAGCCGGATTCTTCGATGACTCACGCTTTTTCCGAGTCCGTGCCGGGTTTATCGCACAGTTCGGTATTCCCGGAGATCCGAAGATCGCAGCGATCTGGCGTAACCAAAGCATCCCGGATGACCCGGTCCGACAAGCTAACAGCCGCGGAATGGTGGCTTATGCCATGACCGGTCCGGACGCGCGCACGACACAGCTGTTCGTCAATCTTGCCGACAACACGAAGCTGGATGCGCAAGGCTTCGCGCCCATTGGCCGGGTAACTAGCGGCATGGAAGTCCTCGACCAGCTCTACTCCGCCTACGGTGAAGAGTCAGGCGGAGGTATGCGCACTGGCAAGCAGGACCGGCTTTTTGGCGAAGGCAATCCATGGCTCGACCATGACTTCCCAAAGCTGGACAAGCTGGTCCGTGCTGTGCTCGTTCCTAAGTAACACGACTCATTCCGAGCGGAGCCGAGGAATCTCCGACTCGCAGCTGGTGGACGTCTCGGCTTCGCTCGACATGACAAGCTCGCTGGATCCTTCGAGCAGTGACAATACTAATTAGCTGCGTCGGCTACGCTGTGGGAGGCGAGACAACGCCCGGGTCACCGTCCCGCTAAACCGACTCCACCTTACTGATCTCCTGGCAGCCTAGCGTCCGCTCGCAGGATTGCGGTTCGGGTACGGTGGCACAGGCGGCAAGTCGTAGCGTTTCGTTTTCAAATCCTCCTGAATCTCCTGAATCCCACGGTCAAGCTGTTCGTCCTCGCCGCGGAACTCCTTGGCCGGATCGTTATCGACGACGATATCAGGATCGACTCCATGCCCTTCCATGACCCATTCCTTGCCATCTTTTGAATAAGGCGCGAACTCCGGCTTGAAGAACTGTCCGCCGTCAGCCAGGGGCAAAGGGTTGCGTATACCTACGACACCGCCCCACGTACGTTTGCCAATCAGCTTGCCGAGCCCCATCGACTTGAACCGATAAGGGAAGATATCGCCGTCGGACGCCGAGAACTCGTCACATAAGGTAACCATCGGCCCAAGGAAGGTCTGCGGCGGGTTCGACTGCGGCGTACCATTACGAGCAATCTCGACCATGACGAGGGCGCGACGCAGGCGCTCGATGACAAGCGGCGAAACAAATCCGCCGCCGTTGCCTCGCACGTCGACGATCAGGCCTTTCTTTCGGATCTGCGGAAAGTAAAGCTTTGTGAACTCGTTCAAGCCGGGTCGCCCCATGTCAGGTATGTGAAGGTAACCTACTTCACCGTTCGTCTTTTTGTTTACCTCCTCGATGTTTTTGTGCACCCACGCCAGAGAGTAGAGCGGAGCTTCGTCACCCACGGGCACGACGGTTACGTCACGTGCGCCATCATCGCTCGGCTTTGAGTTCACGCGTAGAATTACCTGCTTATCGGCGGTCCCGATGAGCGCATGATAAAGGTTCGGAAGACTCGCGAGCGGCCTGCCGTTGATCGCGAGAATGTAGTCACCGGGCTTAACGTTGACGCCGATCTCGGTGAGCGGCGACCGGGTGTGCTTGTCCCAGTTTTCGCCGGGCAGAATTCGCTCGATGCGATATGCGCGCGTCGCTGGATCACGTGAAAATTCCGCGCCTAGCAACCCGAGCTTGATTCGTGGCGTGTCGGGTCGCTCACCGCCACCGACGTAGGCATGGCCGTTATTCAATTCCGCGATCAGTTCGCCAAGCAAATAGGTGAGATCGTTGCGATGATTCACGAACGGCACGAGCGCGGCGTATTTGTCGCGCATGGCCTTCCAATCGACGCCGTTCATGTTCGGCGCGTAGAAGAAGTCACGCATTTGGCGCCAGCATTCGTTGTACATCTGTGTCCACTCCGCGCGCCGGTCGAGCTGCATGTCGAGGCTCGCGGGCTTTAGCTCATGGTCCTTCGTCTCGATCTTGTCCTTCGGCAGATCGATGATGGCGTAATCCTTCTTGATCTTGACGAGCATCTTCTTCCCATCCTGGCTGATCTGGTAGGCATTGACGTCGCCAATCACCGTCTCCTTGCGATCTTCAAGGCTGTACGAGCAAAGGTGGGATTTGCGACCCTCGCCAGGTGCCTGGTCCTCGTCTTCTCCGGTGTCGTCGCCGGCGGTACGACGTAAATAGAAGACGCGGTCGCCTACTGTCCGGATATCACTGTAATTGCCCGGCTGAATCGGCAGACCTGCGATTCGGTTGGCAATGCCGTCGGTATCGACTTTGACTACCACCGGCTTTTTCGCCGCGGCATCCTTCTTTTCCGCCGGCTTATCGCTGCCCTCCGCTTTCTTCTCGTCGGCCTTCTTGTCACCCGGTGAAGGGGAGCCCTTCTCCTTTTCCTTCTCGCGTTTCTTTTCGGCGTCACCTACTTCGTCGCTCTTTGGCGCCAGAGGCGAAGGTGTGTCTTTGGAGAGCGTAACGAGGTAAACGCGCTCCATGTCGCGATAAACGTTCTCGAATTCTTCGTCGCCAAAGGTGGGCCGGAAGTCGCGTGCCGAACTAAAGAAAAGATACTTGCCGTCGTCGCTGAAGCTAACATTGCCGGAGCCGTACCACTCGTCAGTTACCGGCGTCGTCTTCTTGTCGGCGACCCCGTAAAGATAAACCCGCGGCAAGCCATTCTCCTCCGGACGCGACCAGGAGATCCAGTTACTATCCGGGGACCAGTCGTAGGATTGAATCTCGCCCGTTTTGTCCTGGTCTACCTGGGCGACGGCTTTGCTGTTTACGTCGACGAAGCGCAGGCGTTGCAGGCGGTCGGCCCAGAGCAACTTCTTGCTGTCGGGGGACCAGATCGCCTGATAATAGTAAGTGTCGGCGTTACTAGTTAGCTGGACGGGCTGTCCTTTGCCGTCCTGCGGGCGAATGTAGAGCTCGTTCTCTCCGGTCACATCCGAGTTATAGGCGATCCACTTGCCGTCGGGCGACCAAACCGCGTCGCGCTCGTGCGCATTCGATGTGTTAGTCAAGTTGCGCGGCGCGCCGTCTTTCGCCGGAACCGAAAAGAGGTCGCCGCGTGCGACGGTGATAACGCGCTCGCCGTCGGGTGCGAGGTTTACGGATTGGACATGCTTTGTCGCATCCACGAACGCGGAACGCCCCGAGGCAAAATCTTCCTTCACGTCGATTGGTACCGGCGCGGCCTGGCCGCTGGTCAGGTCATAACGCCAGATGTAACCGGCCTGTTCGAAGACGATCGAGTTTTTGCCCATGGACGGGAACTTGATGTCGAAGTCTTTGAAGGAGGTAAGTTGTTTTGTGTCCTTCGTGCCGAGGTCGGTCGAGAAAAGGTTCATCCGGCCGTCCCGATCGGATGCATAGTAAATGCGGTTATCCGGTCCCCACATCGGGCAGATATCCTGCGCCGGGTTGTTCGTCAGGTTCTCGGTCGTGCCGGTCTTAAGATCGTGGATCCAGACGTCGTCCGCCATGCCGCCGCGATAATGTTTCCAGGTGCGAAACTCGCGGAAGACACGGTTGTAGGCGATCTTCGAGTCGTCCGGTGAAAAGGAGATAAAGCCGCCTCGCGGTAGCGGCAGTTGCTGCGGTAGCTCAGCGTCAGGTCCAACGGTGAAGAGCGCGCCGATGAAATCGTTAAACGACTTCATGCGCGAGCGAAAGACGATGAGCGGCTTCGTATTTTCCCACGCCATCACGAGATTGTTTGGCCCCATGCGGTCGGATATGTCGTCCCGCCCGAGCGTTGCCGTGGTCGTCAGCCGTTTCGGTTCACCCCCGGCAGCCGGCATCATGTAAACCTCCGTGTTGCCGTCGTACTGCGAGGTAAACGCCAGCTGTGCGCCATCTGGTGAGAAGCGCGGGAATGATGTATAGCCTGGCCCGCTCGTCAGCCGTCGCGCGGTGCCCCCGTCTTTGCCGACGGTGTAAAGCTGACCGGCGTAGCAAAACACAATCTGGTCTCCGTTGGTCGTCGGAAACCGCAGGAGGCGCGTTGTGTTGGGCAGGTCTTGGGCGCCGATTACGGTGGTCAGGAGCGCGACCGAAAGGAGAATCAAGAGCAGGCGGCGTATCGGCATAGTGGAGGAGAAGCTGCGTTGGCCGTGTAACACTGCAACCGTTCATTTCCGCGCGACGCCGCTCGCCGCTTTACACGCGTCGCGAGAGCGAGAGAGTGGGAATCTCACGCCATGACATTCCGATCCAGCTTCGCCGCCGTCCTTTCCCTTTCGTTAATTCTTGCCCGTGCGCACGCGCAGCAATCGCCCGCCGCTCCACCACCGGCTTCAGCGATGGCGACGCAACCACCTGAGGCAGCTTCGACGCCGCCGGCGCTGCCGCCGCTGAGCGAAGTGCTGTTCAAGAACCTGAAGGCGCGCGCGATCGGGCCGGCGACGCCTGGAGGTCGCGTTTCCGAGATCGCCATCGATGCGCGCAACCCGGCGACGTTCTTTGTCGGGTTCAGCACCGGCGGCTTGTTCAAAACGGGCGACAACGGTGTGACGTTTGATCCGGTTTTCGAGCGGGAGCCAGTTCAGTCAATCGGCGCGGTCGCCGTCGCGCCGTCAGACTCCGACGTCATCTGGGTCGGGACTGGCGAAGCGAGCGATCGCAACACGGCGGAGTGGGGGAATGGCGTCTACCGCTCGAACGACGGCGGCAGCACCTGGCTGCACGTCGGGTTGGATAACAGCCGCACGATCGGCCGCATTGTCGTGCATCCCGGGAACGCCGATGTCGCCTACGCGGCTGCCGGAGGAAACTTGTGGGCCGACGGCGGCGATCGCGGTGTGTTCAAAACAACAGACGCGGGCAAGACATGGAAAGCGGTACTGCAGGCACCAGCGCCCTTCGGAGCAACCGTCGGGTGCAGCGACATCGTCATCGATCCGGGTAATCCGGAGGTCGTCTATGCCGCGCTCTATGCGCGTCGGCGCACCCCGTGGAGTTTTACCTTCGGGCCGGAACTCACCGGCGGGCAGGACATGGGCGGGATCTTCAAGAGCACCAATGGCGGCGGTGCCTGGAAAAAACTGAGCGGCGGTCTGCCGGGCGCCACCGGACGAATCGGCCTCACCATTTCGGCCAGCAATCCGAAGGTCGTGATGGCCGTCGTGCAGAGCAACGAAGGCGGAGCCGGTGATTTCACCGATATCCACAGCAAAGGCGGCGGTGTATTTCGTTCCGAAGATGGTGGCGAAAAATGGACGCGCGTCAGCGATTACGACCCGCGGCCTTTCTATTTCAGCCAGATCCGAATCGACCCGGCGAACGACCAGCGCGTTTACTTGTTAGGGTTTGCGCTGCTTGTCTCGGAAGACGGCGGGCGCACGTTCCGCGAAGATTTTTCGGAGAAGCTGCATCCCGACCAGCACGCGCTCGCGATCCTGCCGGGGAGCGCGCCGGCACCTAAGCCACCGAAGGGCGACAGCGCTCAAGGACAGGACAAGAATCCCGCCAAGACGGCACCTAAGCCGGGTGTTTGTCAGCGGCTCATCATCGGGAACGACGGCGGCGTTTACCAGAGCTACAACGGCGGCAAAGGATGGGAACATCTCGCGCGCATCCCGGCGGGCGAGTTCTACCGGATCGCAATGGATGACACGCGGCCCTACTACCGCGTGGCGGGTGGTTTACAGGACAACTGCAACTGGATCGGCCCCAGCGGCGTCGCGAGCAAAGAGGGCGTTCGTAACTCTGACTGGACGCCGTTCACCGGGGCGGACGGATTTTATGTGCTCTTCGACCCACAGGATCGCGACACGTTTTACGGCGTGAATCAGGGCGGCGTGCTCGCGCGGTTCAACATGCGGACCGGCGAGCTGCGCAATATCCGGCCGGAAGCGCCCGAAGGTCAGCAGCGTTATCGCTTTCATTGGAACTCGCCGCTTATAGCCAGCAGACATAAGCCCGGTGTGTTCTACTTCGGGGGCAATCATGTGTTTCGACTGTGGGATCGTGCCGAACATTATGCGGCCATCAGTCCCGACCTGACCCGGAACACGCCGGAGAAAGGGCAGGCGGTCGGAAGTGGAGCGGAGAACTTCGGCGTCGTCTATTCGCTCGCAGAATCGCCCGCCAAGGCCGGTTTGCTCTGGGCGGGAACAGACGATGGGCGCCTCTGGGTCACATCCGATGACGGCGGAAAATGGACGGAGCTGACCGACAACCTTCCGGATCCGGTTCGAGGGCAATGGATTGTGCGGATCGAAGCGAGTGCGCAGGACCCGAACGTCGCCTATGTCGTCGCGAGCGCTTATCGAGCGGGCGACGACCGTCCAATGATTGCGCGGACGGCGGACGGTGGAAAGACATGGACCAGCGTGACGGGCGATCTCCCGCCAAACGCGCCTGTCGAGGTGGTCCGTGAAGATCCGGGCAACCCGCGTCTGCTCTACGCCGGCACGCACTTCGGATTGTTCGCCTCGTTTGATCAAGGCAGTCATTGGGTCAGAATCGGGGCGATGCCGTCGGTCCGGACGGACGACATCCAGATTCATCCGCGCACGAACGATCTCGTGATCGCGACCCACGGGCGTAGCGTTGCGATTCTCGACGACGCCCGGCCGTTCCGCGAGTTCACGCCGGAAATTGCCGCGAAACCCGCACATCTCTTCAGCGTTCCCGCCGCGACCGGGATCTACCAGGCGCAAGGCTGGGCCGATTGGGCCGGAAAAGGCAATTTCCGCGGCCAGAATCCGCCCGAAGGCGCGCTCTTCACGGTTTGGGTAAAGGAATTCACCGGTGACGAGGTGAAGATCGCGATTACAAATTCAGCGGGTCAGCCGGTCGCGAACTTGAAGTCGCCCGGCGCCCCGGGTTTCTTGAGGCTGAACTGGGATTTGCGGCCGACCGAAGATGTGGTCACGAAGTACGGGGGCGACGATCCGAAGAAATTGCTGCCCAGCGGCGATTATACCGCCGAGCTGACGTTCGGCCGCACGAAGGTGAAGCAGAATTTCCACGTCGACGTAACAGCCGGAATCACTACACGCGGAGCTGTGGCGCCGGAACCGACGCCGGGGAAGTAAACAATGCGCTGTCCTCGGCGCATCGAGCGTTGGTCTGCTGAGACAGCGGACGCTACGGCGTTACGCCGCGAGCAACTCGGCGTCGTCGAGCGCCGCGATCAGCTCGCAGCCGATCACGAGTTTCTCGAGCTCGCCGCAGGCCGCCAGCGCATCATCATTTAAGAATCGGTGCCAGAATGGCGGCGGCGCGACACGGAATTCGGAGTCACCAAACAGATCGACTAGAGAAGGCATGGCTCTCGTTTAGCAGCGCATGTGCCACGGCGCGGCCGCGCCGCGTTATTAGTTATTCGTTTTTAGTGATTCAGAAACCGGCGAACCGAAAACGATAGGAACTCGCGCGTTGCGGAGGCGGTTGCGAACGGCGTGACCAAGGCGGGCCGGCCGGCCCAAGTGCCGCCGCCGCAGCACGAAGGAGGGTGGCCGACGGGACTCGAACCCGCAACAGCCAGAACCACAATCTGGAGCTCTACCATTGAGCTACGGCCACCGTGCGGGGGTGATTCTAAATTCTTACGCACGGATTGCAAAGCGCCGCAGAAACTGGCATGCCGTTCGCTCTGTAAAGTACCCGTGGTGCCTTCTCCAAGCATTGCAAGCTACCGGCGTTTTGATACGATCCGCGCCGTTGCCTCCATGAAAAGCCTTCTCCAGCTGATCGTGGTGATGGCCTGTGCCCTCATCGCGCGGCCACTCGCCGCCCAATCAGAAGACCCGAGCGAGGTCTTCCTCAAGGCGTATATGACCTCCCAGGCGGGCGAGAAACTCGAACACGACAATCAGCTCGGCACCGCGCTTTCGAAGTTCAAATCCGCCGGCAGTTTGCTCGAGACATTGAAAAAAGGGCACGGCGACTGGCAGCCGGCGATCGTTGAGTACCGGAGTCGCAAAATCAGTGAAAGCATTCTGCGGGTCGAAGGCAAACTATCGACGCAAAAAGATCTCGTCGCGTCGAGCGATCCCGGGCCTGTCTTGCCACCGATTTTGCCGGGGAATGGCGGCCCAGCCACGGACCCGTCGGTCCAGATGAGCGTTGCACCGGTGCTGCCCGAACATGGCGGTAGCGTCGACGGAAATGTCGAACTCGTCGCGCCGCGTGGTGATGCTCGTCCCACTGCGCGCAGGGCCGCTGGAGACAAGACCGCGGCGGCGCCTACTGATTCCGCAATCAAAGACACGACCAAGCAGCTGCAAAGTCGAGTCGAGCAGCTCGAAGCCGAGTTGGTGAAGTCGAAGAAGGATTTTACCTCCGTCCAGAAGGAGAAAGAGAACCTGACTGGCCGTTTGCAGGAAACGAGCGCCAAATTGCAAAAGGCACAGACCGAGATCGAAAAAGCGCAGCAGGCGGAAAAGGAAGTCCGGGGCCAGCTGGCGGCTGCGCAGGAGTCGTTCGACAAGATCAAGACCGGCGGCACCGCCAAGGCCCAGGAGGCGTTACGCGCCGAGATCGCGCAGCTGAGAAAGGCGCTCGCCAGTGCGGAGCAAGGTCGAGCTGCGGCCGAGAAGGAGAAGACCGACTCTGATGTAAAGGTCGCGAGCGTGACAAAAGAACGCGATCAGCTGCTCGACCAGTTGAAGGCCGGGAAGCAGGCGCAGGAGCGCGTGCAGGTGCTCGTTGCGGAGAACACCGCATTGCAGCAGAAGCTCGCCGACGTGGAAAAAACATTCCACGACATCGGCAGCGACAAACCGCATAAGCAGGAGGAAGTCGCGGACGTGCAGCGCCAGGTCGAGCAATTGCGTCAGCAGCTCGTCGATAAAGACAAGCAGAACAAGGAATTTGAAGTGACCATCGCGGACCTGCGTTCCCAGCTCGACGCAGCCGGCAGCGAGCTGAACAAAGCAAAACTCGCCGGCGCAAATCCGGAGGAGACAGCGCGACTTACGCGGGAGAACGAAATCCTGCGCAATATCGTCCTGCGAGAGCGCCAGGAAGAAGCGCGCCGTGAGCAGGCGCGCAAGCTGATGCTGGCGGAATTCGACAAGCTGCAGATCAAATCCGAGACATTGAACAAGCAGGTCGCGCTCCTTGCGCAGCCGGTCACAAAACTGTCGACCGAAGAGCTCGCGCTCCTGCGTCAGCCGATCGTGGCGATTTCCGATAACAATCCCGGCGGCATGACCGCCAGCTTTGCCGTGCCCAAGCAGAGCGAACCGGCACCGGCAGGGCAGTCAAAGGCCGAGCAAACTCGATCGGCCGATTCCGACTCAGCCGTGCAAACAATGCCGAAGCCCGGGGTGCCCGATGAACTCGTGCCGGTTGCGCGCGACGCCAAAATGAATTTCGATAACGGGAAGTACCACAGCGCGGAACGGCAGTATCAGCAAATCCTGGCCAAAGCGCCGAACAATCTTTACGCGCTCTCCAACCTCGGGGTGGTTTATTTCCGCACCGGTAAACTGAAAGCGGCGGAGCTGACCTTGAAGAAGGCGATCTCGCTTGATTCGAAGGACGAATTCTCACACCGCACCCTCGGAATCGTTTACTACGGCGAAGCGAAATACGACGACGCGGTCACGGAACTGACGCGCGCGCTCGCCATCAATCCGAAGAGCTTTATCGCGCACAATTATCTCGGCATTACCGCAAGCCAGAAGGGATGGCAGGAAGCGGCCGAGAAGGAAATGAACGAAGCGATCGCCGCGAATCCGGATTACGCCGACGCGCATTACAATCTCGCGGTTATCTACGCGACTGCCCAGCCGCCGTCGAAAGAGCAGGCTAAGCTTCATTACGCCAAAGCCACCTCGCTCGGCGCGGAAGCCGATCCGTCGCTGGAAAAACTGCTGCGCTAAGGCGGATCGCGACCTTTGGGCGCGATACCTAGCCTGCATCAGCTGGCCAGTTGGCGAGGAGTAGGATTGCGGTCGCGTCCTGGCCCTCGGTAGGATCGGCCATGCCTCGAGTCGTTCACTTCGAAATTCATGCCGGCGATCCGCCGCGCGCGATTGCATTTTACGAAAAACTATTCGGCTGGGAGTTCATCAAGTTCGAAGGCGGTCCGATGGCATACTGGATAATCAGGACGGGCGACGGGCCCGGCATCGACGGGGGTCTGCATCCACGCAAAGGCAATGGCAATGCGGATGTGGACGAAGTGATTGCCTACGTCTGCACAATCAACGTGGAGAAACTGGACGAATACCTCGATCGCGCTACGAAGCTCGGTGCGTCTGTCTGTGTTGCGAAAATGCCGATTCCGCGTGTCGGGTGGCTCGCCTACTGCAAGGACACGGAAGGCAATATCTTCGGTATGCTCGAGCCGAACGAGAACGCGACCGATTAGCTGCGGCTGCGCGCGACCAACTCGCGCAAGACGAACTGCAGAATCCCGCCGTGGCGGTAGTAATCGATTTCAATGGGCGTATCGATGCGCAACTTCACCGGCACTGTTTCGCGCGCGCCGTTTTCACGCGCCACCTCCAACGTGACCTGTTGCCCCGGCTGAATGTTTTCCGACAGCCCAGTGATGCTGAACGATTCGCTGCCATCGAGACCGAGCGACCGCGCGTTCGTGCCTTCGAGGAATTGCAGCGGCAAAACACCCATCCCGACGAGGTTCGAGCGGTGAATCCGCTCGAAACTGGCCGCGATTACCGCCTTCACGCCCAGTAGGCGCGTGCCTTTTGCCGCCCAGTCACGCGAGGAACCGGTGCCGTACTCATGTCCGGCGAGCACGACGAGCGGGACCTTTTCGCTGCGGTAGCGCACCGCCGCATCATAAATCGACATCTGTTCCCCACCTGGCTGATGAACCGTGACGCCGCCCTCCACGCCCGGCACCATCAGGTTCTTGATCCTGACATTCGCAAACGTGCCCCGTGTCATGACCAGATCGTTGCCACGGCGCGAACCGTAGCTGTTAAAATCCGCCGGCTTGATCCCGCGCGAGACCAGGTACTGACCCGCCGGCGAGGTAGCCTTGATCGCGCCGGCGGGCGAAATGTGGTCGGTCGTGACTGAGTCGCCAAAAATTCCGAGCGCACGCGCGTCGCGAATTTCTTCGATTCGGCCGGGCTCCATGGAAAACGTAGTGAAGAACGGCGGCTCGTGGATGTAATCGCTTCGCTCGTCCCACTCATAGACGTCGCCGCTACTCGAAGTGATCTCATTCCACTTCGGATTTTGATCGGCGAAATCGCGATAGAGGCTGCGGAAAGTTGCGGGGGTGAGCGCTGACTGCAGCGCGTCGCGGATCTCGTGCATGGTTGGCCAGATCTCGCGGAGGTAAACGTCCTTTCCATCGCGGTCTTTTCCGAGGGGCTCCTTGGCCAGATCAACATCGACGCGCCCCGCCAGCGCGAACGCGACCACGAGCGGAGGCGACATGAGAAAGTTGGCCTTGATGTTTTGATGGACGCGCGCTTCGAAATTGCGGTTGCCGGAAAGAACGGCCGCTGCCACGAGGTCATTTTCGTTGATCGCTTTTTCGATCTTCGGATCCAGTGGGCCGGAGTTGCCGATGCAGGTCGTGCAGCCGTAGCCGACGATATTGAATCCGAGCTCGTCGAGGTACTTCTGCAGCCCCGTTTTGTTCAGGTAATCGGTGACCACGCGCGAGCCGGGCGCGAGGGAGGTTTTCACCGAAGGATCGACACGCAACCCTCGTTCCACCGCTTTTTTCGCCAGCAACGCGGCGCCGAGCATGACCGTCGGATTGCTCGTGTTTGTGCAGCTCGTGATCGCGGCAATCAGCACGCTGCCGTGTCCGATTCGAGAGTCGCCGCCCTTAAATTCGGGCGCGTCCGCCTGCTTCAGCATCTCAGCAGGCGTTGCGGTCGGACGGTTCGTCACCATTTCCCGATCGCCTATCGTTTCCCCGATCTCTTTGTCCTTCATTCCGCGCCCGATATCGGTCGGCGCGGCGACACTCGCCGGCTCCATCTCACCATCGGTGGGGTGAGAATCGCCGTTCAAATGAATGGGAAAGCGGTGATCCAATTCATCGCTCGATTTACCGTACCCCCCCTCGCTGATCGGTTTCGAAAAGAGCGTGCGGAAGGTGCTGCCGAGTTCCGGAAGATTAATCCGGTCCTGCGGCCGCTTTGGCCCCGCGACGCTCGGCGCTACCTGCGCCAGGTCCAGTTCAAGGTCCACGCTGTAATCGACGTCGCCTTTGCGCGGCATGCCAAACATCTTCTGGGCCCGGAAGTAGTTTTCGAATGCGGCGCATTGTTCTTCGCTGCGGCCTGTCGCGCGCAGGTAGGTCACCGATTCAGCATCGACCGGGAAGAATCCCATCGTGGCGCCGTACTCGGGTGACATGTTGCCGATCGTTGCCCGATCCGCGACCGGCAAAGACGCCGCCCCTTCGCCGTAGAACTCGACGAACTTACCGACCACCTTCTGCGCGCGCAGCATTTGCGTGATGTGCAACGCCAGATCGGTCGCAGTCACACCTTCGCGCAGCGCGCCGGTGATGTGCACACCGACCACTTCGGGGGTGAGAAAATAAACGGGCTGGCCGAGCATCCCCGCTTCGGCTTCGATTCCGCCGACGCCCCAGCCGACCACGCCAAGGCCGTTGATCATGGTCGTGTGCGAGTCCGTTCCGACAAGCGTATCGGGGAAGAAGAGCTCCGACTTCTGATCCGCGATCGTGGATTTCTGCGAGAGCACCCCCTTGGCGAGGTATTCCAGATTCACCTGGTGCACGATGCCAATCCCGGGCGGGATCAAGCCGAAGGTCTTGAATGCCTGCTGACCCCACTTCAGGAACTCGTAGCGCTCACGGTTACGCTTGAACTCCATCTCCATGTTCAGGCGCAACGCTTCGGCCGAGCCGGCGAAATCCACCTGCACGCTGTGATCGACCACCAGATCCACCGGCACGAGCGGTTCGATAATCTTCGGGTCGCCGCCGAGATGCCGCACCGCGCTGCGCATGGCCGCCAGATCGACCACCAGGGGCACTCCGGTGAAATCCTGAAGGACGATCCGCGCGACGACGAACGG
>JBJMWX010000008.1:0-12756 GCA_045809925.1 Chthoniobacterales bacterium
CTTACTTAGCTTGGCCAGCTGGTAATGATATTCCCATTCTTTTGCTCGCAACGCGTTCCCCACCGCATCATCACGACGAATCTCGAGCCCGGCATAGTCCCTCCACGTTTCGGGATAACCGACTCCGATCCGCAGCGTCTTGAGTTTCGCTTTCGCCTGCGCCTTGGTCGCGGGCGCCATCCAGCTCAATCCCTCTATCCGCCGATCGAAGGCGGTGAGCAGGTTGCGGACGATTGCCTGGACATCGGCCTTCGACGACGGCGGAAAATATTTCGCGACATAGATCTTACCGACCGCATCGCCGAGATCGGTGTTCGCGTTCGCAATCGCTCGCTTCCAGCGATCGAGTTGCTGCGGGGTCCCCTGGAGCGTCTTGCCATAAAACCCGAAGCGCAGCTCGGTGTACGTGTTGGGAAGAAACGCTGCGCTCTGGTTCAGGGTGTGAAAGGTCAGCCAGTCCTTCCAGGTCTCGAGTGGCTCGCTGGCCACGAGGGCCGATTCGCCTTTGATCGCGCCCGGTTGCCACACCATGAAGGTGGCTTGTTTGTCTAATCCGGCGGCACCGAGGTACGCCTTCCAGTCCAGGCCAGGCGCGTTCGCCGAAAGCTGCTCCAGCGTGGCCGGGTTGTTGGCCTTGTGCACATCCTCGCTCGTCACGCGGTCTGCGTGCGCGGCGGCGATTTTCGTTTCGAGCCCCATGATACGTCCGGCTTGTCCTGCCGGGTCGCTCAAACCGGCGAGCTTTAACAGGTCAGCGACGTAGCTTTGATAGGCCGTGCGCAGCTTCGCCATTTCGGGTTTTTCTGAGACGTAGTAATCACGGTCCGGAATCCCGAGACCGCCCTGAAGCAGATACGGCACGGTTCGGTTCGGATCGCTGAACGCCTGCGTGACGAAGAGACCGAACAAGTTTTCTGTCCACATCGAGGTGGCGTTGATCGGGTCCACATCGGCGCGCAGACGCTGACCGAGCACGCGCGCGAGATCGGTCTTCGATCCGATTTTCTCTATCTCGCTCAGCTTGCCCTGGAGTTGCCCAAGTCCGCGCTTTTCGATGCCGGCGGTGTCCATGAAGGCGGAGTAGTAATCGGCCACCAATCGTTGCGGCGTGCCGGCGGCCGGATTCCCGGCGCTCACCTCTTTCACCAGATCGGCGTTGCGCTGCTCTGCTCGCTCGAAAACTTCGAATGCGACTCCTGTGCTCGCCCGGTCCGGCGGTATCTGGGCCGTCTTGCGCCAGCCGCCATTCGCATACTCTTCGAAGTCGTCCCCCGGCTTCACCGCAGTGTCGCAATACTCGAGATGAATACCGCTGGTTTTCTGCGGGGCAGGAGTCTCTGCGCCTCGTCCGATCGCCGCGGTCATAGCTACAACAAGCAACCCCAGACTGAATTTCATCTTCGGGAGACTCGCAGCCCTGCGTGTGCAGACAAGCTTATCCTCTAGCGGCGGTCTGCGATCGGCGAACCCTCAAATGAGAATCGCCGCCTCGGTCGAGACGTAGACGAGGCTGGTAAGCCGAACGGCCGTCGGCCATAAACGCAACAGCCGGCGCGCCTTTAATGAACTCGTTTCTTAACCAGTTGAAGCAGCGGCGCGTTTACCGCATCGCAATCGGCTATGCCATTGCCGCGTGGCTCGCGGTGCAGATCGCCGCCACTGTGCTGCCGGCTTTTCACGCCTCTCTGCGCCCGCCGACGGCGTGGTTCCGCGGCGAGATTGCAATGGCGCGAGGCGATGCGGCCACAGCGAAAGCGGCGTTCGCCGATGCCCGGCGCGACCTGATTGCACTTTATGGCGACGCTCCGAGCGACCCTTTCCAGTTGGCAGCGCTCGCGCGGGCCGATGCGCTGGCGGGTCGTCCGAATGAAGCAGTAATCGAAGCGCGACGAGCGGTGGAGTTGCGCCCGATTTCCACTGACACTATCGCCGGCGCGTGGCTGAGAAGTGCCTGGCAGCGGTCTACTGCTGGGCCGGCAACACCGTCGAAGCAATTAACCAGCTCGAACAGCTGGCGAAGATGCCGGCAGGCGTCACCTGCGGCGAGTTAAAATTCAGCCCATGGTGGGACGCGCTGCGGAATGAGCGGCGTTTCCAGAAGCTCTGCCTGGACAAGCAGCCGTGACCCCGCGGAGTTTCTTCCCCGAGCTGAATCGGCGCAACGTTATTCGTATGGCGGGACTCTATCTCGTCGGCGCTTGGCTCATGGTGCAGGTAGCCGGGACAGTCCTGCCAATGTTCGGTGCTCCGGATTGGCTGCCCCGCAGCATCGTTATTCTTCTGGCGATCGGTTTCGTGCCGGCGGTGATCTTTAGCTGGTCGTTTGAACTGACGCCGCAAGGTTTGAAGCGGGACGAAGATGTCCCACCGGAGCAATCGATCGCCCCGCAAACCGGGCGACGAATGGACCGAATGATCATCGCTGTGCTGGTGTTGGCGCTCGGTTACTTTGCTTTCGACAAGTTCGTGCTCGTGCCCGGGCGCGCCACAAACGGGGCGACGAACGGACGCCGGGCACTCGCCAATGCTCAGTCCATCGCGGTGCTGCCATTCGTCAACATGAGCTCCGACAAGGCCGACGAATTTACTGGGCGCGCCGTTACGACGATGCGACTACGCAAATCCGGAAGACATTGGAATTGGATCCCGATAATGGTTTCGCCCACTCCGTCCTGGGCTGGTGCCTCATCTGGAACGGTAGCAAGGGTGAAGCAAGGGCCGAGTTCCAAAAAGCTACAACCCTGGATGATCTGCCATGGTATGTCAGCTCTATGGGCTACGCCTCCGCGGTCCTGGGTGATCGTGCGAAGGCGGACCAGACCTTGCAAGAATTGGATGAAATAGGGAAGGAGCGCTATGTCTCGCCGGCGAACCGGGCGGCGGTATATCTCGGGCTTGGAGAGAAAGCAAAAGCCCTCGATTGGCTAGAGAAGGCTTACGAGGATCGCGATCCCATCTTTTGGTGGATCCAGGATCAGCTTTACGACAGCGTGCACAACGAGCCACGCTTCCAGGCGTTGATGCAACAAGTGGACCGGCTGAAAGAGGAAACAACAGATTGAAGACCGACTACTTTCTCATCGAGCCGAAGCGTCGCAAATCGGACCGCCTAATCCCGAACGATCAAACCGGCCGGCGGTGAGCGATAGGCCGCGCCTATAGCAGCCAGAGGTACTAAGTATTTCAAAGCTGCTGCTGGTTGCTGTCTTGTCTCCTATGCAGATATCATCCTTAAGCAGTAACTACGGCAACGGCCGGCTGCTGGATACGACAACTTCGATGCGCTTGCGCGCCTTTCGCTTCCTTAGCGAGCGCCACATGCAGCGCGAACGCCCGAGTTTTGCCGCGGAACTAATCCTCTTCGGTCTGATCGTAATCACAGCAACCTGGCCGATGTTCTCACTCGCTCACGCCATAAGCCTGAGCAGGTAACAGTCAGCTCAAAAAAGCTGCCGCGGCTTCCTCGCGGAACGCTGCGGCGGCTTTACTCTCAAATCGCAAAGGATTGCGCAGCAACGTCAGCTCGCGCGTCGGCACCGGACGGGCAAACGGCACCGCGGCGCATCCGTTCACGAATTCAGTCCCGACCATCATTTGTGGTACTACGGTGACTCCGAGGCCCGCTGCGACCATCCTGGCGATGGTAGCGAGCTGGGCGCCTCGCAGGACCAGTTCCGGATGCAAATCATTCGCGATGAGAAATTGACGAACCTGGATTGATAGACAGTGGACGTCGTGGAGAAGCAGAAACTTCTCCGTCGCGAGATCGCTCCATTTTATACTCTTCTTAGCGGCGAGCCGATGCTTCTGCGGTAATAGCATGAGAAGCGGCTCTCTGCCTAACGAGTGACGCACCAGGGCTGGCGTTTCCTCACAGGTGGAGGCCAGCGCCACGTCCAGGGTCCCGTCCTCCAGCCGTTGAGCCAGCTTGTCTGTTGTGTCCTCGAACATCTCGAAGGTGACGTTTGGGTAGGACCGCTGAAAGCCTCCGATCAGCTTTGGCAGCACATAGAGTGCAATCGACGGAATAGCTCCGACCGAAAGCCTTCCGGCCACCTCGCTCTCGAGGGCCTCCACGCAGCGGCGCGCATCGGCGATTCCGGATAAAATTTTTCGTGCATGCTCGAGCAGGCATCTGCCCGCCTCGGTCAACACCACCGAACGCGGTAGGCGATCGAACAACTGCTGGTTCAGCTCCGCTTCGAGCTTCTGAATTTGCTGGCTGAGTGAAGGCTGTGAGACATGCTCGCGCTCAGCCGCGTGCGAGAAGCTGCCTTCTTCCGCAACGGCAACGAAGTAGCGGAGCTGGTGAATCTCCATGCACTACAATACCGCGTTATCGCCCGCGTGTTGCGGGTTATTCCGGCGGGCAACGACGCCGCTATCGACTGAATGGCGCTCGACTGGTAACTCCTCAGGCACAGGTATGACTGGAACTTCGCTGGCCAAGCTCGTTCTCATCATGATCGCAACGGCCTATCTGCTCTACCAGATGCGAAAACCTGGTCGCTGGGTCGGGCGCCTCTTCGCGCGTGGAATGAACAAGTCGCATTCGCGGCTGACCGACTGGGGCCTGCAGCACGTCTCCATCGCAAGAGATGCCGCCGCCCTCGATGTCGGCTGCGGCGGCGGAGCCACGATTGGAAAGCTCGCCCGCACTGCGCGCAAGGTTTACGGCATTGATTACGCGGCGGGCAGTGTCGCGACAGCGCGCTCGCACAACGCGCAGCTGATCAACGACGGACGTGTTGAGATCAAACAGGCCAGCGTTTCGTCGCTGCCGTTCCCGGATAACCAGTTTGACGTCATCACGGCGGTGGAGACGCAATACTACTGGCCGGACCTCGACCACGACATGCGCGAAGTCCTTCGGGTCTTGAAGCCAGACGGTCTTTTCGCAGTGATCGCCGAGACGTACAAAGGCGGTCGGACCGACAAGTTCCAGCGGCCCGTCATGGCGCTGCTACGTTCGGCGCATCTGAGCCCGGATGACCAGCGACAGCTATTTGCCAAGGCCGGTTATTGCGACATCCAGGTGTTCGAGGAGATGCGTCGCGGCTGGATCTGCGTGACCGGCCGCAAACCGGGTTAATCGGTTAACGCTCTATGCAAATGCCGTATTCCCGCATTTCAGTCACTTCCCCGGCAGCGGATATACCGCCGGACTCGCATTGCCCGCCTCATCAACAGCGCTGACGCCGAAGAGCACGTTGTCTTTCGATACAGGCACGGTGAAGCGCGTGACATTGCCCGCGCTGGTCGCGTGCTGCCAGTCCGGAGCGGTCGTGTCGCGCCACACGATCTCGTAACCCGCGAGGTCCAGCTCGGTATTCGCAGCCCACGTCAGGGTTGTGCTGTTCGTCAGCTCTTTGGTTTCGACTTCCACGTTGCGCGGGCAGGCGGGAGCAAGCGCAAGCGCGCCAAGGGCCGAGGCGTTCACGCGTGCGACCTGCGCGATGTAATCAAAGTCGCAAAACTCCGGCAGATCCCCGAACTGAATACCGTTTTCCTTGCGCAAATCCTGGTGCTGATGCCGGAAGTCTTCGTTCGGCTCCGTCATTCGCACGGCCGGATACCCGGCGTCCAGGAACGGGCTGTGGTCGCCGCCGCGGAGATAGCGATCGCGGCGGTAGATCACGTTCACGGTCATGCCGCGGACATACGTTTCCGCCACGTTCTTGATGAACCGCGCCAGCTCGCGCGACGAGGTGTCGTTCTCGCCACCAGTCCGTATCAACGTCCGCAGGATGTCCGGATTTTCCTTCAGCGGCGGCACGCCTTCCGCAAACAAACGAACATGGTCTTTATCGACGTGGCCATCGTCGGCGCGCGAACTGCCGATGATGTCGTTCGTGATCATGCCGGCGATATTCCAGTTCTTCTCCTTCGCGGTCTTTGCCCAATGCGTCGACCCGAAGAGTCCCTGCTCCTCGCCCGCAACAGCCATGAACACCAGGGTCGCTTCCCAGTTCCGCTTCGACATCAGGCGCGCCATTTCCATCACTGCCGCCACCCCCGAAGCGTCGTCGTCCGCGCCCGGGGCATCGGCGGTCGCATTCATCACTTCGCTCACGCGCGAATCGTAGTGGCCGCTCACCACATAGATCCGATCGCGTGATTCCAGGCTCGAACCGGGCAAGGTGGCCACCACGTTGACCAGCTGCGCCGGCTGCGGATTGCGTTCGCCTCGCGGCTCGGTGAATTCATCCATCGTCACCTGCAAACGACCGCCGCTCTCGCTGCTGTAACGCTCGAACTCCGATTGGATCCATTTGCGCGCCGCGCCGATCCCGCGGGTATCGCTCGCTGCATCCGAAAGTGTGTGGCGCGTGCCAAAGCTCACCAGTTTCCGGATCGTCGCCTCGATGTTCTTTGCCGAAATGTCGCGCAACGTTTCGGAAATTTGCGGATTCGTTTGCTGCGGTGCGTTTGTGGCCGGCGCCGCGGCGAAGACGGGCACGGCTGCGAGCGTGGTTACGACGAAAAGGGCGGACGCTTTCATTGCTTTGCACCTTCCGCCGCAATCACATCGAGACAAATCGATTCACCGTGATAGCTACGCGCCGACGCGTTGCTACCGGATCGTGCTAGCCTCCGACTGTGCCGATCATCCTTCTGGCGCTGGTGCTGTTTGTTGTCCTCGCCTTTGGCGGCGTGGTTCTGCTCTCGCTCGCCTTACGCTACCGCGCCGGCACCGCTCGACGACAGGCCCGACGCTGGGTCGCGCGCTTGAACCTGTGGATGACCGCGATATCCGCGGTTCTCTATCTCTTTTTCGCTTTCCTGATGTCCTTCTGGCTTGGACCGACACTTAGGTTTGCCCTCATCGGAATGGTCATCGGCAGTCTGTTAGGGCTCCTTGGTCTGGCTGTGACCAAGTGGGACGTTGAAGCTGAAGGGCTCTTCTACACGCCCAGCCGTTGGCTCGCGCTTCTGGTCACATTCGCCATCGCCGCGCGCTTCCTTTACGGCTGGTGGCGTACCACACATGCCGATGTAGGATTATCGGCTGATCAACAGCAGTGGGTCATGGCTGCCTCTGGAACCCAGCTCTCTCTCGCCTTTGGCGGCGGCCTCATCGGATACTACTTCGTCTATGCAATCGGCGTGCGACTCCGACTCAAGCGGCATCTCGGCGATCGCGAACCGCGGTCTTCCAGGTAAGGCATCACTGATAACCGATAATGCGTCACATTGTGGCGCCGCTATTTCGACTCCGGCGTGCGCGTGCTGTGAAGGAACTGCACGCGCCAGACACCGTTCTCCTTTGCCTTTCTTAGCACAGCGGACTCAAGCCAGGTCATCTTCTTTGTCCCGGCCGAGTTCTGGATGGAGCCTTCGTTAACATAAGTGATCCACGCTGTGTTGCCGTCGACGTGCACAGAGGGCTCAGTCACACTCCAGACGAACACCGTGCCATCCGCCTGCGCCTTTTGGATCAACTCAACCAGGGCGTCGCCATAGAATCGCTTGCCGCCATCGAAAGCGTAGAAGTCCGGAGTCACCAGGCCGCGAAATTTTGCCGCATCCTTGGCTGCAAGCGCCCCGAACATTGACTGCATCGCGTCGATTACTTGCTTCTCCTCAGCGGACGGGGACTGGCGGCCCGACGGTTCCGCGCCGGCTGTCGAGAGCAGCGCCGCAATCAGGAAACTTGGAATCAGGAGTGCTTTGATCGGAGAACTGTTCGCGAGAGGCATGTCTTGTGACTAAGCGATGAGCGCCGCTCCGTCACGCGCCCACGTTTCCATTTCTGATCTCCGGTCGACCAAACGACGGATTGACTCATCCGCTCCCGCTCCGGACGTCAGCTCGACCGGACAACTTTGACTGGTCTTAGCGAGGGCGGTACCGTTCGTCGATGAAACAAACCGGCTGGCACCAGCGTGTGCTCGAGAGCACGCGCGGCCGTATCTTGCAGAGGCTGCGTGCCGGCGACCAGACGGTCAACGATTTGGCCCACGCGCTTCATCTCACCGACAACGCCGTGCGTGCCCATCTCGTCAGTCTGGAACGTGATCGGCTGGTCGAGCAGACCGGCACACGTGTGGGGTTCAGGAAACCGCACGCGACCTACGGTGTCACGACACAGTCAGAGCAGATTTTTCCCAAAGCATACGGGCCGCTGCTCGACCTGGTAATGGCAGTCTTCGAGCAAAAGGTCACACCGCGTGAGTTGCGTTCCGGGATGCGTGAAGTCGGCCGCCGCATTGCCGCTGGGTATGTTGCGCGAGTTCGAGCGAAATCGCGCCAGAAGCGGATCGAGGCAGCGTTGGCGATCCTGCACGATCTCGGCGGTTCCGCGACATGTGAGATCGAAAATGGCAGGCCCATGATCCGCGGCAAAGGTTGCCCGCTCGCCGCAGCTACCGCTCGCCATCCAGCAGCATGTCTCATTGCCGAATCGCTGCTTGCCGAGGTCATCGGTGCGCCGGTGAAACAATGCTGCCAGCACAATGGATCGCCTTCCTGCTGCTTTGCCATCGGTAATGCTGAGTAGCCGGGGTTAGCTATTTGACCACGACCGTACCCTTCATCTCCGGATGAAAGGTGCACGCGTAAGGGAACGTGCCTGGCTTCGTGAACGTCTGCCGCCACGAAGCGTTCGAGTTAACCGACCCTGAGTCGAACTCCTTCGTCGACGCCGTCGCAGTATGCGGCGTCAGGTCCGCATTCTTCCACTCGACCGTGTCTCCCGGTTTAATCTCGATCTGTTCGGGCGAGAACTTCATCAACCGGATGGTCACGGTCACGACGTTCGGCGCCGCCGGCTCAGCTGCCGTCGCCGCCGCGGGTGCTGCTGCCTGACTAGCCGCCGGCATGATGCCCGGAGCTGCCGCAGGCACTGCAGTACCAGCGCCGGCTTGTCCTGCCGCGCCGTCGAGCTGACGCAGATAGCGCCCGTGCAAAAAGCCGATCGCGAAGAGGAGCAGCCCGGCGAACGCGAACGCGCCTACCGAGAATGGCTTCGAAACGATCTGAATCCGCGTGGCATCAGGCTTCGCGAGCAGCCAAACCTCACGCGGGCGGCCGCCGCCCTCCCACTCCTCGATGGAGAGCGGCGCCTTCATATTCCCGTTTGTGTGTCAGGCCTTACTTGACCGACGACTGCAGCGTCTTCGCGTGCTGAAGGTGCGAAGCGATCACTGGCCGCACGGTTTCGAGCAGGGATTTCAGCTCGGCGTTCTTTGCATTCGGAATCAGCGTCTTGTCGATCGTGCTCAGCACCGACTCGTGATAGGTCACCTCGTTGTCGACATAGGCCTTGTCGAAAGCGGCGCCGCTCAATCCGTTTAGCTTCGTCATCATCTTGTCTCCGCCGCTCTTCAGGCTCTTGCTCGTCGCGCTTTCTTCCGGCGTCACGTTGAGCTTCTTCGCCAGCGCCGTTGCCTGCTCGTTGACCGAGGTGTGATCGCGGACCATCAGGTCGGCGAATTCTTTTACCTGCGGGTTGGTGCTTTTCGAAGAGGCCAGCTTGCCGGCATCGATATCGACATTGTCAGCCGTCACCGCGATCATTGCGATCTGCGGATCAGTCGGAGCTGCCGCCGCGGATTTGCTCTCGGCGCCGATGGCACTGGCGACGCTCAGCGCCATGGACATTGCAAGGATGAGTTGAAGTTTTTTCATGAGTAAACTTTCAAGCCGCGGTCAGACATAAGTCAACATGTATTTTGACTTATTGCCCATCGGACAACGCGACGCAAGTCATGGCCATTAGGGCTCGTCACCCTTGCTGTAGCGGCGCTCTCTGAGCGTCGCTTTAATTGGCAGCTCGGCCGAGAATAGCGTCAACCGCCGCGCTAACGTGAATTATTGTCGTATCGAGGAATGGCAGTCCGTCCGGCGCGGCGCCGCGCAGGAGCAGCGGTAGCTCGGTGCCTGCGAGAATCACCGCTTCAATCCGCTCGTCACGGCGCATGCGTTCGATGATCGTCACGATCGCGGTCCGACTTTCAGGCAGGAACTGGTTCTTGAGCAGTTCCCCGATGTATTTCTCGTGAACGAGCGCCTGCTCGGCTTCATGTGGCAGGACCAGTTCGAGGTCGGCGCGCTCAAACGCTTCGGGATAAAAGCGGGCGCGCATGGTGAAGCCGGTGCCAAGCAAGCCGAGGCGCTTAAGTCCGGCGGCGCGGGCGTGATCGCACGTCGCCTGCACAATGCTCAACATAGGGATGGCCGCCCGGCGCTGCACTTCGTCAAACACGAGATGCGGCGTGTTCGCGGCGATCAGCGCGATCTCGGCACCCGCGCGCACCAGCCGGTCGACCGAACTGCCGATGTAATCGGCCAGTCCCGCGCGGTCGTTCGCCTCCAGCATCGCGAGCCCGCGGTTCACGTCGATGCTGTCGATGATGAGATGCGGCGCGCTGCCGTCGGCGGTGCGGGCGCGATAGCCGTCGAGGATGAAGCGGTAGTATTCGATCGTCGATTCCGGCCCGATCCCGCCGACAATGCCCAGCGTTTTCATTGAGCAAATCAGTTTAGGCCGGGGAGCTCACAATCACGAACTCATCACGATCACGCTCCAGCAGCTTGTAGCGGCGCTCTCTGAGCGTCGTCCGCATGAGCGCGACCAGCCGTCGCGCCTACGGATATTCATCCGAGCCCTGGACCCAGAGGAACGACTGGATGTCGATCATGTCACGCGGCCTCAGATCGCGCAGATCGCGGCGAACCGTAGCCGCGAATTTGAGCAGGCTCGAGTAGGTCTCCCAATTCGGCTTCGACTGATATTGAAAATCGAAGCCGTAAATGCGTGCCGCAATCTTCGTCACATTCGGCTTGAGGAAGAAATGCTTCTCTGGTTGAGCGATGAACCCCCAGACAGTGACGAGTGGCCACGTAAGTACGCGTGTCTGCCGCCGAGGTAGCGCCGCAACCCTCTCAACCCAGCCGAGGAATCTCGTTTCGTCGCTGCCGGGCCCGTGGAGGAAATCGTACAATCCCTCGGCGAAAGCCTTTGCGCCGCCGGGAGGTTTCAGCGCATCGCGCAGCGCCATTTTCTCAAACGAGAAGATCATGCTGTGCCGTGAGCGTTGCTCCGTTCGCACCGCGCGTGCCGCGACCTCCGCGTAGGCCCGCGTCGCGAGGAGGCGCCCGAACTCATCGCGATTCAGCGCTTCTTCCCACCGCTCATGCGTCTCGCACTTATAGCTCCGCTCCCACTCGATGTAAGTCTCGTCGCGAAAGCCTTTCGGGAAGTAACGCAGAAATTTTTCCCGCGCGCGCTCCGGGCCGGTCGCTGTCGGGCGTGACTGCTTCACGTTTTCAATTCGAAGCGTGCGCCAGAATCGGCTCCCCGCCGATTAGTCCTCGACTGCGCGACTGGTAGCGTATCAGCTCTGACGCGAGCCTTCAGAACGGCGACTTGACCACGCCACCGTCTACGCGGAGCGCGGCGCCGTTTGTCGCCGACGAGAGCGGGCTGCACAGATAGGCCACCAGCGGTGCGACTTCGTCCGGCTTGGCGAAGCGCTGCAGGAGCGAGGTTGGCCGCGCCGACTTGAAGAACTCCTTCTCGAACTCTTCTCTAGTCTGCTTGTTCTGCTCCGCCAGTGACCCGACAAATTCCTTCACCCCTTCCGACGCGGTCGGCCCCGGCAGCACTGCGTTCACCGTCACGCCCGTGCCGACGCACGTTTCGGCCAGCCCGCGCGCGATCGCGATCTGGGCCGTCTTGGTCATGCCGTAATGGATCATCTCGGCCGGAATCTGAAGGCCGCTTTCGCTCGACACGAAAACGACTCGACCCCAGTTCCGCTCGCGCATGCGCGGCAGGTAGGCCCGACTCAGGCGCACCCCGCTGAGGACATTGGTTTCAAAAAAGCGGAACCAATCCTGATCGGAAATTTCCTCGAATGGCTTCGGCTCGAAGATGCCGAGATTGTTAACCAGGATATCCACCTCCGGGACCTGCCGGACGAATTCTTCCACGCCATGCGCCGTCGCCAGGTCGGCCGCCACGCCGCGCACCCGGTGCTCGCGACTATCCTCTTCGGAGCTTGTACCAATGCGCCGCGCCGCCTCGTCCACACGATCCTGCGTGCGACCGTTGATGATCACCTTGGCTCCCTCGTGCGCGAGCAATGAAGCGATGGCCAGCCCGATCCCCGCCGTCGATCCGGTGATAACGGCGGTCTTGTTCCTGAGTTGCAGATCCATGCCTTGCTCTCGCACACCGCGCCATGCTCGGCAAAGCGCCGCTTCGCACCAAAAATAGGACTGAACCACGGATTTACGCGGATGACGCTGATGTTGTAGTGCCCGCTGTCCTCAGCGGATTCGCCCGGATGAGTCTGCAGTCCGAATAATCAGCGTTATTCGCATAACCCGCGGTTGTCCGCCTTGTGAGTAGGTCTTAAGTCCGTTGACCGCCGCAGCGCCGCTGTCACACTATTCTGGTCATCATGGGATCATTCGGCGGCGCGACAGGTAACGGCAGCGATCCCGCCGTTTCTTCGGAGATGCGATCCGCCGCCGATTCCGTTGACACCAGAGTACGAATCTTCGACGGCAGTCGACGACGCAAATACACCAGCGTCGCAGCCCTCCGCCGCATCATTCGCGCCGACAATTCGCGAGTCGCAGAGCTGCCGAATCCTGCCCAGGCCACTCCGGAGCTGCGACAAACGAACGGGTATCTTGTTGAAAACGATCGGCGCCTTGCCGAGCTCGAGGAGCATCTTGATGAACTCATTCGCCGCGCTGCCAGCGTCGCGAGCGAATTGTCGAAGTCAGCGCAAACGCCGACCA
>JBJMWX010000009.1:0-15941 GCA_045809925.1 Chthoniobacterales bacterium
ACCTGCAAATCCAGAACAACGTCATCCGCGGAGCGCATAATAACGGCGCACGCAAATTGTTGTTCCTTGGTAGCTCGTGCGTCTACCCGAAGCACGCGCCCCAGCCGATCCCCGAGGCCGCACTGCTCTCGGGTCCGCTCGAGCCGACCAATGAAGCCTATGCCATTGCGAAAATCGCGGGGATCAAGCTATGCCAGGCCTATGCGCGTGAGTACCGCGACAATTTTGTTTCGGCCATGCCGACCAACATCTACGGCCCGAACGATAACTTTGACCTCGCTTCTTCGCATGTCCTCCCGGCATTGATGCGGCGGGCCCACGAAGCCAAGGTAGCCGGTGTCGCTGAGCTGGTGCTCTGGGGAACAGGCAATCCGCGGCGCGAATTTCTCCATGCCGATGACGCCGCCTCCGCCTGCCTGTTTTTGCTCGAACATTACGACTCGCCCGAGATCGTGAATGTTGGCTGCGGAGAGGACCTGTCCATCCGCGAACTGGCTGAGCTGATTTGCGAGATCGTCGGGTTCGATGGGGGGCTTTGCTGGGACAGAACCAAACCAGACGGCACGCCGCGCAAGCTGCTTGACGGTTCGAAGCTGACGAAGCTCGGGTGGCGACCCGCCATTTCGTTGCGCGACGGGATCGCGCGGACTTACGAGTGGTATCTCGATAACCTCGCGCGCGAGGCGCTCCCAGCTTCGTGAAGAAGCTGCGCGTCGGCGTTGTTGGCGTCGGTCATATCGGCAAAAATCATGCGCGGCTCTACGCTGAGCTGGCTGGCGACGGGTTCACCGCAATTTATGACACCGATACCGCCCGTGCGGCGGAGATTGCGGCCGAGTACGGCGTCAAAGCTGTCTCGTCCCTGAGCGAATTCACAGCCGGGATTGATGCCGCGTCGGTCGCGACGCCCACTGAAACACACTTTGATATTGCCTCGCAGCTCCTCGCCGCGGGCAAACATCTGCTCATTGAAAAGCCGATTACGAACAAGACTGCACAGGCCGCCGAGCTGGCCGCGTCCGCCGCAAAAGCTGGAATCGTTCTCCAGGTCGGCCATGTCGAACGTTTCAATCCGGTGCTGAGCGCGCTGGAAGCTCGTCTCGCTCATCCGCGCTTTATCGAAGCGCATCGGCTTTCACCCTATCCAGACCGCAGCACGGACATCGGAGTTGTCCTCGACCTCATGATCCATGACCTCGAAATCATTCTGCACCTTGTCCGCTCGCCGGTGCAGACCATCGATGCCGTCGGCGTGCCGGTGTTGAGTCGAGGCGAAGACATCGCAAATGCTCGGCTGCGTTTCGAAAACGGTTGTGTCGCCAACATTACCTCTAGTCGAATCAGCCCCGAACGGATGCGCAAGATTCGCGTGTTCCAGGAGGACGCCTACCTCTCCCTGGACTACCAGAATCAGACTGGCGAGATTTACCGACGCACGACCGATGGCATTTCGCGGGAAGAGGTGGAGATCGAACGCGACGAACCTTTGAAGCAACAACTCGCCTCTTTTCTCGAATGCGCGGCGTCCGGTCGGACGCCGAAGGTCTCAGGCTTCGAAGCAACGGCCGCACTCGAGCTGGCGGTTGAGATCACGAACCGAATCGAAGCTGCGCCGGGTGCCTAAAACGCTTTATTTCGTTGCCGGCGAAGCGAGCGGCGATGAACACGGCGCGCAGCTGATCAAGGCCTTGCGCGAAGCCGATCCAACGCTGCGACTGTCGGGCCGCGGAGGTCCACAGATGCGCGCGCTGGCGAGCGCCGGATTTCGAGACTGGGTGGGGGAAGCAGGCGTTCTCGGCCTCTGGGAAGTTGTAAAACGCTACGGCTACTTTCGTCGCGAATTCACCGCCACCTTGCAGGAAATAGCGAGCATCACTCCGGATGCCGTTGTCCTGATTGATTATCCGGGGTTCAATCTGCGTCTGGCCCGTGCTCTTCGTGAGCAGGCCACCCAGGCGAAGATCATTTATTATATCAGTCCACAAGTGTGGGCCTGGAACCGCGCCCGCATTCCGCGCATGGCCCGCTGGCTGGATCTGATGCTCTGCATCTTTCCTTTTGAAGCAGAGTTATATAACGCCTCCGGCCTGCGCACGGTTTTTGTGGGGCATCCGATGCTGCAAAATCTCGCTTCGCGGCGGACCGCCGGTGCGCGGGAAGCCGATCTCGTCGGTCTGTTTCCCGGCAGTCGCTCGCGAGAAGTGCGCGCGATTTTTCCGATTATGCGTGACACGGCGACTGAGATGCTGATGCGTCAAAGTCAATTGCGGTTCGAAGTCGCGGCTGCCTCCGCTGAACTGGCCGCTGAATGTCAGATGATGCTGCGCGACCACGCGATCGCAGCACGCTGCACAATCACGAATGGAAAAGCGGCAGCGCTGATGCAGCGCGCGGCGGCCGGCGTGGTCGCTTCCGGAACGGCAACCCTCGAGGCGGCGTATTTCCGGTTGCCCTTCGTCCTCGTCTATAAGGTGTCGTGGCCGACCTACCTCGCCGCGCGGGCGGTCGTAAACGTGAAATACCTCGGGATGCCAAATGTGCTCGCCGATCGCGAGATCGTGCGCGAGTTCATCCAACACGACGCAAGACCACGGGCAATCGCTGTCGCCGTGCTCGAGCTGCTTGAGAACCAATCCGCACGTGAGGGGCTGTTGAAGGACTTTGATGAGGTTATCGGCCGGCTCGGCGAAGGCGATGCGAGCAGGACAGCGGCTTACGCGATTCTCGACGAACTGGCTGCGGCGCGCGCGTGATGCAGTTCTCAACCGGTGCGTTGCTCAGGCACAAGAGCACGCAAATAGGTCTGGCGATTACCGCGGTTGTGCTTTTCGCGAGCGCGAATCTGCCGTGGCAACTCGAAGATTACGATCAGGCTAAGCAGGCGTTCACCTCATTTGAAATGCTGCAGCAGGGCCACTGGCTCTACCAGCACACGCCGAGCGGGTGGATTGCTACGAAGCCGCCCCTGGTCGGCTGGGTCTCCGCCGGCCTGTTCGCCATCACCCGGTCATCGGAAGTTGCGTGGCGGTTGCCATCATTCATCAGCGCGCTGACGCTCTTATTCCTGATCGCGCGAGTCGCGCGCGACGCCTTTGGTCCTGTTGCCGGCGTGATTGCGGCGAGCGCGTTCGCCCTCAATCTCTTCGCACCGCGGCTGGCGACGCTCGTTCGTACCGATCTCCCGCTCACCCTGATCATCTTTTTGGTCGGCGCGCAGATCTGGATCAAGCTGCGTCGGCGTGAGCCGTGGAGCGTTCGCGACCGCCTGATCGCGTTCATCCTCCTGAGCGCGGCAATGGCGGTGAAGGGGCCGATTGTGTACGCGTTTCTGCTGCCGGGAATTGCGGCGTTCTGGCTCCTCACGTGGCGTCGCGAAGCCGCGCGTGCCTGGTGCGGCTGGTGGCCGTGGCTTGCCTCGCTCTTTGTCTTTGCCGCCTGGGTGGCGGTCGGCGTCTGGAACGTGCCCGAATTTCTCGACCACGTCGTAATGCGGGAGTTTGCAGGGCGGTTCGAAGGGACGCACCGCGCCCAGCCGATCTATTTCTATTTGCCCCACCTGCTGCACAAGTTCGCCCCCTGGAGCGTCCTGCTCTTGCTCTTTGCCTTCTGGTCGAAACGACTAACCGGGTCTCCGCGCATCTCCGCCCCGACGCTATGGTTGATCTGCTGGAGTCTGGGCGGACTCGTCGTGATGTCGTTTGTTCCGTCGAAACGCGTCGACCGGATTTTTCCGATTGTGCCGCCGCTGTGCCTGCTGCTCGCCACCCAGTTCGCCGCGCTCGATACCATGCAGATGCGGCGTCGCAGGATGAACGCCGCCCTTGTCGCGATCGCCTGCGCGGCCCTCTTCAGCGCCGGATACGTCGCCGCCAAAGTCGTCAACGGCTTTCGTGAAGATCGCAGGGCGCTTGTCAAATTTGGTGAGGCGGTGCGACACAAACTCGCCGCCAGCAATCTCCGCTTCGACGTTGTGGCGGGTGAAGACGAAGCGATCCTGCTCTACCTCGGCAAGATGGAATTTACGGAGCTGCTCAATGCCGCTTGGGATTGGAATCACGGCGCGATCGAGGCTGTGGTTGTGCCGGAAGAGAAGCTCGGTCGATTGTTGCCGCGGCTCGCTGGCCCCAAACTCTCTGAGATTGTCTCGCGACCAGGGGGTAGTCACGGCACTCGTTACATTCTTGTCGTGCGGCACTAGCCCGCACGGCGCCACAAAAGGTTGCTCGACATTGAATTACAGATTCGTAGTTTCGCGTCGCTGCACACCCGCTGATGGAGTTCCCAAAAGCTGACATCGAGACGCTCTGGTGCCCCTGGCGGGTCGAGTATTTCGAGCAAAAAGATCGCAATCCGAACTTCCTCGAAGATGCTGCACGGACGAGTGACGATGCCGCGCACCTGGTGATTACGCGGCGGAAAAATGCATTCCTGATGATGAATCGTTACCCCTATGCGGTCGGGCATCTCATGGCCGTGCCGTATCGGCGCACCGGTGATCCAGCGGCGCTCGGGGACAATGAAGTCGTCGAATTGTGGCACTTAGCCGTTCATGCGCAGAAGCTGTTGCGTGAAGCCACCAAAGCACAGGGCTTCAACCTCGGGATCAATCTCGGGGAATGTGCGGGCGCGGGTGTCCCTGATCATCTTCACCTGCACATCGTGCCTCGGTGGAATGGCGACACGAATTTCATGCCGATTATGGCGGGTGTACGCACACTCTCCGACGGCTTGAGCGGATTGTATGATAAGTTGATGGCTGCTCAGGAACGGCTCGGAAACGCTAAGTAAGTCCCGGAAAGATGAACACCTGGATCGAACCACCACCACAAAAGCGGCGCAGCGGGTGCCTGAAAGGTTGCGTCCTGATCCTGCTTTTCCTCCTGGCAGTGATCGTCGCGATTGGGGTGATCAGCTATCGGAGCGTAACCTCGGCTAAGATCCCGCAAGTGGCGCCAGATGCCTCGGTCCAGGAAGAGGCGCGCTCGCGGTGGGACGCCTTTGCCCAGGCCGCACGGAGTGGCGGAGAGTCGGCAACACCTGGGGAAACAGCCGCGCCGATTGAGCAGGCAGCTCCCGCTGCTACGCCGGCGAGCCGCGTCGAATTCAACGCCAATGATATCAATCAGTTGATTGCCGCGAACCGCAAAGCGCGCGGCAAAGCGTTCGTCCGAATCGAGAACAACATCGGCTATGCGCAGGTGAGCGTGCCGCTGAAAAAGCTGAAGTTCGGCGACCGGAATCTCGTCATCAGCGGCGAAGTGCACGCCTCGCCCGATCACGACCCGCGCAAACTGACGGTGCACAATCTCACCCTTGGCGGGGTCGAGTTTCCCGAGGCCGTCCTCAATGGCCTGGTCGGCGGCCGATCACTGGCCAGCTACATCGATCAATATGCGAGCGAGTACCAGATCAGCGGTTTCGCGATCGAAGACAATAAAGTGATTCTCGAGACGAACGGCGGCCGCTGATCACTGCATGATCTCACGAACGAAGACGTTCAGCTGTCCGTCAGCCTGCTTGCGTACTTCCGTGATTTCGTAAGGCCGCGCTTGGTCGCGAGTGACCGTTGCTCCCTGCGCCGGCGGTGTATAACCGGCCGGATATTCGACGATGATACGGGTTGATTGCGCGCCGCTCCCGAAATGAAGCACGCTGTCGGTCAACTTGGTGCGGGGGCGCAAGACCGCGCGATTCGCGTCGGAGAAATTAACTACGAACTGACCCTGCAAATACACGCGTTCGCCGGCGACATTGCGGTCCGCGATATCATGCAGATCGGTCGTCGCGATAAGCCGCCCAACCGGCATTTTGCCAGGTGGATACGTTTTCCAGGTGCCCCCTCCGGCAGTTGAGGCGAGCGCGTCGCCGGTGGCCGGCTGCGCGGGTGCTGGCGAATTCGCGGCGGCGGGCGGTGAGTTCGCCGCGACCGCCGGGGCGGCTGGAGATGCAGGCGGCGGTGCCGGAGTGCCCTTCTGAGCCTTGCCGCCTTTGCCTTTCGCAAGCGGTTTCCCGGGGCCTGGAGGCGGCGTTGCCGCAGCAACCTTTGGAGTCTGCAGCGGGAGAGCCTGCTCCACCCGGACCAGCGAATTCTCTGCCGGAGGCGGTGTGCCGGAAGGTACTAATCCAGGAATAGCGACGCCCGCGACCCGTGGAACGACCTTTGAGCGGTAGGCATCCAACTTCGCTTCCGCTTCGTGTCGCATCGGCTCTTTGAATAAAGGCCAGCCGGAACCGAGATTAAGATCGAACGGTGGCTCGAGGCTGAACATGCCGGCACCGCGAGTGACGGTGTAGGTGCCGTAGAGCAGCGGCACGGCTGTGATCAGCAAGCGACCGTCTGGTAATCGATCCGCGTGAAGAACGGCCGAGAGGTCGTGTGTCCGCTCGAGTTTGATTTCGAGCCCGGTGGCGAGCGTCTGCCGCATCAACGGCACGGCCCGCGCATCCGCCGGATAAACGTGCTCCATGAGCAGCTCACCGTTATCCACCGCAGTGGTCAGTGCGACCATCCCCGACATGAACACGTCCGCGGGTGTCAGTTCGCGCGCCTCCATGATCGTGTAACGGCCGACAATGTAGGAGACCAGACCGCGCACCTGCTGATAGTTGCGGATGTAGTTACGAGCCAGCTCCGCGTTTGCGTTTGCTAGCTGCGTGGGAGTCATGGCCGCGTATCGGTCGAACAGTTGTTTGGGGTTCAGAAATTCCCCGGGCGGAGCCGCCGTCAGCTCGAATCGTTTTGCCGGTTCGATCTTGTGCAGCTTTTTGAGGATCTTGTAGCTCTCCGGCCGTTCCGGCTGCCAGAAGACATAGAAGCTGCCCAGCCAGGCGGCGAGAGCGAAGCCTGTGAGAAGAAGGATCGTGACGGTCCAGCCAAAGACACTCGCTTTGCGGCGCGGGCGTCCGTACGATTCGTCGTACCGGTAAAGATCGTACTCCATTCAGGAGCAAATCGACGCCAGGGCGTGGATTTTCAAGCGGGAGCGGCAGGTTCGAAGGAAGAACCGCAACCGCAGGTTCGTGCGGCGTTTGGATTCGTGACCGTGAAGCCGGCGCCAGTCAGCCCGTCATGGTAATCCAGGGTCGCGTCGCGCAGGTATTCGGCGCTTTCCGAATCGACGAGAACCTCGACCCCGTCACGGGAGATAACGGCGTCACCTTGTTTTTCAGAGTCGAGCGTCATCTCGTATTGCAAGCCGGAACAGCCGCCCTTAGCGATCTGGACGCGCAGACTTCGCGCCTGCGGGTCGCTGTGCGCGGCGAGCAGTTCGCGGAGATGATTTACCGCATTTTCGGTGACGTTCAGCATCTGCAGAAGTATCAATCGAAAATCGAGAATCCAAAATCGAAAATTCCATGAGCAGGATTCGTTTGTTGCCTGAGGTGCTCGCGAGCCAGGTTGCCGCTGGTGAAGTTATTGAGCGGCCGGCCTCGGTCGTAAAGGAGCTGGTCGAGAACAGCATTGATGCCGGTGCAAAGCAGGTGGAGACAATCATCCGCCGTGGCGGCATTTCGCTCATCCGGGTGATCGACGACGGGAGCGGAATGGATCGCGATGACGCGCTGCTCTCCCTCGAACGGCATGCCACGAGCAAGATTCGTTCTGCCGACGATCTGGCGGCGATCGGCACACTGGGATTCCGCGGCGAAGCGCTGCCCAGCATCGCAAGCGTCTCGCGTTTCCGCTTAACCACACGGGAACGGGACGCGCTCGCCGGCACTGAAATCATCGTCGCGGGCGGGAGGATTGAGACGGTCCGCGACGCCGGCGAAGCCTCCGGCACTCAGATTGAGGTCCGGTCGCTCTTCTATAACCTGCCCGCGCGGCGAAAATTTCTTCGTGCCGAGAACACCGAGGCGCGGAATATCGAACACCAGCTGCATCTACAGGCAACGGGACATCCGCAGATCGGCTTCACATTTCTGCGTGACGAGCGCGTCATCTTTCAGGTCCCGCCCGCGGCCAATCTGCGCGATCGGGTTCGCGATTTGTACGGCGCGGAGTTGCTCGGGAACTTGCTTGAAGTGGAACCGGCAGCTGAGGCGACCATCCGTATCACCGGATTGATCGGCCGCGCAGGGGTCAGTCGGCAATCGCGCGCGCAACAGCTCGTGTTTGTGAACGGGCGAGCGGTCGAGAACGCCGTCATCAGTGCCGCACTCCGCGAGGGCTATCATACTGCACTGATGAAAGGGCAGTATGCAGTCTCTTTCCTGTTCCTCGGGATCGATCCCGCCGCGGTCGACGTGAACGTTCACCCCGCGAAACGCGAGGTTCGCTTTCGGGATCCAAACGCGGTTCACGAAGCGGTGGCGACCGCGATCGGGCGGACCCTCGAAGGCGATCGTGCAGCGTGGCAACGGCAATTTCGCGCACCACAACCAATGGCCGCCGCAGCCGTCGCGAGTCCCGTCGCACCGTCCGCGCCTTCGCAACGCACTGCGCCAGCCGCGCCGACCGTGACCCCGGAGCGCGCAACACCGGCCGACTCGCAACGCCCCTCATTCGCATTTCAGACGACAGCCGGCGAGATCTCGCACTCTCCCAGCTTTGAGCCGCCGCCATCAAGCAGGCGTCCAGGTCAGGAATTTCAAATCATTGGAGTGCTGAACAAGCTCTACGTGCTGATGGAAAACAGCGATGGCCTCGTCCTCGTCGATCAGCACGCGGCGCACGAGCGCGTCCTCTTTGAGGAGTTGCGCCGGCGCATGGAGGAACAGGGGGTCCCATCGCAGCGATTGCTCCTTGCGCAAACCTTCGATCTTCCGCCGCGCGACGCCGAGTGGGTCGAGCGCAACGCCGCCACGTTGCAGAAAATGGGCATCGGAATCGAAGCCTTCGGCCCACAGACGTTCAGAATCGATAGTCTCCCCAGTTTCATGAATGTAGCCGATCCGGTCGCATTCATGCGCGAGGTGATCGACGGGTTGAAATCGGTCAGCAGCAGCAGTTCACCGATGCGACTTGGAGAAGAGATGATCGCGACGACCGTCTGCCGGCACGCCGTGAAGGCGAATGACGTTCTGCAATATCCAGAGGTCGAAAAATTGATCCGCGATCTGCTCGATTGTGAGCTGCCCTACTGCTGTCCACACGGCCGCCCCACGATGATTCAGATTTCGCTCGCAGAACTGGAGAAAAAATTTGGCCGCAAGGTCTGAGCGCGAGTGAACGCGCCTCCTGCTTTTCAGCGCGTGCGCTTAGATAACGTCGGCGAATGTGCGTTCCGTCTTTCGGAAATACCACACGCCGCTCACGAGTACGACCGCAATCGTGATGAGTGACAGCAATAAACTATTGCTCGGGAATGGCGTTCGCGCGCTGGAGACCGCCCACCGGAAACCGTCGATTACGCCGACCATTGGATTGAGGGAGTAAAGGAGACGCCATTTTTGGGGAACAATCGCGCTGCTGAAACCGACTGGCGATATGTAGAGGCCGAATTGGACGATGAACGGCACGACATAACGGAAATCGCGGTACTTTACGTTAAGTGCGGCGAGCCAAATTCCGGCTCCGGCTGATGCGAGGAGAGCGAGGATTGTGAAGACGGGCAGCATCAGGATCGGCAAACCGGGCCAGACCTTGTAGAAGATCATCAACAAAGCGAGCAGCCCCATGGAGATGGCGAAGTCGACGAAAGAAACGATCACCGCGCTCGCGGGGACGATGAGCCGTGGGAAGTAAACCTTCGAGATGAGGTTGGCGTTGCTGATCAGGCTGCCGCTCCCTTCGCTCAGTGAGGTGGCGAAGAGCTGCCATGGCAGCATGGCTGCGAAAACCATCACAGGATAAGGGACCCCTTCGGCCGGCAACTTGGCGATTCGGCTGAAGACAAAGGTAAACACGATCATGGTGAGGAGCGGGCGCAGCACTGCCCAAAGAACGCCGATGACGGTTTGTTTGTAGCGTACGAGCACGTCCCGCCAGGCGAGGAAGTAGAAGAGCTCGCGATAACGGAAGAGATCGCGCCAGTAGTTCCGCTCGGTATGTCCTGCCTCGATGATCAGCTCAGGCGGCTGGTGTGACATTTTTCGCGTGAGCTTAGCACAACTCTTGTGCAAGGCGGGAGGTTCGAGCATTGATGCCTGCACAACCAGCGATGGACTCGGACAAGATCGCGCTCATAACCGGGATTACCGGCCAGGACGGTTCCTACCTCGCCGAACTGTTGCTCCAAAAGGAGTACACGGTGCACGGCATCGTTCGCCGGACGAGCAATCTGCTCCGATCCCGCATCGAGCATTTGCGACGCAACGCTGCCGTCTACGACAAGCAATTGTTCCTGCACTACGGTGATCTTTCCGACGGCACGACTCTGCGCCGTATCTTCGAACAGGCCAGGCCGAGTGAGGTCTACCATCTCGCTGGGCAAAGTCACGTCGGTCTCAGTTTCGAGATTCCGGAGTCCACCTGCGAGGAAATCGGAATGGCCACGCTGCGACTGCTGGAGATCGTGCGCGACCAGCCACAGCCGGTGGTGAAGTTTTACCATGCCTCCAGCTCGGAAATTTTCGGCAACGCGCCGCAGTCGCCGCAGACGGAAACGACCCCAATCAACCCGGCGAGTCCCTACGGTTGTGCGAAGGCGTTCGCGACCCAGTTGGTACGCGTCTACCGGCAGTCCTACGGGCTTTTTGTGTGCAACGGCATTCTTTACAACCATGAGTCGCCGCGGCGCGGCGAAAACTTTGTCACCCGCAAGATTGCACGCTCAGCCGCGCGGATCGCGCGAGGGCTCGAAGGAGAACTCGCGCTGGGGAGTCTGGAGAGCCGGCGCGACTGGGGCAGGGCACAAGATTACGTCGTCGCGATGTGGCTGATGCTGCAGCACAATGTGGCCGACGATTACGTCGTCGCGAGCGGCGAAACGCATTCCGTGCAGGACTTTGTCGAGGCTGCTTTTGCAGTAGTTGATCTGACGTGGCGCGATTACGTGCGGCAGGATCCGGCCTTCGATCGGCCAGCGGACCCGGTGAGCCTCGTCGGTTCGGCAAGGAAGATTCGCGACACACTCGGTTGGCGGCCCACCGGGACTTTCCAACAGCTGGTTCGCGAGATGGTGGAAGCAGAACTGGCCGCGATTGACGCGCAGACCTGACGCGCATTGCTTGCGCTTTAATTCGCGAGTTCTAGCTTGCGCGGTGAAAAAAATCGAAGCCGTCGTCAAGCCCTTCAAGGTTGAGGATGTGAAGGAAGCGCTCGCCGAAATCGGCATTGAAGGAATGACCTTGAGCGAGGTCCGCGGCTTTGGCCGGCAGAAGGGCCATAGTGAAATTTACCGCGGGAGTGAGTACACGGTCGATTTCCTCCCGAAGGTAAAATTTGAGCTGGTCGTCGCGGACGACCGCGCGCAACGCGCTGTCGAAGCCATTCTGCGCTCCGCGAAGACAGGCAAGATCGGCGACGGCAAAGTTTTCGTGTCCGGCGTCGAGCAGGCGATCCGGATTCGGACGGACGAACGTGGCAGCGAAGCGCTCTAATTCCCCAGGCCTGCGACTATGAACGACTATCTGCTTTCGGTATTTCTTGGAATTGTTGAAGGGCTGACTGAATTCCTGCCGGTCAGCTCGACGGCACACCTGCGCATCGTGGAGGCGCTGCTGCATCTCGATTTGCACGACAGTTTCTGGAAAATGTACACGATTGTGATTCAGCTCGGCGCCATTCTTGCGCTGCCCGTGTATTTCGCGGATCGCATCGTCAAGTTCCTGTCTACATTTCCGCGAGGCGAAGCCGGCGATCGCAACGTCCTCACGCATCCGGTCAGTCTTACATTGATCGCCTTTGTCGTAACGGCAGTGCCGGCGTTTCTGCTGAAAAAAGAGATCGGACAGAATCTTGAGAGCCTGAAGGTAATGGCGCTTGCCCTTCTCATCGGCGGCATCGTCATGTGGGTGGTCGATGCCACGTGTAAACGGCCCCGGATCGATCGAATGGAAGCGATCACTTTGCCGCAGGCGATCTGGATCGGTGCGGCGCAGATCCTATCCGCCGTGTTTCCCGGTACTTCGCGTTCGATGAGCACGATCGCGGCGGGTCAGCTCGCCGGATTGTCGCGCCCGGCGGCGCTGGAATTCTCCTTTTTCGTATCCATGCCGACGATGGTGGTCGCAACCGGCTACGACCTGCTGAAAACGATCTCGCACAAACACGCCGACAGCTCGGATGCGGCGCTCGCGCCTGTCGTCATGACCAGCCACAATTGGGTCGTGCTCGCGATCGGCCTGATTGTCTCGTTCGTCGTCGCCCTTGCCGTGATCGCCTGGTTTATGCGCTGGGTGCGGGCGCGGGGGTTCGCACCCTTTGCCGTTTATCGGATCATTCTTGGCGCCATTCTGCTACTAATGCTGGCGCGCGGCTGGCGCTAGAAGATGGAACCGGAAACCATTCTCCCCGATCTGCAGAGTTGTGTTCTCTGCGAAGACGTCCGCTGTGAGTTCAACGGCATGCAGACACTTGTCGGCGTGCTTAACATCGTGCCCACGCCCACGCTGCCGATCAACTACCTGCGACTGTGCATCTGGACGCGCTGGTGCAGCGGTTCGGGAAAGTTTCGCCAGCGTTCGCGCATCGTCGGCGTTGACGAACACCAGGTCATCGCGCAGGCGGAGGTAAAGTTCGAGCTAAAGGAGATGGAAGGACATGCGACCAACGTGCACTACTTCGGTGGCGTACAGTTCCAGCAATTCGGGCTCCACCACGTGGAAGTCTATCTCGAGGACGAGCTGCGGCTGCGTTTCCCGCTCCCCGTCGTGCGGGTCGGCGCCCCGGCTTGACCGGCCGCATTGGCGACTTGCACAACGGAGCTGAGACGTCTAAAACAGACAGTTCCATGCGCAAAACCGTCGCCTTCCTCGCTATCTTCGCCGGCGGCATTGTCTCCGCTTCGGCGCAGTCGGTGACTCTGAGCGATCGGCCGGACGTGGCCTACACGAGGCTCGCCAATGGTTTCGATTTTCCCGTCGGAAAACCGGACGCGCAGGGCTATTACAAGGCACGCGGCTACCGGCCCAACGGTCATCTGGGCGAAGATTGGGACGGCGTCCGCGGCGGCGACAGCGATCTGCGCGATCCGGTTTACAGCATCGGCGACGGTGTGGTGGTGTTCGCGCGCGATGTGCATCTCGGCTGGGGCAATGTCGTCATCGTCCGCCACACATTCCGCGAGGAAGGAGATTTGAAAACCGTCGATGCTCTTTACGGGCATCTCGATTCGATCCTGGTTCGTAATGGCGAGCGCGTGGCGCGTGGCCAGCAGATCGGCAGAATCGGAACGGCGCATGGGATTTATGATGCGCACCTGCATTTCGAAATTCGCAAGAACCTCGAAATCGGCATGAGTCGGGCGGCTTTCAGCGGCGACCGCAGCAACTACTACGATCCGACAGAATTCATCCAGTCACGTCGCAATCTCCCATCCAGCGGCGCAATCTATCCCGTCGCGGTGAATACCTTCACGCGCGACCGAGCGACCAACTTCGATCTGGCGAAGAATTACCCCGGCTCGCACTCGGTCACGAGTGCAACGCAGACCAGCAGCAAGAAGCCGGTTAGCTTCGAGCGCGTTACTCCGCTCGACGACTAGCAGCGGCCAGCGCTGCCCGGTTCACGCTCGCCAGAGCACCAGGATGAGAATCACCAGCACCAGCAGTCCGCCGCTCGGGAAATACCCCCAGCCGGCCGGCGCGTAGCCCCAGGTCGGCAGGGCGCCGATAAGCAGAAGCACAAGGATGATGAGCAGGATAGTGCGCATCTGCGCAGACTAGAAAACCGCAACGCAGGTCGACAACGTTTTTCTGCGACGCCTTGACGGGAAAGTTGTTGCAGCGCTGTGCGGCTCTTTTAATCTTCCGCGCGTTCTCGACGTGTCCATGCGGATACGGCGGGTAATTCGCACCTCCTGATCACATGGCGAACACCATTCTTGTCGGCGCGCAATGGGGCGATGAAGGCAAAGGCAAGGTCATCGACGTATTGACGCAAAACGCCGACATCGTTGTGCGCAGCCAGGGCGGAAACAATGCCGGTCACACCGTCATCCACCACGGCAAGACCTACATTTTGCATCTCATCCCCTCCGGTATTCTACGCCGGAGCAAGGTCTGCGTGATTGGCAATGGAGTCGTGATAGATCCGGTCGCCCTCGTCGCCGAGATGGATGGACTGAAAAAGCTCGGCGTCACGATCGGCAAAAACCTGTTGATCAGCGACTGCGCCCATCTAGTTCTGCCTTACCATCGACTACTGGACGAGCAGCGCGAGCGGTTGAAAGGCCGGGCAAAAATCGGCACCACCAAACGCGGCATCGGACCGGCCTACGGCGACAAAGCAGCCCGCACCGGATTGCGTATGTCTGACTTGATCCAGCCCGAGCTCTTCTCGAAAAAGCTCCAGGCAAAGATTCGGGAGAACAACAGCATCCTCCAGGCGCTGGGCGCGAAGCCGAGCAGTTTCAGAGAAGTGAACGAGAAGTATCTCGCCGCAGGCAAGGTCCTACGGCCGTTTGTCGCCAACACCGTCGTGTATCTGCACCGCGCCCTGCAGGCAGGGAAGGAAATCCTGTTCGAGGGCGCGCAGGGAACATTCCTCGATATCGATCATGGCACTTACCCGTACGTCACGTCTTCGAATACGACAGCCGGCGGCGCGTGCACTGGTTCAGGTGTGCCGCCCCATCGAATGGATCTCGTGGTCGGCGTCGTTAAAGCCTATACGACGCGCGTAGGCGAGGGGGCTTTGCCTACCGAGGATGAAGCTCTCGGCGAAATGCTGCACAAGATGGGCCGCGAGTTTGGTGCCACCACGGGACGCCCGCGGCGCTGCGGGTGGTTCGACGCCGTGGCGGCGCGATATGCCACAATGATTAACGGGATCGACGAGCTCGCGATTACGAACCTCGATGGCCTGGACACGGTCGATCCGATACGCGTTTGTGTCGGGTACCGCCTCAATGGCAGCACACTCGAGGTTCCTCCGGGCGATGCTGCTCAACTCGATCAATGTCGACCCGTCTACGAGGAGTTCCGTGGATGGAAAACATCTACGCGTTCTGCAAGAAATCTTCGTGAGCTACCCTCATCTGCAAGGCGTTACGTGAAGAAGATCGCGCAGTTGACCGGCGCAAAGCTTCGCCTCGTCAGCGTCGGTCCAACGCGTGCCGAGACGATCGTCGTTTAAGTCCGGTAGACTATGCCGGCTGCCCCACGATCTACCCCGCGCCACATCGCGATCATCATGGATGGTAACGGTCGCTGGGCTGCCCAGCGTGGCCTGGCACGGATCAAAGGCCACGAGAAAGGCGCCGACGCAGTCCGCGCCTGCGTCGAAGCGTGCGGCGAGCTGAAGGTCGAGTACCTCACCCTCTACGCCTTCTCGGCCGAGAATTGGCAGCGGCCCAAGAACGAAGTTTTCGCATTGATGCGGCTGCTGGAAAAATTCCTGAAAGAGAAAACACCGGAGCTGCTGGAAAAAAACGTGCGGCTCCAGGCGATCGGCCGGCTAACTGATCTGCCGGCGGCATGCCAGCGCCAGCTGCACGAATCGATCGCGCGGACGGCGCCGAATGACGGTTTGACGTTGATTCTTGCGCTTAGCTATGGCGCGCGACTCGAGATTGTCGATGGAATCCACAGTATCCTGCGGGAGCTGGAAGCGGGTCACATCGACAAGGCAATGATCAATCCGGAGATGTTCAGCAAGCATCTCTACACGCGCTATTATCCGGATCCCGATCTGCTCATCCGGACCTCCGGCGAGATGCGTTTATCGAACTTTCTCCTTTGGCAGCTCTCGTACACTGAGATGTATGTCACGCCAACCTTGTGGCCGGACTTTACCAAGAAAGATCTCTTCGCGGCGGTCCAGGAATATGGGAGTCGCCAGCGGCGGTATGGCGGGGTCGGGGAGAAGGGCTGAAAAGCGGAAAACGGAAAGCGGA
>JBJMWX010000010.1:0-21876 GCA_045809925.1 Chthoniobacterales bacterium
AGGATGAGGTGGCGGCAAGGGATCGACCCCAGCTATCTCGCCGAGACCAGGCTGGACTCGCACCGATGAAGCCTTCGCTGGCAGCGCCTGTAGAAGCCCCCGTTCTCGAAGAAGCGGCTAAAACGGCTGAAGAGATCGACCTTCCGTGGCAGGTTATTGTTCACAACGATCCGGTAAATCTAATGAGCTACGTGACGATGGTCTTCCAGAAGGTGTTTGGCTTTACCCGGGAGAAAGCCGAGAAGCACATGCTCGAGGTGCACCATCAAGGGCGATCGATCCTATGGAGTGGCGTCCGGGAACGCGCCGAGCTCTACGTCCAGCAACTGCACGGGTATCTGCTGCTCGCCACACTCGAACGTCCGAATTGAGATGGAGATCGAGCGCATCGGCGGGCATCTCAGGATCAGCGAAATCGATCCCTTTCTCGCCGAGCTACTGCGCCAGATTCCCGAAAGCGGCAATCCCGCCGGCGACGAAGCCGCCGTTAACAGAATCTTTAGTAAGCCGGCCGATGCGGGCGAGCACGAGGTCTGTGCGGAATGGGCAACGTACGTCGAGCCGGAACTAAGGCGTCTCTTTCAAAGCGCGACCCAAACTGTTGCCGCCGATCTCCAGCAGCTCAACGGAAAGGCGAAGCCATTCGCCAATTGCACGCTCAGCATTCCGATGGCCAATGCAGAGGCCTGGCTCAGCGCGCTCAACCAGGCGCGCCTCGTGATCGCGTCGAAATACAATTTCACCGAGGCCGATCTCTGCGACCACTACCGCTCGCCGATGGGTTCGCGGCGCGACCTCAGCCTCTTCCAGGTGAACTTCTACGGATTCGTGCAGGAATTTATCCTGCGCGAGATGCAGCCGTAATTACTTTCCGGAGCGGCTCCGCACCATATCCATCAGGCGCTGCTTGAGGGCGTCGGAGGATTTGGCGGGCCGGAGACTGAGCGCGAATGCCTCGTGCATGCTGTAGCAATCAGCGATGTAATCTTCCGCTTGCTGCCCGAAGTCCTTCCGCGCCTGGTCGAACTCGGAGGTCTCTTCCGGCTCCAGCGCGCCGATGACATACAGCCTCGCGGCGTTCTGGAATTCGTTAAAGCTCATCGCGCAGTTCTTTCAAGCCATCGTAGATTTTCTTAAGTCCAAGTTCGAGGCGCGTTTTGACGGTTCCTAACGGTGTATTCGTTTTTGCGGCGATTTCGCGCTGACTCATACCTCGAAAAAATGCGAGTTCGATCGCCTGCTGCTGGGCCTCGGGCAACGTGTTGATGACGCGACGGATCAGGACCCGCGTGTCGCTGAAGGTAATTTCCTCTTCGGTGGCATTGTGCACCCACGCGTCCGGCTGCTGCTCCGTCTCCGTTTGCAGGCGCTCCCCGGCGCGCGCGTAGGCCTGCTTTTTTCGCAAACCGTCAATCGCGCGCCGCCGTGCCAAAGTCACCATCCAGCCGAGTGGCTTTCCTTTTTGTGCGGAAAAGTTTTTCGCCTGGTTCCAGATCTCCATGAAGATCTCCTGGAGCAGGTCGTCTGCCTCGGCCTCATTGTGAATGACGCGCAGGATGAGCGCTTTCAGGATCCCGTTATACCGGTCATACAGGACCGCCAGCGCCTCCGGTTCCTCGGCCTGGATGCGCTGCATCAACTCGAGGTCGGTCGGCGCGCCCGGTTCCAGCTGCGGCGCAGCCGCTGGCAGCCGGGTCGGCGGGGCTTCCTCCTGATCGGAATTGAGTGGAATGTCGGCGGATTGCGTCATTACTTGTCAGGTCAATTTAAATCCGGCCGGGGCGCGGGTATGCTCATTTAGAGTGGCGGCTCGGATTCGTCCACTGGATTCGGGCAAGCGGTGGCACTCTAGCCGCCGGGGGCCGTGGCGTCCTTATGTCGCCCACTATCCCAAAGGTGAAAAGTGTAGGTGAAGACGACGTAACCGAGAATGCGTTCCGGATGGTAATTCGGAAAGTAGATCGCCGGATTGACCTGGAAATCGGGCGTGATGTTCCAGGTGAAACCGATCGTCGATGAATTTTCGGACCCGCTCTGGAAATCGATCTGCACCCGCCAGGCGTCGTTGAAATCGTGGGCGTATCCGAGAATTGCTTCCTGCTTATGGCCGGCGTGAATCGCCCCAACGATAACCTTGTCGTGCCTGGTGTAATATCCTCCCTCGAGAAACGGCTGCGGATCGACGTGGGCATGTGGCGACCAATTGATAAACCCGATCGAGAGCAGCCACGGTTCTTTGGTCAGCAGCCCGATTTCCGTGCCGAAGATCAGTTCGTTCGGGTCGAATCCTTTGAACACCGCGACTTCGGCAAAGCTTGTCAGCCCTAGCTCGGCCTGGACTTCGTATGGGTTGGCGATATGCAGGCTTTGCCATTGTGCGCTGAGCGAGAGGTCGCCTGCCGGTTGTAAATCCGGCGTTACGATCTGGCTGAGGCCTTTCGTTGTCGCCTGGGTGTGCGGGGCGGCGAGAGCGACGATGCTCAGGGTGACACTCAGCGCCGATTGTTTTCGCACCGGAGAGCTGTAGCGATTCTCCCGTGGCGTCGGCAACAGCTAATCGCTGGCAATCGGCTTTCCCCGCAAGAAACTTGACGGTGATGTTGCACCGGCTCTCATAGAGTTTGCGGCTCCAGCGCTCGCTCGTATGAAACGTTTCCGTATCGTCATTCCCGTCATCCTGCTTATCGCACTTTCGGCGTTCGCGTACGCCCAGGACGCTGCCTCGACGCCGTTCCATCGCGCGACGCCGGCGCCGGAAAGTTCGCCCACTCCAGCTCCGCAGGAAACACCTGCGCCTGCACTACTGGAGGAAGAAGTTCCTTCAAGCACTCCGGCCCCGAAGCCAAGTCCGCAGAGGACACAAAAGGCGGATACTGAAGTAAGTGCGCCGACTGCGCCGCGAGGAGCAGCGAGAGGTGCGCTGCCGCCGGTTCGTTCATTGAGCCCGCGGCCGGCGAACGTACCGCCAACCCGGAGAACAACACCTGCCGAGCAAGAACCGGAGCCGCGGGTGTCGCGCGCCGCGGCCTCCGTTGACGAACCAGCGAGCGGCAACGTCGGGGATACGATCAAGCGCCTCGAGCAGGAATGGGAAAGCGCAATCTCGAGTCACGAGACCTCGGTCATCGAGCGCGTGGTCGCGGATGATTTCGTTGGGGTTTCCTCAACCGGACGGATCGGCGACAAAGGCACGCTGATTTACGAGGCAAAACGTGACAAAAACAGCTACAAGACGGCCAGGGCACAGCAGATGCGTGTCCACACTTTCGGTCCTCGGGTCGCGGTTGTGCTCGGCCTGACACGGGAAAGTGGAACGACGAGCGCAGGTCGGCCGTTCGACCATTCCTACCGGTTCACGGACACCTGGATGGAGCGGGGCGGAAAGTGGCAATGCGTCGCGGCACACGCGAGCGTGGCAACGAAGCGGTAACGAACCGCGATGAACACACCTTCACGATATCGGCGTCTCAGCCGCTTCGGTAACCGGCTTGCCGGCATCGCGGCCCTGCTGTTGCTCGCAGTGCATGTTTTTCCAGCGCTGATTTTTCCGCGCTCGGTTGCTGCGGAAGGTGTGACCATCAGGGCCCGGACGGCATTGCCGCCAGTAGCAGAGCAGCGCCTCCGCGAGGCGATGGAGCTCGTCCAAGCAAGCGAGCTCTACGTCCCTGACCGCGCCGAGCAGATCGCGCTTTGCAACAATCACCCGCTGTTTGTCGTCCTTGCTCCGGGCCACGGCGATTCATTCGCCTACTCCATTCCCATCACGGATCACATTTTCATTGCTGACGCGGACGTCGAGCACAACGTCGCGCGGCGTGCCGGCGCGCAGTTCAACCGCCGCAAGCTGTCGGCTGTCCTGGCGCATGAGATCACGCATGGGTTGATTCGACACCAGCTCGGCTGGTGGCGCGGACTCACTCTGCCGTCATGGATCGCCGAAGGATATCCTGACTACGTGGCGCAGGAGAGCAGTTTCCCAGAGGATGAAGGCGTGCGGCTCCTCGTCGAAGGAAAGGAAGATCCCTCACCGTCGTTCCGTTACTTCACCTGGCGCAAGATGATTCAGCACCTCATCGACAAGCGGCATTACACCTTTCGTCAGATCGTCGACCGGGCCGGCGAGTACGACGCGATCAAACGCGAGATGGTCGCGGCGTTGAAGTAGCGCGTTCGTCAAGCCTCCTCCGCACCGGCGTGACGAGGCAAGCCAACGCGCCGAGGGATTGCGCAGCCATTCTTTGTGCGCCAACAGTGTAACCTCATGTCCGAAAAGTCCGCCGAACCGCAGGTCGACCCGCTCTGGTACAAGGACGCGGTCATCTACGAGCTGCACGTGAAGACGTTTCACGACAGCAACGGCGATGGGGTTGGCGATTTCCGCGGGGTGATGGAGAAGCTCGAGTACCTTCAGGAGCTCGGCGTCACGGCGATATGGCTCCTGCCGTTCTATCCTTCGCCCCTGAAAGACGATGGATACGACATCGCCGATTACTTCGACGTCAACCCGAACTACGGCACCCTGGCTGATTTCCGCGCTTTTCTGGACGCCGCACATGCGCGCGGATTGCGTGTCATCACGGAGCTGGTGATCAATCACAGCTCGGACCAGAACCCGCTTTTCCAAAAATCGCGCCGCGCGGCTCCCGGTTCACCGCCGAGGGAGATGTACGTCTGGAGTGATACGCCGGACCGGTACACGGAAGCGCGGATCATCTTCAAGGACTTCGAGACTTCGAACTGGGCCTGGGATGCCGTGGCCAAGGGGTATTACTGGCACCGCTTTTACGCGCACCAGCCTGACCTCAATTTCGACAACCCGGCGGTGCACGAATTTGTGCAGCGGGTCTGCGATTACTGGCTGGAGATGGGCGTTGATGGTCTGCGGCTTGATGCCGTGCCCTACCTCTACGAACGCGAAGGTACGAACTGCGAGAACCTGGCGGAGACGCACGCCTATCTCAAAAAATTGCGCGCGCACGTGGACGCGAAATTCACCGAGCGCATGCTGCTGGCCGAGGCCAATCAATGGCCGGAGGATGCGGTTACGTATTTCGGAACCGGCGACGAGTCGCACATGAACTTCCACTTCCCGCTCATGCCGCGGATGTTCATGTCGCTCCAGATGGAGGATCGGTTTCCCATCATCGACATCCTGGAGCAAACACCTGCAATTCCCGACAATTGCCAGTGGGCGATGTTTCTGCGCAATCACGACGAGCTCACGCTCGAGATGGTGACAGATGAAGAGCGCGATTACATGTGGCGCGTCTACGCCACCGATCCGACCGCCCGCATCAATCTCGGCATCCGGCGCCGGCTCGCACCGCTGCTGAACAACAACCGGCGCAAGATCGAACTGCTGAACATCCTGCTCTTCTCAATGCCCGGAACGCCTGTGCTCTATTACGGAGACGAGATCGGGATGGGCGACAACATCTACCTCGGCGATCGCAACGGGTGTCGCACGCCGATGCAGTGGTCGCCGGACCGCAACGCAGGTTTTTCTAAGGCGAATCCGCAGCAGTTGTTCCTGCCGATCATCATCGACCCCGAGTACAATTACGAGGCGATCAACGTCGAGAACCAGCAGAAGAACCTCTCGTCTCTGCTTTGGTGGACTCGCCGCGTGATCGCAATGCGCAAGAATTTCAAGGCGTTCTCACGCGGCACGATCGAGTTTCTCTTTCCCGAAAACCCGAAGGTGCTCGCCTTCCTTCGTCAGCATGAGCACGAGACCATTCTGGTGGTCGTGAATCTGTCGAGATTTTCGCAGCCGGCCGAGCTCGATCTCTCACGTTTCGCCGGGCACATCCTCACTGAAGTGTTCAGCCAGAACCTGTTTCCATCGATCCGGTCTTCGCCCTACCAGATCACCCTTGGTCCTCACGCCTACTACTGGTTCACGATCCAACCGCAGAACGTAGCGGCAGAGACAAACGAGGAGCGCGGCGTTCCGGTGCTGGACCTGAGTCCCGATCTCGCGACGCTGCTCGACGAAGCACGCCGGCCGCTCGAGCGGGAAGTGCTCCCGGCATATATCCGCGCCCGACGCTGGTTCGGTGGGAAAGCTCGCAATCTGCGGCAGATGAAAGTGATCGAGGAGGTGCCGCTCGCGAACGGCTCGGATGCGCGGTTTTGGTTCGTCGAAGTCAGCTATCTCGACGGTCCGACTGAGACTTACGCCTTACCGGTGCGAATCGCGACCAGCGACGCTGCGCGGCGATTGTTGCGTAATTCGCCGCACGCGGTCATTGCGCAGTTCTCCGGCCGGAAGACTGCCGTGTTGCATGATGCGACCTTCGACGACCTCTTCCGCAAATCTCTCTTTGCAGCGATCGCGAAGGCAAATCGCAGCGGCGGACGCGGGGGCGAGATTGCCGGGGTTTCCGGAGCGGCTGCGGCCGGCGAACCCGAGCGCTCACAACTTCTCGGCGCCGAGCAGAGCAACTCATCGATGCTTTTCGACGGGAAATATTTTCTCAAACTCTATCGCAAATTGGAGGATGGCCCGAATCCGGATGTGGAGATCACGCGCTTCCTGACCGAGCGCGCGGGATTTCCGAATGTGCCGGCGTTTCTCGGCGCGCTGGAGTATCAGCGGCCGCGCACCGACCCGACTGTTCTCTGCCTGCTGCAAAACGCGGTCAGCGCCGAGGGCGACGCCTGGACGATGACACTGGATTCCGTTTCAAGGTTTTACGAGCGCGTTCTCGGCCGCAAGGCCGACCTGCAAAACGAGGGCGTGCCCGCCGGTGCGCTATTGAATGAACTGTTCGGTGGCATCTATCCCGAGCGGGCGAAGCTCATGGGTCGACGGACCGGCGAGCTGCACCGCGCGCTGGCCTCAGTCGACGACGACAAGCTCTTTGCGCCCGAGCCGTTCAATGCCATGGCGCAACGCTCCGTCTTCCAGAACATGCGCGCGCTCACGCGCCGCGCCTTCGTGTTGTTGCAGAAAAAACTGCCCGGTCTGCCGGAGAAATTCCGCGATGAAGCAGCCGAGGTGCTTGCCGCCGAGAAGACTATTATCGAGCAGGAACGGCGCGTTCTCGATCGTCGCAGCGTCGCCGCCAAGATCCGGATTCATGGCGATTACCACCTCGGCCAGGTGCTCTACACCGGAAAGGATTTCATCATCCTCGATTTCGAAGGGGAACCCGCACGAGCGTTAAGCGAAAGAAAACTGAAGCGCTCGGCGTTGCGCGACGTAGCCGGCATGCTCCGCTCTTTCCAATATGCCGCCTACAGCGCTCTCTGGCAGCCTTCCATGCGCGCAGAGGATATACCGTTCCTCGAGCGCTGGGCCGATCTGTGGTACCGCGAAATGAGCAGCGTTTTCCTGCAGGCGTATCTGGAGGTCACGCGGGGTGCTCCCTTCATTCCAGGTAACGAAGATGATTTGCGCATTCTGCTGCAGGCATATCTGCTCGATAAAGCGACCTACGAAATCGCTTACGAGCTCAACAACCGGCCTGACTGGGTGATCATTCCTATCCGCGGGATCAAACACATTTTGCAGCAGTCCTAGCTGCGTCTATCCTGCGGGCGATGAGCGACCAACCGCTTGCCGGAAAAGTGGGCGTCGTTTTCGGCGTCGCGAACAAACGCAGCATCGCGTGGGCGATCGCGAGGGCCTGGGCCGCAGCCGGCGCGCGGCTGATCTTTAACTATCAGGGCGAGCGGTTGAAGGAGAACGTGGAGGAGCTGGTCGGAGAGTTCGGTCAAGGCGTGCCGCTCCACCCGTGCGACGTCACGAGCGATGCGGAGATTGCCTCGTTTTTTGGCAAGGTGCGCAGCGAGACCGACCGGCTCGATCTCATGTTACACTCGGTCGCATTTGCGCCCAAGGAGGCGCTCGAAGGAGACTTTGTCAGCACCAGCCGCGAAGCGTTCCGGGTCGCGCACGATATCAGCGCCTACTCGCTGGTGGCACTGGCTCGCGAAGCCGCCCCGATGATGACGAACGGTGGCAGCATTCTCGCCATGAGCTACTACGGCGCGGAGAAGGTCGTGCCGCACTACAATGTCATGGGGGTAGCGAAAGCTTCACTCGAAGCCAGCACGCGCTACCTCGCCTACGATCTCGGTCCGAAGAAAATCAGGGTAAACTGCATTTCCGCCGGGCCGGTGAACACGCTTGCCGCGCGTGGCATTGCCGGATTCAGCGCCATGCTCAAGCATTACCAGGAACACGCGCCATTGAAGCGGAGCTGCGATCCGGCGGAGCTCGGCGCGACCGGCGTATTTCTGGCCGGCGACGGCGCTGCTGCGATCACTGGCCAGGTGATCTACGTCGACGGCGGTTACCAGATCATGGGAATGTGATCGCGCCAGCTCGGGCGGACCGACTTCGTCGCTCCGGCTCATAATCCTAATCTCTCAATCCGCCGCCGATTAGGAGTAGGATTAAGATTATGAACACGAGTCTCGCGGCGGAGCTGAGGCAGCTGTTAGGCGCCGCGGTTGTCGCTGACGACGAAGAGACCCTTATCGCGCATGCGGGCGACAAGTGGTTCGCGCACGAAACCCCGGAGGTGGTTGTCTTCGCCGATACGACCGAACAGGTGAGCGCGATTTTGCGGTTCGCTAACAAGGGAAAAGTTCCAGTCACTGCCCGCGGCGCCGGTTATGGGTACGTCGGTGGATGTGTGCCCATGCGTCGAGGCATCGCCCTCTCGCTCATGCGCATGAACCGCATCAGAGAGATCAACTTCGCGGACGCGATCGCGATCGTGGAACCCGGCGTGATCACGGGTGAGCTTCAGAATGCAGCGCGGGCGCAGAAGCTCTTTTATCCGCCGGACCCGGCGAGCCTCGAAAACTGCACGATCGGGGGAAACGTGGCGACAAATGCCGGCGGGCCCCGTTGTTTGAAATATGGCGTGACGCGAAACTACGTCGTCGGTTTGGAGGTAGTGCTGGCAAACGGCGATGTGCTGCGCACTGGCGGACGCGTGCACAAAAACAAGACTGGCTTCGATCTGCTCGGCCTCTTCGTCGGCTCGGAGGGAATGCTCGGCGTCGTGACCGAGATCACTCTGCGCCTCATTCCGCAGCCGCCGGCCCGCGCGACGCTCTCGGCTGCGTTCGATTCGATGGCAGAAGCCGCCGCCGCTGTTCAGGATATTTTCGCACACGGCTTCCTCCCGTCGTCACTCGAGATCGCGGATCATTTTGTGCTGGAAGCGGCGCGCCACGACCTCGGTACCGCAACCGTTCCCGCCGGCAATGCACACCTGCTCGTCGACGTCGATGGGCAGCCGGAGAGCGTGCGAATCGAGATCGAGCTCCTGCGACAGCTGGTGGCAAGCCGTACGCCGAACGATGTCGAGATCGCGACTGTGCAGGCAGAATCAGAAAAACTCTGGGCGCTCCGCCGAAAATTCAGCAACTCACTGCGTGCCACGGGTCTGACAAAGCTGAACCAGGACATCGTCGTCCCGCGCAGCCGTCTGGTGGATCTGGTGCATTTTTCGGAGCGGCTGCGAGGGAAATACGGCTTTCCAGTCGCGACTTTCGGCCACGCCGGAGATGGCAACATCCACGTCAACATTATGGCCGATCGTTACAATCGCGAAACGGCGGTGCGCGAGCAGGTCGAGCATGCGCTCGATGATCTATTCCAGCAGGTGCTCGCTTGGGGCGGAGTGATCACGGGCGAACACGGCATCGGCTTAGCGAAAAAACGGTGGTGGCCACAGGCAACGAGCGATGTTTCCCGCGAGCTGCACCGGACGCTGAAGCGTGCGCTCGATCCAAACGGAATTCTAAATCCGGGAAAATTCCTCGACTAAGCTAGGGACCGATCTGCGGGCCGTCCGGTTAAATTCGGCTGCGCGCGCGGAGGAGCATGCTTAGCGCAGCGCAAGCGTTACATTCACCGCGCGATGGTCGCTCGCTCGCGGTGACGTTTGACTGACCCAGGCCCGCACGAGGGTCGCGCCGCGGTAGAAAATTTGATCGAAGGATGCCGCGGGAAAACGCACGTCGGGAGGCATGGTAATCCGGCTCGCCATCGGCACATTTTTCCACGCCCAGTCAAATCCGTTCGCGAGCACGGCTGGTACCGTTTTCTCGGCCCGGAAACGGAGTTCGTCCGGGGAAGTATTGAAATCACCGCCAATGATCCAGGTGATCGCGCCGAGTTTGCCGTAGGCGTTGTTCATCGCGGTGATGTGCGACACGAGCTGTCGGATCGATTCTTCGCGAATCGCGATGTCTTCGTGGATTTCTCCGCGGTTGCTTTTCAAGTGGACTGCGTAGACGAGCACGAGCTGCTTCGGCGCGAGTTGATAGGCCGCAAAGGCGAAGCCACGTGGCGGCGCGATTGCACCGGATACTTTCCACGATTCTGCCCATGCGCTCAGCGGCTGAAGCTTGCTCGCGATCGCGACCTGTTGCGTGTCCGTCTGTCCTTCGCGCGGCGGGAAGGTTGAACAAACATCTACTTTGAATCCGGCGAGCGGCTGAACGGCCAGTTCGGCGGCATGCCAGTCCCGGACTTCTTCCATGCCGATGACGTCGCAGTGAAATTGCGCAGCCTCGCGGTGTACTTCGCCAATCTGTCGCTGTTCCTCGCCACGGGTAGCGTTCGGACGCCGGCCGGGGAACCATTGGATGTTCCAAAACGTTGCCGTGATCTCAGTCGCGCCCGCGGGTGCTGCCGGAGCTTGAGCGAAGGAATGTGAGCCCGCCGCCGCCAGTCCGATTGCGACCAGCGCACGCAACACGATCGGGGTTCGCATCTCAGCTCGGTTTTATAATTTTGCTTAGCTGCTCACGAGCTGCCGCGTCAGCGTCGCCGTCCTCATCGTAACCCCATGCGACAATCTCGAGCATCTGGGTCCCGACGTCGCGCTTGCCGCGCTTCACCGCGTCGAGGCGTCCGGCGGCAGTCCAGTTTTCCGCATCCGAGCTGCCGGCCTGCGGCGGCGTGCCGTCCCAATAACAATAGAAGACATGGAGCGGCTGGCCGTTGGCATCGAAGACATATGAGCGGATTGGCAATGTCACGCCGTTCACCGTCATGAGGCGATAATGTGCGCCGCTCCGTTGGGTGATACCGCTAGCCGGCAGGCAAACGTCCGGGCGGTGGTTTTTCACGAAAAGACCCGCGGTCCGACCCGGCAGCCACCGGAAGAAATACATTGTCCATTCATGTCCGTCCGCGCCCGTCCAGGTGCCGCCGCCACCTTCATTGTAGCGGAGCAGTCCCTGGGCGCTCTCCGCGACCGGCACCACCTTCCAGTTGGCCGCGTCCTGCGGCCAGTCGACTCGCCACGCCTTGAGCCGCGCGTTCTCGGTCTCATGCGCGCCGTACCAAACCTGCGTCGATGCCTCGGCCGATACCGCCAGGACGAGAATACCGATGAGTAGTGGTCGCGATAACCGCACCGCCCGCGTGTTTGGCACCGCGACCGGCGCCGGTTTTTCATCGCGGCGGAGGAACAGGCTCAAACCCCATAAGCCAAACATACAGGCGACGAGAATCGTCATCCCGGCGGGATCATGCCAGTTCTTGATCGCGGCTGAGCCGTGTTCCGCACCGACGTAAACGAGCAGGAAGGTGCGCGCGAGGTTACAGACGAATGCAAGCACCGCGCCCGCGCATACCAGCACAACACGCCGCGCGACATTGAAGTTGTAAAATTCACCGAGAAAAAGAGAGACCATCAAGGTCGCCTGGAGAGAGCGGATACCGGTGCAGGCCTCGTCGATGCCGACGAAGCCGGAACCAACCTCGATGACATTGCCGAGCTGGACCGCCGGAATGCCCAGCGCGGTCAGCACTTCGACATTTATAGCGGCGTCTGCCCGCATCAGCCCCTGAATGATAAACTGTTCCAATTGCGTCGGCCACGGCACGGCGACGAAGAAGAACAGGATCGGGAAGGCGAAATGGCGGACTCCGCGCAACCCTCGCATCAGATAAACAGCTGCGGCAGTCGCACAGGCGGCGGCCGCGGCCATTGTCCAGCTGATCAAGCGCCAATCAGGATTTGCCTCCTGAACGAGCCTGGTTGGAACGAAGGCAGCGACGCTGATTAGCATCACTGCCACGGCTAGCGCAGAATGATCTGGTGCGTCGGGTGGCGGCGCCGTCTCAGAGCGTCGCCAGAAGAGATACGCCGCCAGCAACGGAACTGTCCAACCGTAGCCGTATTGTGGATTGATCGACCACTCCAGGCGCAGCCGCGAAATCAATTCGAGCCACACGAGAGCGAACACCCCGATGGCAAACCAATCGGAACCAGGTCGCGCGGTCGTGTCGGCTCGCGCGCTCACGTTTTCCAAAGTAGCGGCGTTCATCCGTTGAGGCGTAGGGGGTGAGCAGGATACGAGCCGCTTCCATGGTGGCGCGGTGGCTGCTTCGTCTGGAGAGTCAGCATCAGGCGAGTCGCTGGCAGACACCTCGGTGTCGCAGTAACGTTCACCAAAATATCCTCAATTCTTGTGCAGAATCCACACGATAAAGTCGAGCGCTCGCTGCTGAAAATAGTTGGGTGGACGGTTGCCGTCATTGTTCTGCTGAGCGTGGCCGGCGTTTTCGGCCACCGATCGTTTCGTTCATGGCAGCAACGTCGGCTGGTCGCTCAGGGAAACGCATTTGCCAACCAGGGCGATTTCAAGCGGGCAGGACTAAACGCGCGCCGCATCCTGCAAATCAATCCTGACAATCCGGAAGCATTTCGTCTCTTCGCGCGTGTAGCGGAGAAGACCGGCTCGGCCACGGCCGTCGATTGGCGTCGCCGCGTCATGGAGCTCGGCATCGCAAGCGACGAAGATCTGATCCTGCTCGCGCGTGACGCGATTCGCGCCGGTGATCGTCACACCGCCGACGTGGCAATGAGCAAGTTGCCGCCGCGGGCGGAAAGCCGGGGCGATTATCACGCGCTGCTCGCGGATATCGCGTTTGCGCAGCGCAACGGCGTAGAAATGGAACGGCAATTGAGCGAAGCGCTCCGGCTCGAGCCGCAGAACAAAGATTATATCCTGCGCCTTGCCGCGTTGCGGCTGAACGCGACCGATCCTGCCCTCCGTGAGCGCGGCCGCGCGACCCTGTTGGAACTGCAGAAGGAGGCGCCTTATCGTCGAGAAGCGACAAGGGACCTGGCGGAGAGCGCGCTCCGTTCAAAGGACTATGCGGAAGCCGTTCGGATCGGCCGCGAGCTGGACAACCTGCCCGATCGCACCTTTAACGATCGCCTTATCCTCCTCAATGCGTTGAAGGGCGCGAACGATCCGGAATACGCGAAGTTTCTGACTGATCTTGAGTCGAACGCGGCGGAAGACCAGGAAATGGCAGCGGCGTTGATCACCTGGATGAACGTGAACAACATGTCGCGCGAGGCGATCGTATGGAGCGGAAAAGTTCCGCGCCAGACCGTGAGCGGGACGCTGGTCCGAATCGCACTGGCCGACGCGTACGTCGCGGTCGGCGACTGGGAAGGGCTGCAGCGCCTGGTCAAAGGCGCGAATTGGGGCAACGTTGATTTCCTGCGCAATGCTCTTTTTGCGCGCGCCTTGCGCGAACTCGGCAACCAACCGGACTCAGTCGGGCAATGGCGCGAGACGGTGAAGAAAGTCACCGGCAACACCCGTAACATTCTTCTCCTTGCCGACACCGTCGAAAAATGGAACTGGCGCGGCGAATCAATCGAGCTGCTCTGGCTCGCAGCGAAAGACCCGGTAAAAGGCGATGACGCATTGAAGTCGCTCTACGGCTACTTCGCCAGGAACGCGGATACACAAAACCTGTATCGCGTGCTCCTCAACCAGCTCAGCCGGCATCCGGACGACCCGAATCTAAAAAACAACACGGCGCAGTTATCGCTGCTCTTGAACATGAACCGGGTGCAGGGGCGCGAACTCGCGCGAGAGGTGTACGCGAAGGATCCGAAAAACCCGGCCTACGTCTCCACCTATGCCTTCTCGCTTTACACGAACGGCGACGTGCAGAAGGCGCGCGCGGCCATGGAAACGCTGAGCGATGCACAACGACATCAGCCGGAAATAGCAGCCTACTACGGCCTCATTCTTGCCGCTTCCGGTGATCAGGCGCGTGCCACGGAGTTCCTCGACCTCGGCGAAAGAGCGAATCTGCTGCCGGAAGAGAAAGAGCTTGTCGCCAAGGCGCGGCGTTCCGTTGCGCAGGGCTGATTTTCCGCGGTTGACACGCAAACGATCTTCGGCGACCGAATTATCTTTCGGAGCCAACATTAAGGCGGCGTCTCCTCTCGCGTCCGCCCGGCAAGCGAATGAAACCCGGGACGCTTACCCACACAGTCGCAGTTTTGCTTTCTTCGGTGTCGGCGCTGTTTACACACAGCGCGCCGGCTGCTGTACCGAACGCGAAGGTCAAGCTGAGCAAGAAGTCGAGTAAACCCGACGAAAACAACGCGCTGCTCAAAATTGATCCCTACGCGGCGCCAAAGGCGGATCCACCGCTCAGGCAAGCCGCGGAACGCTACCCCTGGAAAAAAGAGATCGTCACGACAGTGTTCTGGATCGGCGAAAAGCCGACAGCGAATAATCCGGTTCCGAACCGCGCCAGCTCATGGGACAAGGAATGGACCAAAAGCTATGGTGGCTTCGACAATCCTGATCCGGCTACGCGCCGCGATTACATTCCGGTAAAATTCACCCCGCAGCAGAATCCATTTTACTGCGCGCTGCCGTACAACGACAAAGCCAGGGAAGGCCATCGACCGGAAGCACCGCAAGTCGTGCCGTGGTTCAAGGAGGCTTATCAGGGGCCCGCGGTCTCGGTTTGCAAAGGCCGCTGGATCGCGATTCGCAAGGGCAACAAAGTCGCCTACGCGCAGTGGGAAGATGCCGGCCCGTTTCGGACCGATCATTGGCAGTACGTTTTCGGCGAGGAGCGGCCAAAGCCGAACCTGAACAAGGGCGCCGGCCTCGACGTTTCGCCGGCCATTCGCGACTATCTCGGCCTAAACGAAACGGACGTGACAGACTGGAAGTTTGTCGAGTTTAGCGAGGTGCCACGCGGGCCATGGTCGCGACTCGGCGCCAACAACACCTTTGTCATGAACCGACAGAAGCTGGACAAGTCTTTGGCCGAAGGTCCAAAGCCCGGCGGTATGACGATTGTGCCGTAGTCACGGGTCCATCGCGGGCTGCGGCCGCAACTTGAGCGTGCTCGGGATGCCGGTCGGCCTTAAAAGAGTTGCGGGTGATCCTCTATTTTCTGCGGAGGGCCGATGGTCGACCGCACCTTCGCAACCATGTCGCGGAAGTCGTAGGGCTTGGGTACAACGTCGACCACACCAGCTTTGAGCAACTCTGACCGAACATTCGGCTCCAGATAACCGCTCGCCACGATCACGCGCACTGCCGGACGCTTCTCCTTCATCTTTAGAAACGCGTCCCGACCATTCAGTTTTGGCAGCCCGAGGTCGCATACCACGAGGCCGATATCGTCGCGATGCGCATCGAACATCGCGACCGCTTCTTCGCCATCGCGCGCCACGATCACCCGATACCCTTCAGCTTCGAGAAATGTGATGCCCAGCTCGCGCAGCATCTCTTCGTCCTCGACCAGCAGAATCAGCTGCGGCGCGCGTTGCGCCGTGGTCGATGGAGCATCGGTCGGCAGTGTCGCCTCCGCGCGCGCGCGATCGATCGGCAGGTAGACCGAAAACGTGGATCCGGCTCCCGGTTCGCTATCGACATGCACCAGCCCGCGGTGCTTGTTCACCACGCCGTAAACGACTGACAATCCGAGCCCCGTGCCTTTTCCGCGCTCTTTCGTGGTGAAGAACGGCTCGAAAATGTGCGCCTTCACGTCGCGTGTCATTCCCGTGCCGGTATCACGCACGCAGATCGCGGCGTAATCGTCGTCGCTCGTGCCGGTGAAATGCTCTGCCAGCTCCTCGGCAGGCGCGAGTTTCGTTTCGATCAGCATGGTGCCACCGGTCGGCATGGCATCGCGGGCATTTACGCAGAGATTCAGCAGCACCTGATGGATCTGGGTGCGGTCGGCGGCGATGAGCGGGAGGTTCGGCGGCAGCGAGAATTTCAGCTCGATCGTCTTGGGCAATGTCGCCTGCAGCATATTCGCCGTCTCGAGAATGAGCGCGTTGAGATCGAACGGCACCACGCGCGCTTCGCTCTGTTGCGCCGCCGTTAGCAATTGCTGCACGAGCGCCGCGCCGCGCTCGACCGCTTCGGTGATCGCACTCACCGCGCGTGGCAATTCGTCCGGCCGATTTGGTACGAGCTCGAGCCGGTTAGCAGAGCCGAGTACGATCGCGAGAATATTGTTGAAATCGTGCGCGATTCCACCGGCCAGCGTTCCGAGGCTTTCCATTTTTTGCGTCTGGATGAGCTGGTCTTCCAGACGCTTGCGCTTGGTGTCGTTGAAGAGGTTGACTAGCAGCTCCGTGAGCTCCCCATCTGCGCCGAATCGTCCCTCCAGCCGGGCCACCACATATACGGCTTCACCGTCCTCCCGCCGCATTTCAAACTCATGTCGATCGACTACCCGGCGTTCGCGAACCAGTTCGAGGAGTTCGGCGCCTTCAGTGCGACTGCGCAGCAGCGAAAGGACGTTTGCGGCTAACGCCTGCTCGATCGATTCAAAACCGAACATCTGCGCGAAGGTGGCGTTACAGGCCAGGATCGCCCCATCGGCTCGCGTAACAAGGTCGCCAGTCAACCCTTCCGAGAGAGGTGTCGGCGTGCCTCTCATTCGCAGGTGTCGCTCGTCGTACATTTACTTTCGCGGCTCGCTCGTCGACGGGGTGTGACGGTCAGATCCCGGCATATCCGCCATGAAGAAAAAATAGGCAACGAGCGCTCCGGCGATGACCACGACGAGAAACAAAATTGCCAGCGCGCGGAACGTGTTGCGGTGCGCACTCGCGCGTTGCCACGTCGCCCGTTTTTGCATCAATTCGATTTCCAACAGCCGTGCGAGCTTCTCCGGATCGGGGTCGATCGGATCCGGCTTGCCGTCAGTGGTCTCCATGGCCGAGAAGGGTACCCCATCGCATCTCGCGTAAAAAGAGCCAAATGACATCGGATGCCCGGAAATGGATCGCGTTTGTCGCTCCAATGGCGGTGTTTCTCTTGCTGCTCGCGATGAGCAGCGCGCTGAAGAGGGCGGGCGGGGCGTTTTGGCTCAGTTCCGCTGAATACTGGATCTACCCGTTGCAGACGGTCGTGTGCGCAGCGCTCGTTGCTCGCTATTGGCGTGACTACGCGTTCGGTCCTTTGCGTTCTCACGCACTCGTCTGGACGGTCGCAATCGCCGTGTTTCTGGTCTGGATCTCGCCCCAGGCGTTCCTTGGGCTTTCGCCGCGCCGGATCGGCTTCAATCCTGAGCCGCTTCAGGCGCAGCCGGCAATTTACTGGGCTTCGCTGATGCTGCGTCTTCTGCGGCTTATCGTCATCGTGCCGCTGATCGAAGAGATATTCTGGCGCGGTTTTCTGCTGCGCTATTTGATCGATGACCGCTTCTGGCGCGTGCCGCTCGGCGCATTCTCGTGGCTGTCGTTTGGTGTTGTCACAGTTGCCTTTGCGCTCAGCCACGCTACGGCCGATTGGCCGGCTGCGCTGATCTGCGGAGCCGCTTACAACTTCATCGCCTACCGGACGAAGAGCCTCACGTCCTGCGTCGTCGCGCATGCCCTCACGAACGCTCTCCTCGGTATCTGGATCATGCACACGCGGCAGTGGGGCTTCTGGTGAACTGTAGCGGCGGTCTGTGGACCGCCGGCGACTGGACGTTGGTATTGGCGCGCTGAAGGTCCCCTGTATCCGCGCGTCTGCGAGGCGCCGGCCGGGCCGGGCTCACAAAAACTCGCTGGCTACAACGCCGTCCTCCTACGCCCAATGTCTGCTGGCCGTGGAATTGGCACTCCTCCTGCTGAAAAAGACGCCGCTATGATGCAGGCGACTTTTTTTCAGAAGGTAATCCTTTGCGCCATAGCGGGATTTCTCGCCGCCGGACTCTTCGAGTGGGGGAAGGTGTTCGTTCAGGGCGCCGACGAATCGCTGAACGCGGGCTATAAACACACCGCGGTCCTCGACGCGAAGCGCTAACCTGTAGCGGCGGTCTCGGGCCGCGGTCTCCTTCCAAGTCACCGAAAGCAGCGAAACGGTTGCTGCTCCCGTCGCAGTGCATAACCTGCGTGGAGCGATGAAGATCGGCTTCGCGCAAATCAACCCAACCGTCGGCGATCTGCCCGGCAACTTTGAGAAAATTGCCGCCGCTTACGATCGACTCGCGGCTGCCGGCGCGGAGCTCGTCATTACGCCCGAGCTCGCTCTGACTGGTTATCCGCCGCAGGACCTCGTCTTCAAATCCCGTTTCGTTCCGCAGAACCTTGAGCTGCTGGAACAACTGCATGCCCGAATCGGTGAGGCCGGACTGGTAGTCGGCTTTGTCGATCGTAACACCGGCCGCGGCAAGCCGTACCACAATGCCGCCGCGCTGCTCGAGCGTGGCGCTCCGTTACAGAAAACGCACAAGACGCTGCTGCCGACCTATGATGTCTTCGATGAAGACCGGTATTTCGAGCCAGATTGCGATCCGCGCCCGCTGACGTTTCAAGGTCGGAAAATCGGAGTCACTATCTGCGAAGACATCTGGACCGAGCACTATCTGCCGCGGCCGCTTTATAATGTTGAGCCGGTGAGCGCACTGGTGGAGCAGGGGGCGGAAGTAATTGTCAATCTGAGCGCGTCCCCATTCAGCCTCGGAAAGCCGACCGTGCGGCGGGAAATGGTACGGTCGCTCGCTCGCACTCACCGGCGCGCGATCGCCTACTGCAACGCCGCCGGCGGTAATGACCAGCTCGTTTTCGACGGGAACTCCTTCGCCGTGAATGCCGCGGGTGAATTGATTGCTCAACTGGCGTCGTTCACCGAAGCCGAAGCGATTGTGGAGACGGACGGCACCTCCGCCATTCGTGCGAGCAAAGGCGACTCAATCGCGGATCTCTTTGCCGCGCTCTCGCTCGGTGTTCGCGACTACCTGCGAAAATGCAATTTCAAGTCGGCGGTGCTCGGCCTCAGCGGCGGCATCGATTCTGCCGTTGTCGCGGCGATCGCCGTCGATGCGCTCGGCCCCGATAATGTCGTCGGCGTGGCGATGCCGAGCCCGTATTCATCGCGCGGCAGCATCGATGACGCCGCCGCACTGGCGCGCAATCTCGGGATCAAATTCCTCACGATTCCGATCAGCGACGCCTTCGCCGCCTTCAAAGCGCAATTCAAAGAAGTTTTCAGCGGGCTGCCGGAAGACACGACCGAGGAAAATATGCAATCGCGTCTTCGCGGCATGGTGCTGATGGCGCTCTCGAACAAGTTCGGGCATCTGCTGCTCACGACCGGCAACAAGAGCGAGCTCGCCGTCGGTTACTGCACGATTTATGGCGACATGGCCGGCGGTCTGGCGGTGATCAGCGACGTCCCGAAAACGCTCGTCTACCAGCTCGCCCGTTGGATTAACTCCGACCACGCTTCGCGAGCAGGTCGCGATCATGAGATCATCCCGCGTTCGACGATTGAAAAACCGCCGAGCGCGGAATTGAAACCGGATCAGAAGGACCAGGACACACTGCCAGTTTATGAATTCCTCGACGAAATCCTGCGCCTCTACGTCGAGGAGAACATGAGCGCCCGCGAGATTGTCGCCAGCGGCTTCGAGGAAAAAACTGTCCGCTGGGTCCAGCGCCGCGTCGACCTGAACGAGTACAAACGCGAGCAGGCGGCACCAGGTATCAAAGTCACCAGCCGCGCCTTCGGCGTCGGCCGCCGCATGCCCATCGCCCAGCAATACCGCGATACCTGATTCGTAATAACGCGATGTAGAGGCGAGTATCCTCACCGGTAGCGCCAACGACATCATTGGGCTGAACGACGTTAAGCCGGCAAAGGGCCTAGATCGGCCCTACAGGATGACGCCGTATTTGTTACGATCACTCGGACCAGGCTTGACGTCCCAGAGAGCTGAAAAGGCATCAGGTCGCGGTCTTGCGGATGCAGAGACTTGTGGCGTCGCTTGTCATGCGACATCGTGAAGAGGCGTGATCGAGCTAAACGAATTCAAACGGCAGTGGGCCGAGATCGGCCCCGCGGCCATGCGCGCAATCGACCGTGTCGCCGCCAGCGGCTGGTACATTCTTGGCAAAGAAGTCGATAATTTCGAGCACAAGCTCGCCGAATTCTGGGGCATCTCACACGCGGTGGGGGTGGGCAACGGGATGGATGCGATAGAAATCGGTCTCCGCTGCCTCGATCTCCAGCCCGGCCAGAAAGTTCTCACTACGCCCTTCTCAGCCTTCGCGACCACGCTGGCCATTATTCGCGCCGGCGGCGTGCCTGTTTTTGTCGACGTCGACGACAACGGCAATATCGATCTGGAGCAATCAGGCGAGGCGCTCGCACGTGACAACTCCATCCGCTTCTTCGTCCCAGTCCACCTCTACGGTAATCCGCTTGATCTCGAAAACCTCGAGCGGCTTAAAGCCGACTTCAATCTCCGCGTTGTTGAAGACTGCGCACAAGCGATTGGCGCAACATTCGGAGGCCGCGCCGTCGGCACAGTCGGTCAGGCCGCGGCGACAAGCTTCTACCCTACCAAGAACCTCGGCGCGTTGGGTGACGGCGGCGCTTTCCTCACTAATGATGGCGAGCTCGCCCACCGAGCAAGAGCGCTTCGCAACTACGGACAATCGAGTCTCTACGTCCACGACATACCAGGTCTCAATAGCCGGCTCGACGAACTCCACGCGGCCATACTGGCTGACGCCATGCTCGTGAATCTCGAACGATGGACCGAAGTGCGGAGGACGATCGCGGCGCGATACAGTACCGTATTCAAGAGTTGCGCGCTCCGGAGGCTTCAGCCGGCGGCAACGGCTGAACCGGTCTGGCACCTCTTCCCGATTATTGTCGACGGCGCAGCGCGTGATCGACTGGCAACGACGCTTCTCTCAGCCGGGATTCGCACGGGCATTCATTATCCACGTATCCTGCCCGATCAGGCGGCGATCGGGAGACTCGCTCCTGGGCAGGTCGTATTTGAGCCGACGAATGCCCGGCTGCTTGCCGACGCTGAGCTGTCGCTGCCGATCCATCCGTTCCTTACTAACGGCGAAGTCGCACGCGTGGCTTCAACAACGCACTCTATTTTGACAGGCGCTGATGATGCGGTGGTAGCTGAGTTACAACCGGCCGCAACGTCCCATCCTGCTTGACGTGTCCTCCTTGAATCTAAACTCACGTGGCCCGGCGTCGTGACTTAAAACGGGCAACAGCGCAACTACCGCGGGCTTTCACGTTGCGCATGTTTAGGTTACACGTCGACCAGCCGTCACAGCTGTGTATTGTCGAGTAAGCGTATCAGGCGTCGAAAGGTGCCTCGCCCGACCTAAATGCATCGCCGGGTTCCTGACGCCCGTAAGCCAGGAAACTGTTGACTGACTCAGGCCTGATGGCTCTGGTGGATCCTCAAAGTAGCGCGACTATCCAACCGTCTTTATATGATCTTTAATAGGTCGGCCCGCTTCGATGCTGCCATAGCATATGTCATCGCCACTGTGACATGCTGTGGCGTCACGGTTATTTGCTTGCATCTATGGCAGGCGAACCTTCGGTATCCGCTTCAGTATGGCGGTGGAGATGAGTTAGCTGTCGAACTCTTCATAAAAGGCCTAATCGAGAATCCCTGGTATTTCAAGAACAGCTCTCTCGCAATGCCGTTTGGCCAGGACTTGTCTGCGCTGCCCCTCCCAGACGCATTCAACCTATCTCTTTTAAAGTTGATAGGGTTCTGCACACATGGCTACGGCCGCGTGATCAATATGGCATCCATCATGGGTCACATTTCGCTGCCCGGGCGCACGC
>JBJMWX010000011.1:0-44341 GCA_045809925.1 Chthoniobacterales bacterium
CCTCCGCAGCATGCGCCGGCGGGCGTACTCGAACACGCGGTATGCGTCGGCCTCGTACTCCGCGTACCGCGCAGAGGCGAGAGCGAAGGTCTGGATGCCTTGGGCCACGCATTGAATATCGATTGGGTACAGGCGTGCGAATTGGTGGGCGAGAAAGTCGCCATCCGCGCGCGAGAACTCAGCCTGCTCGTCTACAAAGCCGGGAGCGAATACGCGTGCGAGCGGGGCATCATCATCGCTGATACGAAGTTCGAGTTCGGCCTCCGGGACGGAGAACTGCTCCTGATCGACGAGTGCATGACTCCTGATTCGTCGCGCTTCTGGCCGGCCGATAGTTATGCGGTCGGCGCGAGCCCGCCGAGTTACGACAAGCAGTTCGTGCGTGATTATCTCGAGACGCTCGACTGGAACAAAACTCCGCCCGCGCCGCGGCTACCGCAGGAGATTATCGACAAAACGAGCGCGAAATATCTCGAAGCGTTCGAACGCCTGACCGGTGAAAGCCTGCAAGGGTAGGCACGCCGCGCTGCGGCGTCCGCGAAGAGCGCAGCGCGCTCTCCCTACCTTAACAGCTCTTTCACCAGCGTCCGCTCTTCCTTCAACTCATTGACCGATGCGTCGATTTTCTGTCGACTGAAATCGTTGATCGGCACACCCTGCGCGATCTCCCATTTTCCGCCCCGCGCGCGCACCGGAAACGAGCAGATCAAACCTTCTTCAACTCCGTAGCTGCCGTCGGAGCAGACTCCGACGCTGTGCCAGTCATCCCTGGTGGTGTCTTCTACAATTGACCGCACCGTATCGATCGCGGCATTCGCTGCCGATCCGGCCGAAGAAAGCCCGCGTGCCTTGATGATCTCCGCCCCGCGCTGCTGTACTTTTTTGATGAAGGTTTCCTTTAGCCACGATTCGTCGCCGATCGCTTCGTTGGCTGCGCGCCCGTTAATCTTCGCGTTGTAGAAATCGGGGTACTGCGTGGCGGAGTGGTTTCCCCAGATCGTCAGGTTGGAAACGGCGGTCACGTCTACACCGGCTTTCTGCGCGAGCTGCGCTTTGGCGCGGTTCTCGTCGAGCCGCGTCATCGCAAACCAGCGGTCTCGTGGAATGTCCCGCGCGTTGTTCATCGCAATCAAACAGTTCGTGTTACACGGATTTCCGACAACAAGGACGCGCACGTCCGCAGAAGCGTTTTTCTGGATGGCCTGGCCTTGGCCGATGAAGATCTTGCCGTTGATGCCGAGCAGGTCTCCGCGCTCCATTCCGGCTTTGCGCGGCACACTTCCGACGAGCAGCGCCCAGTTTACGTCGCGAAACCCTTCATTGAGATCAGCTGTCGGGGTAATGGATTTCAAAAGGGGGAACGCGCAGTCGTGCAGCTCCATGACGACGCCTTCGAGCGCAGGAAGCGCCTGAGGAATTTCGATCAAGGCCAGCGCGACTGGCTGTTCTGGCCCGAAGAGCGCGCCGGAGGCGATGCGGAAAACGAGCTGATACCCGATCTGTCCGGCCGCGCCGGTAACAGCGACTTTAATCGGAGAATTCATGCATCTCCTTTACCCCACGATCTCGAGCGAGGAAAACTGCGAATTCGGCGGGTGCGGGCGCGTTCTCCGCAGCGAATCACGCCCGTCCGGTTTCGCGCAGCAACCTGCGAATCATTCGCATCCGGCGCTGGACGGCGGGTGAGCTGCTTAATTCGCGTACCGTCAAATGCATCCGCTGGCTCCAATTCGAGTCCGCGGCGGTACCGGGGACATTGAAGCGGTCCTTGCGCGCGAGCAGGTCCGTAATCATGACAATTGCCATCCCGGAATTGCTCGCGAAGAGCGCGCGCATGATAGCGGGATAGAAATCCCGCAGGTACTCGGTTCCTTCTCGAAAGTCGAAGCCCGAGAACAGCGCAATCTTCTGCAAGGTATCAAACGATTGCTCACGCGTCGGTGAACTCTCGCTCGTCGCGTCGCTCCACACCGCGCGGATCGGCTGATGATCGTGCGTCGCGTAGGTTGCGACCGAGAGGCGGTCGTACTCCGACCCGGGCGTGACGCGGTTATCGTAGACTTCCCACTGCGGGATTTTGAACCCTGCAATTTCGAGGGAGCGAAGACTTGGCCGCACATATTTCGGCACCGTGCCCAAATCCTCTCCGACCACACGTGTGGCGCCTGATTCCTGCAGGACGACGCGCAGGTATTCCTCACCATCCCGTCGATTAGCTTCGGCGTTTTCCGTCGTCTCGTCGTCGCGCGGATAAAAATGGGGGGCGCGCCCGCCGGTCTTTTCGAGCATTTGTTCCTGGGAGAGCGGCAGGAATTCCGCGTTCCTCGTGGGGCGCCACGGGAAGGCATAGATCCGATAGAAGCCGAGCACGTGGTCGATGCGGAAGATATGAAAGATGTGGCGCACGCCCGCCACTCGCTGGCGCCACCAGCCAAGGTTGCTTTGCCGCATCACGTCCCAGCGATAGAGCGGGATTCCCCAGTTCTGCCCCCACTTCTGGGTAAAATCGTCGTCTTTGAAATATGGCTCGGGCGGCGCTCCGCCGAACCAATCGAGTGCAAACTCGTCTGGCCGGCCAAAAACATCCGCGCTGTAGTAGCTGACCCCGAATGGGATGTCGCCCATCAGCGCTACGCCGCGCTCTTCCGCGTAGCGGCGCACCGCGATCCACTGCTCGCGCGCGATCCATTGCACGTAGGCGAAAAACCTCATGCGTTCGTCGATGGTGTCGCGATCTGTGGTTTCGAGCGTATTCAGCCATTCGCGCGCTGATTTCATCGACCGATGTTCGTCGCGCCATTGGTCCCACGCTTCCGAGTTGCCGTTCTCGTTCATCAACGCCCGAAAGAGCGTGTAGTTATCCAGCCACTCAGCTTCGCTTTTCCGGAATGCTTCAAACTCGGCTGCCTCGCCGCGGCGCGCGAAAGCTGCGAACGCTTTCTCCAGAAGGGCGAGCTTGAGTGCGCGGACCCGCTCGTAATTGACCGGCCCTTTGCGCAGCTGTGGCAAATCGAACTCCGCTGCGACTTCGTCAAACTCGCCCTGCGTTAGATCGCGCGGCGAGTCGGGGGCGAGATGCAACGTTGTGGGCTCAAGCGCAACAGCACTGATCGCGTTGTAGGGGCTGTTATCACCGCCGATTTCATTGATCGGCAGCAACTGCACAATCTTAAATCCCAGCGACCCGGCCCAGTCGATAAACTGCCGGAGCGTGGCGACGTCGCCGATCCCCAGATCATCTTCGGTCCGCAGCGCGAAGAGTGGCGCGAGGACGCCGGCGAGTTTTGTTTCGGGGGAAGCTGTCATCTTGAGCGCAGTCGAGACATCCTCGTTGATTCGCGTGGGACGAGCGTGGGAGATTCCTCGACTTCGCTCGGAATGACAGGAACTCCCTTTAGCCCCGTCGAACCTGCCAGTCCTCGACGAACTCGGTCGGGATTTCCTTCAGGAATCGCGAGGGCCGCTGGAACATATCGCCATAACCGGCATTGAGTCGCATGTGCGGGTAGGTGAGATAGAGCTCATCGCGCGCTCGGGTGATCGCGACGTAGAACAGGCGCCGCTCTTCCTCGATCGCATCGCGAGTATCGAGCGAGCGCGTGCTCGGGAACATTCCATCGGTCAGGTAAATGACGAAGACGGTGTGAAACTCGAGACCCTTCGCCTGGTGAACGGATGAGAGGTTGACTGCTTCGGTGTCGCTGCTCCCATTCGGCGCCGTTTCCGCATCGACGTTGCTGATCAAGGCCAGCTGGGAGAGAAATTCGTTCACATCGCCAAACTGCCGCGCAAACGCAGCCAGCTGATTGAGGTCCTCGCGTCGCAGCTCGTAGTTGGTGAAGTTCGCCTTGGCGTAATCGTCGTAAATCGCCTCCACCACGGAGGTGATCATCTCGCTCGGACGATTAGGCACTCCGTTCGGCGCCATTTCGTCGAGAGTGAAGGCGAGCTGCTCCCAGGCTTTCTTCGATTTCGCGCCAACATTCAGGGCCCGCAGCCGCTCGCCGAAACTAGTATTGTAGCCGCGGTCGCCGGCCGCGGCGGGTGTGCTCTCGGCTTGGGAAGGGCCACGGCCGGTTGGCGAAGCAGTTTCGGCGTCATCGCCGACTGTTGTAGACGATTCCGCGTCATCAGGACCGCGGCCATCGGCCGCGGCTACAGGGGAAGCTCCGGCCGATTTCTCCCAGCCTGCCCAAAGGTTGTCCGCACTCTTATTGCCGATGCCGGGCAGCAATTTCACCATTCGCTTGAACGCGACCTCGTCGGTGGGATTCGCGATCAGGCGGATGAAGGACGCGACATCCTTGATGTGCGCCTGCTCGAAGAATCGCACGCCGCTCGTGATGACGTAGGGAATTCCCCGACGGGAAAGCTCCAGCTGTAGTTCCACCGCGTGAAAATGGGCGCGGTAGAGGACTGCGATCTCGTTGAGCGCGACATTTTCGTCGCGGAGTTCGAGGATCCGTTGGGCGATGAACTGCGCCTGCTCCCCGCCATCGTGCAGCGCGACGACCGCCGGACGGAATGAGTTGCTCTCGCGTACCGCAGTGAGGCTTTTCCGGAACTGCTGCACGTTTTGCGCAATCGCCGCATTCGCGACCTGCAGGACTTCGGGAACGCTGCGGTAGTTCAGCTCGATCTTGAAGACACGCGCGTCCGGATACCGCTTCGGAAACTCCAGTATGTTTTTGAAGTTGGCGCCACGCCATGAGTAGATCGACTGCGCATCGTCGCCGACCACCATGACGTTGCGGTGTTTCTCTGCCAGCGTGTCGATAAGATCGGCCTGGATTTTGTTCGTGTCCTGATACTCGTCGACCAGGATGAACTGAAATTTCCGCTGGTAGTTTTGGGCGATTTCCTCGTGCTCCTTCAGCATCCGGAGCGTCTTCTCGAGCAGGTCGTCGAAGTCCATCGAGTTCGTCGCCTTCTTCTTTTTCTCGTACCGTTTGTGGACTTCCTGAATCCGGTCGGCGAGCGGAAGAAAATACGGAAACTTTTCCGCGAGCAAGGCCTCGAGCGGCATCTCAGTGTTGATGACAAAGCTGAAGATTTCCGCGAGCACGTCGCCTTTCGGGAAGCGGATTTCCTTCGGGTTGATGCCCGCCGCAATCACCACGGTGTCGAGCAGGTCCTTCTGGTCTTCCCGATCCATGATCGTGAAACTGCTTGAGTAACCGAGCGCGCTTCCGTGCCGGCGCAGCATCCGATTACCAACGGAGTGAAAGGTCCCGCCCCACAAGCCACTGGCGTCGACTGGGAGCAAATTCGCCACCCGATCGAGCATCTGGCGGGCGGCCTTGTTGGTAAAGGTGAGGAGCAGGATATTGCGAGGGTCGACGCCGTTCTCGAGGAGATAGGCAACCCGGTAGGTCAGGGTGCGCGTCTTGCCCGAACCGGCGCCGGCGATGATGAGCTGCGGGCCGGGCGGCGCGGTCACGGCGGCGAGCTGCTGCTCGTTCAGCTCCGCGGCATAATCAATGTGAATGCCCCCCTGCGGATGCGGTTTTTGCAGCGTGTATTCGCGCGACATGCGGAGTGCATGGTCCCGTGAGCGACACGCCTGTTCAAACGCTTTGTGTCCGAAAGCGGCGCCGAACGTTGGACGATTCGACGCCCGGCCAGGCGAACGGGTCCGACTACGGTGCGGGGGGCGATGTCCGGGCTCGCCCGCGCTGGTTCAGCTCCTCCAGCAGATCGATCTGCATCTGCTGAATTTCGAACAGCCGATTGTACTGGCGACGCAGGAGGTGATCGATTTTTTCGTGCAGGTGCCGGATCTCGAGCTCGGCTTTGAGATTCACTTTGTAGTCGTTGTCGGCTCGTAAGCGGTCCCGCGCTTCGCTTCGATTCTGGCTCATCATGATGATCGGCGCCTGGATTGCGGCGAGGCAGGAGAGGATCAGGTTGAGCAGGATGAACGGGTAAGGATCGAAACCCTTGTTCAGAAAGACGAACGCGTTGAGGGCGATCCAGGCGAGGAGGATCGCGCCGAATGTGATGATGAACCGCCAGCTGCCTCCGAAGGTGGCGATGTGGTCGGACAATCGTTCGCCGAAAGTCAGTTTGCGTTCGAATTGTTTCTCGATGTTCTCCGTTAGCACCTCGTGCTGCTGGAGACTTTCGACGACCTCCTGGTCGAGGGCGGTGAGCTCACCAATTTCATCCTCGAGCACATCTTTGACATAATCTTTTCGGAATTCGCCGAGATCCTCGAAACAGATGAACTCCTGCGGATTCCATTCCGGCCGGCAGTGGCTGATGAATTGGGCGAGAGAGGGGCGCACGTTATCGCCGATCGTCCCGGCGTGCGGCGAGGTCGGTCGTTTACAAATCTGGCAAACCGGTTTGCGCGAGGCGTGATCGCTCATCGGGTGCGCGCATTAAATCGGGAGCGCTTCGGGTTGTCGATTGCATCTTGAACGCGTAACTCCGAACCCTAAGGTAGCGCGATGGAAGAAGCTGAGGTTCCGCTGGAGCATCTGCAGGAACAAACGCATCACGCCGCCGAGCATGGCGGCGCACCGTGGATTTCCTGGGTCGCATTGAGCACGGCGATTCTGGCCGTCCTGGCAGCGATCGCAGGGCTTTTGTCCGGCAAGCACGCGAACGAAGCGATGATGGCGCAGATCGAATCGTCCGATCAGTGGGCCTATTACCAGGCAAAAGGTATCAAAGCCGCCGTGCTCGATGCGAAAATGACGCTCAGCGGTGTGGCGAACGAACAGGATCACGCCAAAGCCGATAAGTACCAGGAGGAACAGAACGAAATTCAAAAGGAAGCGCGCGCCAAAGAGACGGAAGCGAAAAGCAATTTTCAGCAGCACGAAGTTTTCGCGCGCGGTGTGACCATGTTCCAAATTGCAATCGCCGTCGCCGCCATCTCCGCCCTGACCAGGCGCAGGCGGTACTGGATCATGAGCATGATCGTCGGAGGCATCGGCGCAGTGTTTCTCGTCCTCGGTTTCGTGGCGCATTGAGCGATGCGCGTGCTCGCGATTGATGCTTCGTTGCGCAGCAGCGGCGTTGCCGTTCTCGAATCAGCCGGCGGGCAGAACCGCGCGCTTTATTTCGGTACGATCCGCAACAAGAGCAGTCTCGCGGCCTCGGCCTGTCTCGTGGCAATTCGGGAACAGCTGAGTGACTTGATTACCGCGCACGAGCCGGATTGCTGCGCGCTCGAAGCGGTCATTTACGTGCAAAGCCAGAAGACCGCGATCCTGCTCGGCGCTGCCCGCGGTGCGGCAATCCTCGCCGCCGCCGAGCGCGGGCTTCCGATTTTCGAATATGCCCCAACGCGGATCAAACTCGCGACAGTGGGGCGCGGCGGCGCAGACAAATCGCAGGTTGCGCTCATGATGCGGGCCATGCTCGGCCTGACGCAAACACCGCAACCGGATGAGGCGGATGCGCTCGCGATTGGATTAACTCATGTGCATGCGGCGGAGGCGGCACGGCTCGGAGTGCCGGCCGGACAACGGATTTAGCCACGTGAAGCCACCACCATTGTCATGTCGAGCGGAGTCGAGACATCCTCGTCAAACGAGCAGGCGAAGATTCGTCCACTGCCTTGCGCTGCGCTTCGAATGACAAACCCAGTCATGAGTCCTCGTTGGTTAGGCCGAATCAGCTTCGCCGATGCACTCGCAATTCAGGAAAAAATTGTCGCGCGCAAGGCGGCTGACCGCGGCGCGGCCGACGAGTTGTTGCTCCTCGAGCACGAGCCGGTTTATACGATCGGCCGAACGCCTGACCGATCGAGCCTGCGCGGCTCGGCCCATCTGTCGCACCCTCTCTTCGAAATCAATCGCGGCGGCCAGGCGACTTATCACGGCCCCGGCCAGCTCGTTGGCTATCCCCTCATCGATTTGCGCCGCTACGTCCAGGACCTGCATCGTTATCTGCGCTGGATTGAGGAGACGTTGATTGAGCTCCTCGCCATCTATGGAATTGCGGGGACGCGCCGCGAAACCCTCACTGGCGTATGGGTCGACGACCGCAAGATCGCGTCGATTGGGGTCGGGGTGCGACACTGGATTACGATGCACGGCTTTGCCCTCAGCGTATCCGGTGATCTTTCCCCGTTCGCCCAGATCACGCCCTGCGGAATATCGGATGTGAAGATGACGTCGATAGAGCGCGAAACGCGCAGACCGGCAACAGTCCCACAGGTCGCGTCCGACGCCGGGCCGCTGATCATTGAGCGGCTTGCGCGATTGAGCATTTCGGCAAACGAGCACGCCGAAGTCCGATGACGATTCTTTGCGCATGATTGCACTTGAAGACAACGCAGCTGACGTGATCGGCAAAGCCCAGCGCGGCCTTGGCGTTTCCGATTCTCAACTGGCGGAGCGTGCCGGCGTTGAAGCCGACGCGATCCGGCGGGCGCGAAATGGCGACATGGCGGAGCAAGTCGCGCAGAAAATTGCATCGGTGCTCGGGCTCGATGCCTCAGCGTTGCTGCGACTGGCACGCGGCGATTACGACCCGCAGGTGGACAAGATCGACGGGCTGGCGGTATTCAACACGGAATACGGCGACATGCGCGTGAACGCCTACCTCGCCTGGGATCCGCGCTCGCGCACCGCCGTCGCCTTCGATAGCGGCGCCGATTGCGCCGGCATGTTAGAGAAAATTTCCAACGAGCAGCTCACCGTGGAGGTGATCCTCCTTACGCATTCACATCCCGATCACGTGGAAGATTTGCAGCGCTTGCAACAGGCGACCCGCGCGCCGGTCTACATTTCCGAGCGCGAATCGGCGTCTGGTGCGGAAGGGATTCAGGAGGGCCGCGAATTCAGGGTCGGTGCGTTGCACATCCGATCACTGCTCACGTGGGGACACTCACGAGGCGGTATGACTTATGTCGTCACCGGCCTGGCTAAGCCGGTCGCGGTCGTCGGAGACGCGTTGTTTGCGGGCTCAATGGGTGGCGGCAATGTGTCTTACAAAGACGCGCTCGACACGAACCGCGAGAAGATTTTGACCCTGCCTGATGACACGATCATCTGCCCGGGTCATGGTCCGCTTACCACTGTGGCAAACGAGAAGGCGAATAACCCGTTCTTCCCCTCATGAACATCGGCTTCGTAGGTGTTGGCCGGATGGGCGCAAACATGGCCCGCCGATTGAAGGACTGCCGTTTCCACGTCACGGCTGTTTACGATCTCAATCGAAAAGCAGCTACCGACCTTGCGGGGGAACTCGGCTGCGCCGCGTGCCAGCATCTTTCGGACGTAACGGCGGAGTCGGACCTCATCATTACCGTGGTGAGCGACGATCACGCGATGCGCGAGATCTTCGCGCGCGAAGGCGACAACCTGCTAGTGAACGCGCATGGCAAATTATTCGTCAACTGCGCGACGATCACGCCACAGGTTCACGTCGAGGTGGAACAGCTCGCCCGGCGTGCCGGGGCGCGCACACTCGAAGCGTGCATGGCATCGAGTATCACCCAGGCGCGCGAGGGCTCGCTCTACCTCATGTGCGGCGGCAGTGAAGAGGCATTTGCTCAGGCCAGGCCGATCCTGGAGAAACTTGCCTCGAACATCCGCTACGTCGGCAAAGCGGGCGAAGCGGCGAAGGTCAAAGCTCTGGTCAACATGGTCATGAACATCAACACCGCGGGGCTGGCCGAAGGTCTGGGCGTCGGTGACGCGCTCGGGCTCGATCTCAACATGTTGCGCGAGGTATTCGCGGAGACAGGGGCGGCCTCGCGCGTTTTGCAAACGGATGGTGAGGACATGCAGAATCGCGAACACAGCTGTTTTTTCTCTGCTGCGCACGCGGCGAAGGACAGCGGCATCGCGTTGAGTCTGGCCGAAGAGGCCAGCCTTGATCTGCCGCTCGCACGCGCAACGAAGAAGCAGTACGAGGCGATGATCGCCGAAGGCCTCGGCGAACTCGATAAATCAGGCGTCGCCGAGCTGACCTTCAAGAATCGGCACAAGCACCACGGCGATCATATTTGATTTGCCGTGCGGTGAGAGTCTGTCATGTGGAGCGCAGTCGAGACATCTTCATGCTCGAAGATTCCGCGACTGAGCTCGGAATGACACAGCTGCAATGGGAGGCACGTGCGCGATCTGCGGGCGCGAAGAAACGCTGACACGTCATCATCTCATTCCCCGTACCCGCCACCACAACAAGCGGAACAAACGCGAGTTCGATCGCGCGACAGTGAAACAAGTCGTCGGGATGTGCCGGCCGTGCCATTCGCAAATCCACGCCCTCTTCACCGAGAAGGAACTGGAGCGCGAATTCAACACAGTCGAGAGACTCCGCATGCACCCCGAGCTGACGAAGTTCGCCCGGTGGATTGCGAAGAAACCGCGCGGATTCAAAGCCGCGATGTAACGTTCGAACTCGCGGCCGTAGGGATCCAGGTGGATCGCCGCGCTCGGTGACAGCGGCCCAGATTTTGCAGTCCGGCGGCGACATTTTGAGCGGAGTCATGTCACGGGATAGAGTGTGGCGTGGCGTATCACGCGACATCAACTGAGCCGCCGGTTCCACCGGCCAGGGCGATGAAAACCGTCCGGCGTGTTTTCGCGTACCTGAATCGCTATCCGCTGCTCGCGATTGCCACCCTGGTCTGCGCGATCATCAGCACGCTTATGATCATCGTCTTCCCGGCGGTGACAAAGATGATCATCGACGACGTGGTGCGTCCAAACCGGCCCGAGCGCCTGCTGCCGCTTATCCTCCTGGCCGCGCTCGCCTTCGTCCTCCAGCACGGCTTCGATTCGCTGCGCATTATTCTCAACAACACCTTTGAGCAGCGCGTGATTTTTGATCTGCGCAGCGACCTCTACTCGCACATTCAACTGCTGCCGCTCAAGTGGTTCGACAACCGTGCCACCGGCGACCTGATGACGCGTGTGCTCGAGGACGTGAACTCGGTCGAGCGCATGTTGATCGACGGTGGAGAGCAGGGGGCGGTCGCGCTGCTGCAAATCGTGGCCGTGCTCGCTGGAATGGTTTACGTGAGCGGTAAGCTGACCCTGCTCGCCCTCGCGCCCCTGCCATTTCTCGCCGGCGGCGCTCTTTGCTACACCCTGAGTGCGCATCGGCGCTATCGCATCCGCGCGCGCGCATCGTCAGCGATGAACGCCCTGCTGCACGACAACCTCGCGGGCATTCGCCAGATCAAGAGTTTCGTGCGCGAGTCGGAGGAGCACGGTCGATTCAACCGCACGAGTGACGAGCTGCGCAAAGCCACGCTTTTGGTCATGAAGACGTGGGCGATTTATCACCCGGCCATGTACCTGATTGGCGCATTAGGTGTCTTGCTCGTCGTTTTTATCGGCGCGCGTGAGGTGCTGGCCGGAACAATGGCGCTGGGAAATCTCGCCGCCTTCATGATGTTAACGGCTTACCTCTACGAGCCGATCGGCCGCTTGCATCAGCTCAATCAGCTCGTCCAGGCAGGTCGCGCGGCCGGCGAGCGCGTATTCGAGATAATGGATGAGCCGGTTGAGCCCGGACTGCGTACGGCTGCAGCCGGGCGCGGCACGGCCGGCGACAGCGGCTCCAGGGCGCGATTCTTGGGCGACATCCGCTTCAACGACGTGAGCTTCAGCTACGGCTCGGGCTTGGCGGCGCTAAGCCACGTCACTTTTCATGCACGGCCGGGCGAGGCAGTCGCGCTCGTTGGCACCACCGGCGCCGGCAAGTCGACGCTCGTTAACCTGCTGGCCCGCTTCTATGAATTCACGCGGGGCGAGATCCTGGTCGACGGCAGATCCGTCCGCGATCTGCCAGTCACAGCCCTGCGTCAGAACATCGGCATGGTGACGCAGGAAAGCTTTCTCTTCAACGGCTCGATTCGCGAGAACCTACTGATGGGAAAACCAACTGCGAGCGACGCCGAGATATGGCGTGCCGTCGATGCCGCGAATGCGAGGGCATTTGTCGAGCGCCTGCCGGAAAAGCTTGGTAGCGTGGTCGGCGAGCGCGGGGTGAAGCTCAGTGTCGGAGAGAAACAGCGCCTCTCGATCGCGCGCGCAATTTTGAAGGATCCGCCGATCCTCATTCTCGACGAAGCAACCGCGAGCGTTGACACGGCGACCGAGCGACTGATCCAGGAAGCGCTCGAGCATCTGATGGCGCAGCGAACGTCCATCGTTATCGCGCATCGACTCTCGACCGTGATCTCCGCCGACCAGATCCTCGTGCTCGAGCGCGGCCACATCATCGAACGCGGTAATCATGTCGAGCTAATGGCGCTCGGGGGAAAGTATGCGCGATTGTGCGAGCAGAGTTTGCTCGAGCCGGCACGCGCAGAGGTTCCGAGCGATTTTTCCGTGGCCGAAGCTGTCAGCGTTCCGGGCGCCGGTTTAGGCAGCTAACGGCTCCGGCAGACGCCGCTGCCGTTAGGGCGCCGTGGGCGGCGCCGAGACCGATGGTGATGGCGATGTGGATGGGCCCGGCGTCGGAATCATGATTGTTTGTCCGACCTGCAGCTTCCTGTCGTTCTCGATATGATTGAACTTCTGCAACTCGTCCACGCTGACTTTGTGCATCTTCGCGATCGAAGTGAGCGTCTCCCCCTTGGCGATCGTGTGACTGTTGCCGCTCGGCGTCGAATTTGATTTTGCAGGATCCGGAGGCGCCGGAGCACTGGCGGGGGGAGTTGGTTCGCCAATCATGACGCCCGGGCGATTCGCATGATCGAGCTGCTGCTCCATTTTCAAAATTTGCTGGGAGAGGGCGTCGATCTTTGTGTTCACCTCGTCGAGTTTTTTGGTCAAGGCATCGAGCCGCTCGGCATCGGAGTGATCGCCGGGCGCCTGGGCATTTGCCGCGAAACTGAGAACTGCGGAGAACAAAGACGCGAGCATCCACCGCTTCATGCGGCGGAATTTTGGCACCGCCGCCTGCCAGTGGCAAGTATCACGCCGCGGCCGGCTTGCCTTTTAACCTGTTGATCTTAAATTTTAGAATGCCTGAGCGCATCGAGAAGCCGGTCGCGCCGTGGGGACCGAAACAAGGGGACGGTGACGGACCGAAAGCTCCGGACGTGTCGCGACCGGACACGAAGGAGCTGCTCAAGAAAATGCGCAAGGTCGATCCGGACCAGTCGCGGCGCTACCGGCAACGGACAGGCGAGTGATGGACCTGCCCGGCGTTGCCGTGCCGCATGAATTTGCCGCCACGAGCGACGATTTCCCGGCCCTCCTCCGGCGGCGCGGCTTACTCGCGCCGGCTTTGCTCAGCTCCCCTGTTACAGGTTCGAATCCATTGGTCGCGCAAACGCAGGCGACCACGATCCTGGCATTTAAATTTTCCGGTGGAGTGCTCGTCGCCGGTGATCGCCGCGCGACCGCTGGAAATACGGTTGTTTATGATCGCGCCGACAAGGTCCTGGAAATTGATCGTCATTCCATCATGGCGATTGCCGGCGTGCCGGCGACCGCATGGGAGATGGCGCGCGTGCTCGAACATTCGCTGCAATATTTCCGTCGCACCCAGCTCCAGGAGATGAGCGTCGACGGCAAGGTGCGGGCGCTCTCCAAACTGCTGCGCGACAATTTTGGTTTCGTCATGCAAGGCGTCGGCGTCGTAGTGCCGATCTTCGCGACCTACGACTTCGGCAGCGCGGAAGGGGCGCGGCTTTACTTTTACGACGCGATGGGCGCGCAATTCGAAGTAACCGACTACGCGGCCACCGGCTCCGGGTCACCAGCGGTCCGTGGCATATTGTATTACGAGAACAACTGGGGGCGGAAGCAGCTGGCAAAACTGCGCGAGGAGGAAGCGATTACGGTCGCCTTGCGCGCGCTCGATACCGCAGCGGAAGCAGATACGGCGACTGGCGGCGTCGATCGCAATGCCAAAATTTTCCCGGTCATGAAAATCGTGTCGCGCGACGGGATCACGACCCTGGCCGAGGATAAAATTGCGTCAGTTTTCAAGCGCAGCGTGGCGAAATGATTGAAGAGCCCTACCGCTGGGTCGAGGCGATCGCGAACCGGCGTGAGTACATCGAGACGCAGCTCGCGACCGGCACTCCCATCGTGGCGCTCGGATGTCGAGAGGGCATCGTTTTTGTAGCGCTCGGAAGCGGACGTCAGAAAATCTTCGAGATCTACGACCGCATCGCAATGGGCGCGATTGGTCATCCCGGCGACATCGAACGCCTGCGGATGGCAGCAATCGAGCTGGCGAGCACGGAGGGCTTCACCCGTTCGGCTGCCGATGTTTCTCTGCGGCGGCTGGCCTATTACTCACTGAGCCCGGTGATGAAGAACGCTTTTGAACAAGTCTACGGCGCGCCCTATCTCGCGCGGCTACTCTTTGCCGAGATTGGCCCGAAGGAAGAGGACGACCTGTTTCTACGGGTGGAATACGACGGCTCAATTGCGACGAATGCGGCAATGCCAGGCAGCGCGCGGGAATCTTTTGCTGTCATCAGCGGCACACGCGATTCGACGGCCGCGCTCGAATCGCAGCTGAGGAGTGAATATTCGAGCGGGGCAAAGCTGTCGCGCGCTTTGGCCACAGCCATTGACGCGCTTGTCGCCGCGCAAGTGCGCGGGCCGGTTAGCGACGGTGGCGACGAGCCCGCCCACAGGATTGCTGCGGTCCGCGACGAACACTTGCGAGCCGGCGCCATTGAAGCAGGACTTCTCGAACGGAGTAGCGGCCATGCCATTCGCTACCGGACGCTTTCGCAGGGCGAAATTCAGTCGGCCCTCGCCCGGTAATCTGCCGCCCGGTTTATGACCCCGCGTTCCTCTCGTCCACCGGGCAAGTTGCGGCCGCTTCTCGCCTGGCTCGGTCTCGCGCTTTTCGTGGCGTCATTCGTCTGGTGGCAACTCCTTCCGGAGCGCGCGGTTTTGCCAGCCATGGTGACTGTTCCTCGCCCAGCGGCGGGCCTTGGGCTCGTTATCATCGATGCAGGACACGGCGGTCAGGACTCAGGCACGATGCGCTCCGGGCTGATGGAAAAAGATCTCGCGCTCGATGTCACCCGTCGCGTGGACAGGATTTTGCAAAACAAGGGGGTCCGCACTTTGCTCACTCGCGCCGGGGACAATTATGTCTCTCTGGCCGGACGTGCTGCGGCTGCAAACCGCGAAGAGAACGCGCTCTTCGTCAGCATTCATTTTGATGAGGCCAAACCGACCGCAACGGGTGTCGAAACCTATTATGCGGCGCAGCAGAGCAGTGCTCCGCTGCTCGCCTCATGGCTGCCGTTCCTGCGCGACGCGTTTCAGCAGACGAATTTTGAGAGCCAAAGCCTCGCCGGGTTCGTCCAGGAAGCGCTGGTTGCGCGAACCCACGCGGTGAATCGCGGAACGCGGGCCGAACAGTTCTACGTCATCACAAACGTGCGACATCCGGCCGTTCTCGTGGAGGGCGGATTTTTGACGAACAACGAGGACATCGCTCGACTGGGCACGCCGGAATATCGAGAGGCGCTGGCGGCGGCGATCGCCGACGGCGTGATGAAGTACCGCGACGTGATGCGTGATCGGCAACGGCCGATCTCGGCGCAACCTCCCGCCACCTGAATAAGCAATGGTCCTGAGGCGTCAGACTGGTCGATGAGGCAGCGCAAAATCCAGCTCGCGGCCGCGGCTTTCTTCCTCGCGATTTCCGCCAGCCTTGCGGACACGACAACGGAGAAAGTGCAGCGCACGTTGAAGGAGCAGGGGTTTTACTACGGGGAAGCCACTGGGCAGATGGATGCTGATACGACGGCGGCGATTCGGCGCTACCAAATCCGCAATGGTCTCAAAGTCACCGGTGATCTGGATGCTGAAACTCAGAAGTCGCTCGGCGTTTCAAGCGGCGCGACCGCTAAATCGACCCCGCGACCACAGATCACACCGATTCCCGAGCCGCACAATTCCGCACGCGCTCCCGAAAGAGAAAACTCGTCGCCGGATGAGAATTCTGACCTGCGGGATGGCTCGAGCACTGAGCTGCCGCCACAGTTGCAAGGGCGGCCGCGACCGACCGACCCAGAGGACGAGGTCGCGCCGGGCGCACCTTCTGTTCGACCGGAAGCAGGCGCTATCTTTAGCGGCACGCCTTACGATGCGGCTCCCTCAGAAGTGCAACGCCGCGTCATCGTCGGTGCGCAAACATTACTTGCGCGGCGCGGCTACTATCGCAGCGACATCGATGGTTTCTACGGACCCGGAATGCAATTCGCACTACGCGCCTTTCAAGACCGTGAGGGGCTCCCGCCTACTGGGCGCCTCGACATGGAAACGCTCGCGGCGCTGGGATTGCTGCCAGGCCAGCAGGAACGGGGTTTCGGTCCGGCGCGTCGGCACTTCATGCGGCGCCCGCCAGTTGAAATCGGTCCGGACGGCGAGCCGATCTACGTCCCGCACTAATCGACGCGGGCCGGCCCGTTTTCGAATTCGACGGATTGGAGTTCGGCAAACACGCTGCCGATAAATACTTCGGCTTCGGCGCGGAGAGGGATTCTATCCCCGTCGTCCGAAAGCCAGACCGTGGCCTTGCGGAATTTCTTGTGCGGCTTGAGCTCGTTATTTTTGCCGATCTTATTGAGCTTAAGGTCGAGCTTGATCGCATTGTAGGTCCCGGCGGGAATGGTGACTCGCTCACGACCTAGCACGGTCAGGATCACGAGGTACGGATCCTTGCCGGGAAAAATAATAAACCGGGTCGCACTGCCGTTCGTGAGCGGCTGGCTCCGCGTGAAGAGCAAAGAAGTCTGCAGGTCGAAAAAATTTGCGCGGTCAAAGCGCCTTGCTTTCAGAGGCCCTGACACTTCGCCGCGTTTCGCTGTCACGCCGTGCGCGTCGAACGCGAGTGTTGTCGTGACTCTCTTGGAGCGCTCGGATTCGGTTTGCTTCACCTCGATTGGCCGGAGAGTGCTCGTATCGGCCGTCGCCATATGTTCGGCGTCGAACGGCCATAAAGGTCGCGCCATGTCGACGGTGCGAGCTTTTGCTTCGAGGACTGAATTGTTGCCCGACCTCGCCAGGTGCATGTCGGCGGTCGCGGCGGTGAATCCGCTCCACCCGAATCGATAAGTGGCGCGCAGCGGCCGCAGCGGCGGAAAGGAACCGGGAGTAGCGGGAGTGAGACTACTCTGCCAATCCTGCGCGAGCGCAACCGGCGCGATGAGGGCGACACCGAGCAGCAGCGCGACTGCGCGGCGTTGTGAAAACCAGTTCACTTACGAGTATCAACTCCCCGCCTTCTCCTTGCAACCGCTCGCACCTTGTACGCAAAAAACACACGCAGCTTCCCGCGTGTGTTTTTCTTAAGAGGTTTTCCTGTTACGGCCTCGGCGAGGCTTTCGGCGAAGCAGCCGGAGACGCAGCGCTCGAGGTCTTCGAAGACGGCGAACTGCTCGTGTCGGCAGAAGCTTTATCGCTGGTGACGCGTCCGGGCTTGTTCAGCGCCGCTACGACGTCGTTGGTGAATTCGACATTGTCGCGCGAATAGAGCAGCAGAGGCACGCCGTTCAGACTCATGCCTGACTTGTCGAAGACCAGGTCCATGCTGTTCGTTTTCACGCGCTCCATCACCACATCGGTGATCTCCTTCACGATACCTTCACGCATCCGGAGGGCCTGTTCCTGGAGCTGGCGCTCGCGCGTCTGGCGAAATTCGTTGATCTCGCGCTCCATGTTTTTGATGTTGGCAATCTTCTCGTCGCGCTCTTTCGCCTTTTGCGTTTTGGCATCCGCACTGAGGGCCGGAGCATCAAGCTGTTGATTCAGCTTGTTGATTTCATCGAGCGCTTTTTTGTAGGAATCGGCCCGTTCGTCGTACTCCTTTTTCGCGGCGTCTTTGGCTTCGTTGATCTTCTTCTCGGCGTCCTTCGTCTTGCTGTATTCCTTGAAGGCCCGGTTCATGTCGACTGTGCCGACCTTGAGACCTTGTGCGAATCCGGCGAGCGGCAGCCCGACCGTAGCGACGACAGTAGCGAGAAGGATTCTTTTCATAACAGGTTGGTGGAGAGGTCTTAGACCGGAAGGGTCACTATTCGTTCAAAATTGATACCCGATGTTGAAGTTGAAGCGGCCGCCGCCATTCCGGCCGTCACGCTGGATCGGATATCCGTAATCAACTCGGAGCGGACCGATCGGCAAGTCCAGCCGCGCGCCAACGCCAATGTCCGAGGCAATATGGTTTGTTGAGAAATCCCACGCATCCTCGTTGACGAAACCGGTGTCGTAGAAGACTGCTACGCGCACCTTCTCGATCACCGGCGCAGTCAATTCAATCGTTAAGCGTCCCATCGAGTCGCCGCCGAGGGGCTCGCCGTTTTCGTCGCGCGGACCGACATCACGATAGGCGAAGCCGCGCAGGTTATTGGAGCCGCCGAGAAAGAGCCGGTCGAAAATACGGACGCGATCGCCGCTGCCCCAGTTATCCACGCTCGCGACCTCGCCGTTGAGGAGCAGGATCAAATCCCACGGCAAATGGAAATATTGTGAAGCTTCCAAATCACCGCCGTAAATCTGCACGTCACCACCGAGAAACCCGCCGGCGACGTAAGGCGTGAAGGCAATTCGCTGGCCGCGCCGGGTCAGGAACGGATTGTCGCGCGTATCAAAGACGAGGCTGCCGGTGATCTGGCTCTTGGTTGATGTTCCCTCTTCGTCCTTGATCTGCTGTGAGGCCGAGGCGGAGACATTGTGAATGTCAATGTTCTCAAGTCGATAGCCGACGGAGGCGTAGAGGAACGCGCCGAGCGGCTTCCGCGCTTCGATCGAGAAACCGTAGGTTCGCTGATCGTAAACGGAACTCAGGTAGTTGGCGTCGTGGTAGTAGCCTTCGCCGCCAAGCGAGAGGCGACGATCAAGGAAATAGGGCTCGATCAGCGAGAGGACAATGTCCTTGCGCTGGCTGCCGACCTGGACCCGGGCGCGGAACTTCTGGCCGCCGCCAGTGAAGTTCGGCCAACTGAAGAGATCGAAGTTACCCTGCGTGAGCTCGGCAAAGCCAATCAAGCTGTCGATCGTGCTGAAGCCGGCGCCGAAATTAAGCGAGCCGGTGCGCTTTTCTTCGACCCGAATCGTGAGGTCCTTCCGTCCAGCGACTCCCGTCTCTTCCGGATACGTTTCGACTTTCGCGAAATAGCCGAGGTTATCGAGACGCTTCTTGCTCGTTTCTACCCGGACGGTGTTGTAGACATCGCCCGGCGCGATCAGCACTTCACGGCGGATCACCTTGTCTTTGGTGCGTGTGTTGCCGGTAATGTTGACCCGCTGCACAAATGAGCGATCGCCTTCGTTGATCGTGTACTTGACGTTGATTGTTCCGGCCCCGGCCGGCGTGCCCTGCGGCAGCACTTCAAGATCGACATACCCGCCGGTGCCATACGCGTCGGCGATCGTCTTGGCATCGTCGTGCACGGCCTTGGGCGAGTAGACGTCGCCTTCCTTCATCTTGAGCAGCACGCGAATTTTTTCTTCGCTGGTCGCTTTCTCGCCCGTGATGGCGATTCGGCCCACGTGGTATTGCGGCCCCTCCACGATCGGAACAACAATGACCATGTGGCCGTCGGTGTGGTCACGGCGAACATCTTTGATCTCGACGTCGATATAGCCGTGGTTCTGATACCACTCGCGCACTGAATTGAGGTCCTGTTGCAGCTGCGCCTCATCGAGCCGGCCCGATTTATCGATGAAGGAGATGAAGGTCTTGCCCTTCGTCTTCATCTGTTTGCGCAGCGTCTTCTCGTTGAAATGCGTGTTGCCTTCGAAGTGAACCTGGCTGATCGCCGCCTTCGTCCCCTCGTTGATCGTGTAAACAACGCGCGAAGTGCCGTGCGCTTCATCCTGGTCGATCCGGAAGGCCACGTCGACGTCGTTGAAGCCGCGGGCCTTGTACATGTCGATAATGTCCTGGCGGCCCTTCTCCAGCTTCTCCTCGCTGACCGCGCCGTTGATCTTCAGGTCAATCTTCTTGCGGATCTTCCTCGCGCTGATTCGCGTCGCCCCGTCGATTTCGATCTCGTTCACGAGGGCGCGCGTCTGCACGACGATCATGACCTTGACGCCGTTCTCTTCCGGCTTGCCGAAGATGCGGACGTTCTGGACCTGGCCGGTCGCGTAGAGGCCGCGAATGTCCTGCTCGACGACCGTATCGGAGTAAGGCGTCCCGACTTTGGTCCTGATCTGGGAAAGAATTCGCTCCTTGCTGACTGTTTGCGGCCCGACGTACTGCACCTCAATCGAGCGGACGATCGGCGGCCCCTGTTGAGCCAGGGCCGAAATCGAGCCGACCAGAAGGAGCGCAGCCGCGAGCAATACCCGCAATCCAAACCCGCGACCCACGCCGACAAATTGTTTCATAGAGATAAAAAGCCGTCCGCCAAGAGAGTCCCCAACGCGGTGCAGGCGTATATGGGGATAAACCGAGGCATCGTCAAGGTGTGATTTGCTCGAAATGCGCGTGTTTAGACGGGGGCTGCGCGCATCAATTTAGAAGCTGATACCAGTTGTTTCGCCGCCGCGGCTCATAGCCCGCTTCACGGATCAGGCGCTCGATTTCCGCGGCGTCGAGCCGGAAGGTCGTGCCCGCGCTGCTGACGACGTTTTCCTCCATCATGACGGAGCCGAAATCGTTCGCGCCGAACTTGAGTGCGACCTGCCCGATCTGCGGCCCTTGCGTGACCCACGAGCTTTGCACGTTGGTAAAATTATCGAGGAAAATTCGCGCCAGCGCCTGCGTCCGGAGGTACTCGGCGGTCGTGGCGCGATGTGTCACTTTCAAGACCGTGTTTTCCGGCTGGAAAGTCCAGCAGATGAACGCCGTAAACCCCCCGGTGCGGTCCTGCTGATCGCGCAGTCGCTGCAAATGTTCGATCCGATCTTCAATCGTTTCCACATGGCCGAACATCATCGTCGCGCTTGAGTTCAAACCGAGCTCGTGCGCGACTTGCATCACTTCGAGCCAGTCGTCGCTCTTGCACTTGAGCGGCGAAATGCGGTTGCGCACGCGATCGACCAGAATCTCGCCGCCGCCGCCCGGAATCGAGCCGAGCCCCGCCTCTTTAAACTGCAAGATCACCTCCCGCAGCGGCATCTCGAAGGTTTGGGCGAAATGCTGGAATTCCGGAGGACTGAACCCATGGATATTGATGTGCGGGTATTTCTGCCGGATGTGCTGAAGGAGCGCGACGTACCAGTCGAAGCCGAGCTTCGGGTGATGCCCGCCCTGCATCAGAATCTGGACACCGCCGGCGGCGGTCAGCTCATCGAGTTTCTGGTCGAGCTGTTCGAATGAGATCACGTAATGGTCGTGATCTTTTTCGGTCCGGTAAAATGCACAGAACTTGCAGTAAACGTTGCAGACGTTGGTGTAGTTGATGTTGCGGTCGACGATGTAGGTCACGATCTCGCGGCCGCGCCCATCGAATGCAGCCTCTTTCGCAACGTTGCGCCGGACCGTCGATAGCGCGCCGAGCTCCTCGAGCGGGAAGGCATAGAGCTGCAGCGCTTCCGCGGCGTTGATACGCTCGCCGCACAGGACTTTCTCGGTCAGCGGCTCTCGATTCAGTGACACCATGCCCGATCAATTTAGATGATGGCCGCCTGCTTCGCACGTAAATCAGCGGCGTGAACGAGCCGAAAATCGCGATTGTCGGCGCGGGCGTCTCCGGACTCAGTTGCGGCGTTCTCGTCGCCGAAGCCGGCTACGGCGCGACGATTTTTGCCGACCAGCTTGGGCAGCAAACAACCTCCGCGGCCGCGGGCGCGATCTGGTTTCCTTATGACGCCGAGCCGCTCGAGGCGGTGATCGCGTGGTCGCTGACGACATTTCGCCGCCTCTGCGAGCTGGCGAGCGAGGCTGCGAACGGCGTGTCCATGATGGAGCTACGGCAGTTCGCGCGCGGCGGAGAGGTGCCGCTGCCTTCGTGGTCGCATTCCCTGGGTGCGCGCGTACTGCCGCGCAATCACGTGCCGGAGTGTTTCGCCAGCGGTTACACACTTACGGTACCGCTGACCGACACGACGGTTTATCTGGATTATTTGCGCAAGCGGTTCGATTGCAGTGGCGGCACGGTTCACGAGACACATTTAGAGAATCTCGAAGATATCCCGCCTGATTACGCGGTTGTGATCAACTGCGCTGGGATCGGCGCGCGAGAACTTGCGCAAGATTCCGCGCTCGAGCCGCATCGCGGACAGGTCGTGCTCGTCGAAAATCCGGATTTGCCATACGCCGTTGTCTCTGACGATCCGCCGCTCATGTACGCGATTCCGCGGCGCGACGATTGCGTCTTCGGCGGAACGAATGAGCTGAGCGGCAATCGCGCTGTCGATCCGGAAGAAACCACGCGCATTCTCCACGAATGCTGCCGGGTTTTGGGCATCGCGTCGCCGCGCGTGCTGGGGGAACGCGTCGGACTGCGACCATATCGCGCCTCTGGTGTGCGGCTTGCGCGCGAGCAGTTACGGGACGGCCGCGTCGTGATTCACAATTACGGCCACGGTGGTTCGGGATTCACGTTGTCATGGGGTTGCGCCGAGGAAGTTCTCGCGCTCGCACGTGCCGCGATCGCCGGGCGCTGACGGTGGAAATTGTGAATCACGGATTGCCCATGGACCGTGCTCTCCCAGCGCGGTCAAATCGCGCCCGTCGGCCGCGACCCAGCTTGCGACACTCGACTCTCGAACAATTTGTATTTGGCGAGAAACGCCGCGACCGCAGCATTGAACTCCTGCGGCTTGTCCATCATGACAAAATGGCTGACTCCTTCCCAAACCTGATAATCGAGATCTGGCGCGAGATTGCGGACGAAGCGCTCGTAATCGGCGTTCCAGGCCGGTTGCTTCGCCAGGATGACCAGCGTCGGGACGTTGATCTTGTCCGCCCGCCAGAGATCGTCCGCGAGCAGTGATTCCATCTCGCTCACTGCGACGTGCTGGGGCCCACGCGCCATGGCAGCTTTAATCTGCTCGCGCGTTGCATCATCTTTCATCGGACGTGTCATCGCGTCGGCTAGTTGCGCGAAATAGTCGCGGTAATTCGCCGCCCGCATCGGCGCGATGAATTTCTGCATCTGCTCGGCAGGCGCGAACGGCCGAAGCGCGCCATCGACGATCACGAGCCCGCGTGTTTTCTCGGGAAATCTGCGATAGAACTGGCGGATAACCGGCGTGCCATTGCTGTGGCCGACCAGGACCACCTCTTCCACTCCCGCTTCGCGCAACACACCGTCAATCGCGCGCGCGTGCAGGTCCATCGTGTAGTTGATCTCCGGCTTGTCGCTCTCGCCGTGCCCGGGCAGGTCGATTGCAATAACGCGAGTCTGCGGAAAGGCGGCGACCTGGTGTTTCCAAAAGGTAAGGTCGCAGTTCCAGCCATGAACAAAGACAAGTGCTGTACGTCCGCTGCCGCGGTTGGTGTAATGGACCTTCATGCCGTCGACTTGCGCGAAACGGTCTTCCGTCGTGGCTCCGCTGCAAGCGAGCGGGAGCAGAAATGAACCGGCGAAAAGGGCAAGACAGCCGAGCGATCGACCATTGATCGGATTGCGTCTACTCATCTCATTCTGCTCTGCGCGCTCAGCGTTCTCTGCAGTAAATTCCGATCGATGCAGCTCGAGTGCGTGATCCTGATCGGTCTGCCCGGCGCCGGCAAGAGCACGTTCTATCGAGAGCGATTCGCTTCCACCCACCTGCAGGTGAGCAAAGACATGTGGCCGAATGGCTCCGGCCGCGAAGCACGCCAGCGGAAAACGATCGCGGAGGCGCTCGCCGGCGGCCAATCCGTTGTGGTCGATAACACCAATCCCACGGTTGCCGAACGGGCGGCAATTATTCGAATCGCGCAAGGCCAGGGCGCCCGCGTCATCGGGTACTTCTTCGACGTGGCAACGCGCGTTGCGGTGGCGCGTAATGCCGAACGCACGGGCCGTGGCAAGGTGCCGAATGTCGCGATCTTCACGACCGCAAAACGGCTCGAGCGCCCGACCGTGCGCGAAGGGTTTGACGAGCTACACCGCGTTGAAATCGCGGAGGATCGTTCGCTGCGGCTGGCTGACTAGACTTATGTCAACGCGATTGCCTGGAACGAGCTGACCACGTCGTCCGGGCCTTTCTCGGTAAAGAAGCACTCGTAAAAGCCGGGTCCGAGGTCCCAGTGATCGCCTTTGTAGTATTCGTCGCGATAAAAACGCCAGACACCGCTGACGACGATAAGCGAACTGATCCGGTCATTCCAAAAATCGCCGAGAAAATGGAAACTGAGATTCGTTCGGGCGTACGCGCCCTTAAAGCCGACGTGATCGTAAACAACGACCTCCGGCAGACGAAACCCCCCTTCGTTTTGGACGTGGGCGCCCTCGGGATCGACCGCGCAGGCGTGATAGCTCAGCGGCCCGACTTTCCATTTGGTATCGACGATACAGCCATTGTCTGGCGACAGTTCGGTCTTGGGTATTTGTCTCATAAGCGGGAAAGGTTTTGCCAGTTGAACAAAGCGCAGGTGCGCTGTCGAGTCGTAGATTTTATTTTCCGGCCATGACGAGCTCGCGCCTGCGGAAATGGTCGACCTCGATATCGTGCTCCTGTCGTAATGTGTAGATCGGGCTCGCGAGCCAGAAGGCGACCTTCACTCTGGCATGTCCGGGAAATTCATTCGGCTCGAGTAAGTCGTAGTCGATCGAAAGCTCTTTCAGCACGGCGAAGATCCAGAAGAGCTGGAACGGCTGACGCAACCGCATCTCGAACTTCGCCAGCCGGTCGCTGCCTTCCGTAAGCCAGGCGCTGCCCTCGATTGCATCCAGAAACCGATCGGCCGTGTTCTTCTCGCGCTGGTTCGGTTTTGGAGCGAAATCAATCCGCCGCGCGGTGCCCGCTGTGACCGCGTCGGGCGTAGTGACGGAGAAATCGAACCGCTCGTGGATGCGGTGGTCGCGCGCGAACTGCTGGAGGGTGACGTCGTCCTTTGCCTCGTCCTTCGAGTTGTCCGACCCGGGTAATCTGACCTTTCCGTGCACCTCCCGTGACACATAGGTGATCGGGTTTGTCTCACCCGGGCGCACCGTCATGACCGCGTTGGCGCTACCGCGGAGCCGTCCTTTTCCGTCTCGCTCCGTCAGGTGAAGCTTCGCGTCGTACTGCAGCGATGCCGCATTGTCGCGGAGATCCTGGAGTTGCTGTAGCGCGTGGTCCAGCATCTGCGCGCTCTGCGGGTCCAGTTCGCCGGCCGACGCACTGCATGCGACTAGCAGGGCTGCGACAATTGTAGCCGCTCCACCGCCGCTCCGAGAGCCGCGGCTAAAGCGTGTCTTTCGCATCGAATCAGATCGCGTGCTCGCGCTGATCGGAACGCAACCGAATCGTCTTGCTTTGCAAATTGTGCAGGGCGCGAACAAAACGAACCGTCCTGCTCTTCGCCCGCATCAGCACCGAATAGGTCGTAGCGCTCGGGCCATTCGTCCGCACGCCGCGCAGCATTGCGCTGTCGCTGATACCCGTGGCGCAAAAGATGATATTTTTTCCCCGGGCCAGATCGTCCGCGTAAAAGACGCGGCCGAGCTCGGCTTCGCAACCGTCAGTCACCAGTTGCGCCCGCTCCTGTTCGTCGCGCGGCCACATCATGGATTGCATGTCGCCGCCCAGACATTTGATGCCGGCCGCAGCAAGAACGGCTTCCGGGGAGCCGCCGATGCCGAGATATAGATCGATGTTGCTGTCGGGAATGGACGGTGCCAGGGCGGCCGCGATATCACCATCGCCGATCATCCGCAGCGAGGCTCCGACGCGTCGAATTTCCGCGACGATTTCCTTGTGGCGCGGCCGGTCGAGCATCATGACGACCAGATCCTGAACGCGTTTCTTTAAAGCATCGGCGACCGCAATCAGCGTTTCCTCCACTGGACTCATCAGCTTAACCGTCTCGATTCCGGAGATCTTCATCGCCTGCACGATACGCGGCCCGTAGGAGAGTTTCATCATGTAGAACGACGGAATGTCGCGGAGCGCGCACTTCACTCCTTCTTCCGGACTGGCCGCTGCGATGCAGGTGATCGAGTTCGGCGCGCCTTTCGAGATGTTGGTCGTGCCGTCGATCGGATCGAGCGCAATATCGAACTGCGGGGTTCCCGGCAGCCATGTGCCGAGCTGTTCTCCTTTGAAAATCCCGGGCGCGTTATCCTTGATCCCTTCGCCGATCACGACTTCGCCGCAGATATTCATGAGGTCGAACATCCCGCGCATCGCATCGCAGGCCGCCGCGTCCGCAGCTTCCTTATCGCCACGGCCGATCCATTGCAGCGAATTCAGCGCCGCCGCTTCCGTCGCGCGCACGAAATCGAACTCAATAATGCGCTCGATGTCGTGATACTTCTGCTTCGGCAAACGGAGCATGGGAGCTACTCTGCATTCGCGTCAGTGCGCGTGCAACGACGGGCGGATGCGAAGGAAAACTTCGAGCGTGATCGGCAGGTCATCACCATAATATCTTTCGAGACGGTCGGGCATGTCGCTGATCGTGAACTGTCCACCGAGACCGATGTCAATCCCAGTGCCGTGGGAAAGGTCGCGCACATAGCCAATCGTGCAGGCGTAGATCGGGAAAATTCGCTCGTGATCCGATTGATCGAGAAACAGTTCGTGTCCCGATTTTTCTACGCGCTCAAGCCGGCCGTAAATCGTGTCGCGCTTTCGCTGGTAATTTGATTCGAGCAACACGGATTGGGTTTTTCCCTCATGGCTCAGGTTGTTCTGTCCCCACACAAGTGATGTGGACCAGTTGCTGTCTTCACCGAGCGGCTGATTAAAAATGACCGAGGCCGTCGTGCGGTGCAGCTTCGCGTCCGGTTCGGTCGCCTCCGGGCTTTTCAAATACCCATGTGAGACTTGGAGCGCCATATTCGGTGTCGGGTTCCACGAGAGGCGGCCGCTGAATGAATCGAAACGCGGTCGGTCGAAGTCGTAGCGGTTCTCATCCGGCTCGCGTCCGGTGAAGACACTGGATTCGATTTTGAAATTGCGCCAGGCGGCTCCCAGCGTCGCGACGCCAAAGGTGACGTGCGTCGAGTCCTGCCAGTGATGCGAAATCGGCGCACTAGGATCGTCCATCGCTGAGGGCCGGTGCATAAACGTCGGCGGCCCGAGCGCCGGCTCCCCGGGATAGCCGAAGTAGATGTAACCGGAGAGATCGCGGGTGAAGCGCTGCGACAGGCTGAGCGAAGCTTCGCTGAAGAGGTCGTGTGGATGCTGGCGGTCGTGCAGCGGTTGGTCGTGCCACGTCTCGCCAGTTTGAAACAAGAGTGGGTATCCGCGGCCGCCTTCACTCAGCGGATCGAGGCTCATCATCAATCGGCTGCCGAACTGCGTGGCGTCGCTGAATGGATGCGAATACATCGCCATCACCCAGTTCGGCGCGTCGATCCGGTCGTCGCCCCGGCGCGTGCCCGCGTTCACATAGCGCGGGAACGCCGCACCGTGCAGCATCAGCATGTCGTCGCCATGCATGAACATGCGCGCATACATCGGTGAGGAATCCGGCAGCCAGCTCGTTCCTGATCCTTCGCGACTCATGGGGTCGGAGAGACTGACCGACGATTGCATTGTCATGTTATGGTGCTCGTGCTGGTCGTGGCCAGGAGAGTGCGCGGCCTTTTCCGTCTTCGGCGTTGGGCGTTGGGCGTTCAGCGTTTTGGGCTTTGCGCTCGGTTTGACCGGCACAAGGGTCATTCCGCATTTCGGGCACGTGCCCGGCTGGTCCGTGACCACCTCCGGGTGCATGACACACGTGTAGCGAGTCGGTTCCGCAGCGACTGCCGCGGCGACAAGCACAATAAAGACGAGGCAAACGAGCTGCGATTTCATAGCCGAATCGCCCCGCCGGATTGCTCCGACGGGGCTTTATTCCCATCCGGCTGCGCTATTTCGCGCAGCAGCTCAGACCGAAGCCGCAGCACGCGCCGCCGCAGCAGTCAGCCGCCGGCGACGTCGCGCTTGCGCTGCCTACCAGCGCCAGTGCGGCAATAATGATCAGAAGATATTTCATTGAATCCTCCTGTTGAGTTTCCTTTCTCACGGTCGCATTGCGCGACCGAGCCGATGCAATCAACCGATCGCACTACGCGGCGGCGGAACAGGAGGACGTTCCGAGCGCGACGATTGTGTCATCGCGGAGGCGACAAGTTTTTCGCCGCGCTCAGGTGAGAAAATCAGTGGCGCCTGCGGAGCGACGAACAAGGCAACACTGTTGGCACAGGCGGCGCAGCAATCGTTGTCCGCGGACTTCTGCGGCTCGTCGCCGCAATGTTTTTGCGGAGGTTCGGTGTGGGATTTCGCACAGCAGCTCATCGTCTTGTGCTGCGGCGCCGCGACAGCGCGCGTCGGCAGGGTGAGCGCGAAAACGCCGAGACACATTACGGTCGCGAGCAGAGCGCGGAGAATCCGGCCGATCACGCAGCTATCCTAGGCGCGGGTTCGGCCGCATTCAATGATTTCAATTCCCAAGCGGTTGGCTCTAGGCGGGCCGCGCGACAGTCCGTCAGAGAAAACGGCGAATTCGTAATCGACCGCTCGCGCGAGAAATTTCTCCTTACCTACGTGCCGGACGGTTTCGTCAGACGGATCCGGCGGGCGGGCGCCGCTTAGTGGTGGAACATGCTGTGAAATGCGCGGCGCATGCTGCGCACGACCGGGTCCTCGGTCGGGCTGGTTGCCGTCCGCGGACCTCGCCGGCCGTGCGAATTGCGCCGAACGCGTCGTTCGCGGAGCGAGACGATCTGAAGATTGCCATCGCTGCTTCGGACGAGCCCGAAAGTTTCATCTATGCGGCCGCGTGCGGCCCGGTTAGCCGTCGAGTTCGCGACCTGGAATGCGAGACGAAATTTGGCCAGCTGTTTACCGGCGCTCTTCTCCAAGCGCACACCACTGAGGATTGCGTAATTCCGTCGCGGCCAACGCTGATCGTAAACCGCCAGCTCATTCTGGACGTACTGTCGATCCACTAAGCCGTGATCGTAGTAGTCGACACGCTCGGAATAGAGGCCGAGTTCGTCGTGGATGTTCGGCGATTCAACGGCGGCCACGTAACGGTGGATGAAATCGGCCGCATCGCGTCGCGTGATGGGCTGCGAGCTGGCGGGCGGTGGCGGCGGTGCCGGATGGGTGTCGCGATTGCCGTCCGGCAGCGCGTCGTCGCTGCGCAGCACGGGCACGTCAGGCAACAAATCGTTGTTGCCTTCAGCCGGCGGCGCCGGTTCGGCGGTAATCCCGAGTGAATGCAGCGTCGTCTCGTCGGTGATCCCAGTGGCGGGGAAACCTTGCCGCTCCTGATAACGACGCACCGCAGTCGACGTTTCCGGCGTGTTGCGACCGTCGATGTTGCTGAAAAATAAATGACGGCGCCGTAATTCCTCCTGCACCTGCCGGGTTACTTCATCGGCGCAGGCGAGGCGCGGCAGCAACAATGCGGTTGCTACAAATCCAATGATAAACTTCTGCACGTGAGTCATTAAGATCGCGCTGCGCGCCGGTTGCAGTCGTAGCAAAACGACGGAGCCAGTATCGTACCTCAGGCCTGAGTCAAGAGGCGCGGCCGCTATTCCTCGGAGTTTTGCGCATCTCAGTTGACCGGCGCCAGCGCCATCGACCGTCATGCGAACCGTCGCGCCGCAGCAAGAAAGGACCGGGGCGTCACTACGGCACGACTGGGATCGGGGCTTTGCCGACTTCGCACCTGCATCGGATTGCATTCGAGTACGTTCTGCGCCGAAGATGTGCGGGAATGAGCGCGGCCCATGAGGCGGATTACGTTCTTGGCACGCATGCCGCGGAGGTCGCGCGCCTGGGTTTGCAGCATCGGGTGTGGCGCGAAGCCACGGATGCCTGCTGGCGACGCGCGGGCATTACACTCGGTTCGCGCGTCATCGATGTCGGGGCAGGACCCGGCTATGCTACTGCCGACCTCGCGGAGATTGTCGGGGCCGGCGGCAAGGTGCTGGCGGTGGAGCGTTCCGCGCGGTTCATTGAATCGGCTCGCGCTCGCTGTCAGGCCCGCGGCCTCGCGAACGTCGACTTCCGCGAACTTGATCTGATGGAAGACTCACTAGGCGACGCCGCTTTCGACTTCGCCTGGTGCCGCTGGGTGGCGTCGTTCGTTTCCTCGCCGGCAACGCTGATCGAGAACATCGCGCGCGCTTTACGGCCGGGTGGTAGTGCGATTTTTCACGAATACAGCGACTACGGCACCTGGCGGATCGCCCCGCGACGTCCGGCTGTGGAACGTTTTACGACCGAGGTGATGGCGAGCTGGCGCGCGTCCGGTGGCGAGCCAAATGTCGCATTGTTGTTTCCGCCACTTCTTCGTGCTGCCGGGTTGCGCCTGGTGAATGCCCGGCCGCATCTCCGCGTAGTTTCTCCCGCCGACTACACCTGGCAATGGCCAGCCAGCTTCATCGAGATCAATCTCGAACGTTTGCAAGAGCTCGGTCGCGTCACGTCGCATTGGGCGGATGACGTTCGGCGTGAATTTGCCGAAGCGTCCGCTGATCCCGCTTCGCTCCTGACTACACCACTCTTTCTGGAGATGGTTTCGATAAAGCACGGCGAAGCGGATTGACCCGTTACGTTCGCGCGCAGAATCTCGGCTATGCGCAAAGTGAGCATCGCTGAGCTGCCGGAAAAGGAGCGTCGCTCGCCATCCGGGAAGTTTCACACCTATTTCAAGGAAATCTCAGTCGGGCTGGGTCGTGAACCAGATTCGGCCGATACGCTCAAGCAGCACCCGTTCGATCTGTCGGTTTATCGCGTGCCGCCGGGCGCCTCGCGTTGTCCATACCATCTGCATTCCGGGGAATCTGAACTCTACCTCATCATCAGTGGCCGCGCTGCGGTGCGCGATGAGAATGGCGTCGCCGAGGCAGCAGCGGGCGAGGCATTCTTCTTCGCACCGGGCGAGGCGCACGAGATCCGCAACGCGGGTCCGGACGACCTGGTCTACTACGTTGTTGCCAATAACGCGCCGGCTGAGTGCTGCTACTATCCCGACAGCGACAAGTGGTGGGTGACGGACGGCCGCCGTATCAAAATCGTAAAGGGAGCGGTGGTCGATTACTTCGTCGGAGAGGATGAACCCGGCATCGGTCAGCCGACGTGACGCCGCTCTCCTGGTTATCTGCAAAAACCGAGATCCGTTCGAGTTTCATTCACGGTCGCGGTCTGTTCGCTCAGGTTGCAATCGCCAGGGACGAGATCGTGGCGGTCAAAGGCGGCCATGTAATCGATGACGAACAACTCAAGGAGGTGAATGCGCGCCTCGGGCCGGTGGAGATCCAGATCGAAGACGACCTCTACATCGCGCCGGTCACCGAGGACGAACGCGAAGCGTCGATGCTCTATACGAACCACTCCTGCGATCCGAACCTCGGGGTTCGCGGCAGCATCACCTTTGTCGCGCTGCGCGATATCCAGGCAAAGGAAGAGCTAACTCACGACTGGTGTATGACCGATGACGGTGATTACGTGCTCGAATGCAACTGCGGCGCAAGCAACTGCCGCGGCACAGTTACGGGTAAGGACTGGCGACGGCCCGATCTACAACAGAGATACGCGGGCTACTTCTCTGCCTATCTCGCGCTGAAGATCACTGTAGGGCGGGATAGCTGACCCGCCCTACAGTTACAGATTAGTAGCGGTAATGCTCGGACTTGTACGGTCCTTCGAGCGGGACCCCGAGGTAGTCAGCTTGCGGCTGTGTCAGCTTGGTCAGCTTGACGCCGATCTTTTGCAGGTGCAGCCGGGCTACTTCCTCGTCGAGTTGCTTGCTCAGCACGTAGACGCCGATCTTGTAATTATCGCGGTTCTTCCACAGATCCAGCTGCGCGAGCACCTGATTGGAAAACGAGTTACTCATGACAAAGCTCGGATGGCCCGTCGCACAGCCGAGGTTTACGAGCCGTCCTTCCGCGAGAAGAAAGATTTCCTGTCCGGGACCGAAAGTATACTTATCTACCTGCGGCTTGATGTTGGTCCGTTTTACACCCTTGGCGGTGTTCAACGCCTCAACCTGGATCTCGTTATCGAAATGCCCGATGTTACAGACTACCGCCTGGTCTTTCATCCGTGACATGTGCTCGAACGTGATCACGTCAATGTTGCCGGTGGTCGTGACGTAGATGTCGCCCCACCCGAGCGTGTCTTCGATCGTGGTGACCTGGTAGCCTTCCATCGCCGCCTGCAAGGCATTGATCGGGTCGACTTCAGTAATAACAACACGGGCGCCCTGGCCCCGGAGCGATTGAGCGCAGCCTTTGCCGACATCGCCGTAGCCGCAGACCACCGCGACCTTGCCGGCGATCATGACATCGAGGGCGCGGTTCAGCCCATCGACCAGCGAGTGACGGCAGCCGTAGAGATTATCAAACTTCGACTTGGTGACTGAATCGTTAACGTTAATTGCCGGGACAAGCAGCTGGTTCTGCTGCTGCATTTTGTAGAGGCGGTGAACGCCGGTCGTGGTCTCTTCCGAGACACCGCGCCACTCCTTCACCAGCTCATGCCAGCGAAACGGATTCTCCCGCTGGACCTCGACAAGCAGGTCTTTGATAACCTGCTCTTCCTTGCTCGTCGAAGCAGATTTGACCCAGTCGCTGCCTTCTTCGAGCTGATAACCTTTATGGATAAGCAAAGTAACGTCACCGCCGTCATCGACGACTAGCTGCGGTCCTTTGCCATCCGCGAACGAGATCGCCTGATTGGTGCACCACCAGTATTCTTCGAGGCTTTCACCTTTCCAGGCGAAGACCGGCACTCCGGCCTTGGCGATTGCGGCGGCGGCGTGATCCTGGGTTGAAAAGATGTTGCAGCTTGCCCAGCGCACGGTGGCGCCGAGGTCGACCAGCGTCTCAATCAAGACCGCGGTCTGGATCGTCATGTGCAACGAACCGGTGACGCGGACACCCTGGAGCGGTTTGCCCGGCGCGTACTTCTCGCGGATTGCCATCAGGCCGGGCATCTCCTTCTCCGCGATCGAGATCTCTTTGCGACCCCAGTCCGCGAGGCTGATGTCGGCTACTTTGTAGTCTTGTGTCTTAGTTGGTGCGGTAGTTGTAGTGCTGGTCATAAAAGGTTCCGGACTTTGGGGTTACTTCGCTGCTGCTTTGAGTTCCTCGGCTTTCTCGGTCCGCTCCCAGGTAATTTCGGGATCGTCTTTGCCAAAGTGGCCATAGTTCGTTGTCTTTGAATAAATCGGGCGGAGCAGGTCGAGCTGATGAACGATGTCGGCCGGTTTAAAGCTAAAGACCTGCTTGACGGCGCGCTCGATATTTTCTTCCACAACGGTGTGCGTGCCGAAGGTGTCGATGTGCACGCTGACTGGCTGCGGATGGCCGATTGCATAGGCGAACTGCACTTCGCACTTCGCAGCCAGGCCCGCCGCGACAACATTCTTGGCCACCCAGCGGCCCATGTAAGCAGCGCTGCGGTCGACCTTGCTCGGGTCCTTCCCGGAAAACGCGCCGCCGCCGTGTCTGCCCATTCCGCCGTAGCTGTCGACGATGATCTTGCGGCCGGTAAGCCCGGTATCACCCTGCGGTCCACCGACGACGAAGCGTCCAGTGGGATTGATGAGAAACTCGGTCGACCGCGTCGTCATTGAAGCTGGGAGCACCTTGCGGATGACTTCCTCGATGCAGAAGTCTCTGATCTCGCTGTGCTTTACGTCCTCGGCGTGCTGCGTTGAGATGACAACGTTGGAGATACCGACCGGCTTGCCGTCTTCGTAAATGACCGAGACCTGTGATTTCGCATCTGGTCGCAGCCATTTGCATTTCCCCGCTTTGCGGATGCGGGTTAGCTCGCGGCCGAGCCGATGCGCATACATGATCGGCGCAGGCATGAGCTCAGGCGTTTCGTTGCAGGCGTAGCCAAACATCAGGCCCTGGTCGCCGGCGCCTTGTTCGGCGTGGCCTTTGCCTTCGGCCGCTTTCTGGTCGACACCCTGCGCAATGTCCGGCGACTGCGCCGTGATGATGTTGCTGACGAAAATCCTGTCGGCGTGAAAGACGTCGTCGTCATTCACGTAGCCGATCTCGCGCACCGCATCGCGCACGATTTGGACGTAATCGAGCTTTGCCTTGGTCGTGATCTCGCCGCCGACGATGACGATGTTGCTCTTGGCGTAGGTTTCGCAGGCGACGCGGCTGTGCCGGTCTTGCGCGAGACAAGCATCAAGGACTGCGTCCGAGATCGTGTCGCAGACTTTGTCCGGGTGACCTTCACCGACGGATTCCGAAGAAAAAATGAAGCGACGAGCCATGGAGAAGTGACGATTAACGGGTGATGAGTAACGGATGAGGAGCAGGGGACCGGCCAACATATTGACCAATCATGATACGTAGATGTATCGTGGAGCCGGATGGCGTCAACCGTTAATTTTCTCCGGCTTCTGGCCGATCCCACCCGGCTGCGCTTGCTCTCTTTGCTCGAGCAGGAAGAACTCTCTGTCGCTGAGTTGCAGGAGATCATGGCCATGGGCCAGTCGCGTATTTCCAGTCACCTCGCGCAGCTGAAGCGGGCCGGTGTGGTCGGTGATCGCCGCAGCGGAAAGAACGTTTATTACGGTTTGACGACTGCGAACGGCGATCCGGTGCGCGCGAAGGTGACGGAACTGACCAAGGCATTGGCGCGCGAACTGCCCGAGACAAAACGCGATCGCACTGCGCTCAAGCTCGCGCTGCGCAAACGGCAGGACCGCGCGCGTGAATATTTTGACGAGCTGGCGGGAAAGTTCGGGCGCAGCTACGTGCCGGGTCGGTCGTGGCAGGCGCTCGCGCACACCCTTTTCACATTACTACCGCCGCTGACTGTGGCGGATCTTGGGGCGGGCGAGGGCACATTGTCGCAATTGCTGGCGAAGAATGCGCGCAAGGTGATCGCGATTGATAACGCGCCGAAGATGGTTGAGTTCGGCGGCGCGCTGGCGAGGAAGCATGGGTTTTCCAATCTCGAGTACCGGCTCGGCGACATCGAAGATCCGCCGATCAGGCGCGAGTCGGTCGACCTCGCCATCCTGAGCCAGGCGCTCCACCATGCGCTGCATCCGGAGCGGGCGGTGGCGGCTGCGCACTCTATATTAAAGAACGGCGGACGCCTCGTGATCCTCGATCTGCTCAGTCATCGGTTCGAAAAAGCAAGAGAACTTTACGCCGACCACTGGCTCGGGTTCAGCGAACTTCAGCTGCACGAACTGCTCGAAAAGGCCGGGTTCGGTGAGATCGAAGTCACGATCGTAGCGCGCGAAAAGCAGCCGCCCCATTTCCACACCGTTTTCGCAAGCGGCATCAAGTAAGCTGTCGTTCGAGGCCAATGCGCTTCCAGAAACTCGTCCAATCGGATCAACGGTCGGCGCGTTAAATGTTCGTTGCCTGCTGACAACCTTCGGCAGCACTGAACTTCGACCGAGAAATCTTGTCTGATAAAGTAGTGCAGGCGGATACTACCCACGCGATGGCGGGCTTTTTTGACGAGGTAAAACGGCGCAAGGTCTACCGCGTCGCGGTCGCGTATATCGTGGCCGGCGGCGGTATCATTCAGCTCGCATCGGCCGCCTTTCCCGCCTGGGAATTGCCGAACTGGACACTGCGCCTCGTCATTGTCCTGCTCCTGATTGGCTTCCCGATTGCGCTCATCCTGGCGTGGGCGTTTGATGTCACTTCGGAAGGAATTCGCGCCACTCCGAAGCTTGAATCATCGCGACCGTCGCATCGCCGTCGCAACATCGCGGTGCTCTGCGCGGTCGGAATCGTCATCTCGGCCACGGCCGGGTATTTTCTACTGCCACGCGCCTCAGCGCAGAAGCTCGACAAATCCATCGCAGTCCTGCCGTTTCAAAATTTCAGCGATGACAAGGAGAACGCTTATTTCGCGGATGGGATTCAGGACGACATTCTTACCAACCTGGCCAAGATCGGGGACCTGAAAGTGATCTCCCGCACATCCGTGATGCCGTATCGCGGCAAGGAAGGGAATGTGCGCGAGATCGGCAAAGCTCTCGGCGTTTCGGCGATTCTTGAGGGGAGCGTGCGTCCCGATCGCAAGAACAACCGTGTCCGGGTCAACGTTCAGTTGATCAACGCGGCCAACGACGAGCACATCTGGGCGGAAGATTATGATCGCGAGCTGAGCGACGTTTTTGCGATCCAAACCGACCTCGCGCAAAAAATCGCCGATGCCCTGCAGGCGAAACTCTCGCCGCGCGAGAAGGCGCAGATGAGCCGGAAGCCGACGGAGAACGGCGAGGCCTACCTCGCGTTTGTCCAGGCCCACGATCTGCATGCTTCCTTCGAGGACCTGCCGAAGTTGAAACAGGCGGAGCAGCTCTACGAGCGCGCTCTGCAACTCGACCCGAAGTTCGCCCTTGCGGCCGCGAACCTGGCGCAGCTCGAGATGTGGATCTACAAGCAGTTTGATTTGAGTCAGGCACGACGCAGTCGGGCGGTCGAACTCGCGGAACGCGCTCTCCAGTTGGAGCCCGAGCTGCCGGAGGCACATCTAGCCCGCGGCTTTTGTTTTTATTACGGCGATCGCAACTTCGACGCTGCGCTGAGAGAATTCGAACGCGCGCGAACCGGTTTGCCGAACGACTCCGGCGCGTACCTGGCGATCGGCGCGATCCAGCGCCGGCAAGGCCGCTGGGCGGAATCGAATGCCAGCCTGGAGAAGTCGGCGTCGCTTAGTCCCCAGGAGTGGTGGCCACTCCATAACCTCGCACTGAACTACGTGATGTTGCACAAATTCGATAAAGCCAACGAGACAGTGGACCGCGCGCTCCAGCTCTCCCCCAACAACTTCGACCTCTGGCAAACCAAAGCGACGCTCGCGATCAAAACGAATGGCGACTTCAGCGTCGCAGAAAAATCGCTCGCCGCAGCCGCTGCTCAATCGCTGCCGGCTGAATGGCGCCAACAGTGTACGCTGGCACGAACGAACGTCCTCCTGCTGCAGCGAAAGTACGAGGAAGCACTCCGGATCGCGGAGACGCTGAATGAGGATGTGACCGGAGACCACATCGACGAGTTCTCTTTCAAGTACTACGCGATTGGCGCCGCCAGGAAGGGCTTGCACGATGAAACAGGAGCGCGGGACGCGTTCGTGAAAGCTCGAGCCTTCGCGGAAAAGCATGTCGCCGAGGCCCCGCAAGACGCTGCACGACACGCGATCCTGGGACCGATTCTCGCCTTACTCGGCGAACGTGACGCGGCGCTGGCCGCAGCGCAGAAGGCGACCCAGCTACAGCCGGAAAGCCGGGATGCCTTCGAAGGGCCGAACATGACCGAGGCGCTCGCGCAGACGCACGCGATTCTCGGTGATGCGGATACCGCGGTTACGATCCTGGACGGTCTTCTTTCGCGGCCGAGTCCGGTGACGGTGCAAGAACTGAAGCTGAATCCGCTTTGGGACAACATCCGCGAGCATCCCCGTTTTAAGCAGCTGATCGAAAAATACAGTGCGAAGACTTAGCGTCGCGCTCGTCGCGCTAAGTCTTTGCGCGTCTCTGCGCGGTCAATGGACCGTCGGTTCGGCGCAATCGGAATTCTCGGCGGATCGCGTCGTAGAGCATCGACGCGTGGCAGTTCGCGCGGCAGACGAGAGGCAGGCGCGATTCGATCTGGCGTTGTTCTCTGCGAAATCGGCCACGCTGCGCGTAGTCGATAATGGCGGGCAGGAACGCGACCTCGCCGTCGCGATGCAGCAGGCGAACTGCATTGCGGGCGTGAACGGAGGCTACTTCGATCCGCAATTCGCGCCTATTGGGCTGCGGGTCATCGAGGGCAAGACGACATCTCCGCTGATCCGCGCCCATCTATTGACGGGCGTGCTCTCGGCCTCGCGCGATCACGGACTCGAGATCGTTCGGGTCGGCGAGTTCTCGCGAAAACGGCAGCTCGATGCCGCAGTGGAGTGCGGACCGTTTTTGGTCGATCTCGGCCGCCCCGTGCGCGGTCTGGATGACACACGTGTGGCGCGTCGGACATTTGCAGCTGTCGCGCGCGGTGGCCGCGCCGTGATCGGCGTATGTGACGGGGCGACATTGGCGCAGCTTGGCGAGATGCTCGCTTCCACGCCACTCGCCGATGGCTTTACCGTCTGGCGGGCAATGAATCTCGACGGAGGGTCGTCGACCGCCTTCTGGTTTCGTCACGGCAACGGCACGGTATTCTCGATTCCAGAGGCAAAGACAGTTCGCGACTTTATCGGAGTGGTGCCGAGATAGTTATGCGCGCATTTGGCTGTTTCCGGTCCGCTGATCGGCGCGTTTACGGGGAACTGGTCGGTGATCGGATTGAGGTTCTGGCGCAGGCGTTCTGGCTCGGCCTTGAAAAGACGGGCGAAACGCTCTCGTTAGGCGATTTCCGGGTCGATGTGCCGGTTGCTCCTTCGAAGCTGATCGCAGTAGGGCTGAACTACGCCGATCACATCGCCGAGATGAAGCGGACTCCACTCGGTACGCCGTTGATCTGGTTCAAGGCGCCGAGCTCACTGCTCTCGCATGAAGAGGAAATCGAAGTCGCTTTTCCCGAACATCAGACCGATTTCGAAGTTGAACTCGCGATCGTCATCGGTCGCACAGGCAGAAATATTCCAGCCGAGCGCGCACTCGACTTTGTCTTCGGCTATACGGTCGGAGAAGACATCAGTGATCGCGACCTGCAGAAAACTGAAAAACAATTCGCGCGCTGCAAGTCATTCGATACCTACACGCCGATCGGGCCCTTCGTTTATACCCGCGTCGAGATCGGCGACCTGCCGATCACGCTGACGCAAAACGGGGTTGTGCGACAGTCGGCACGGACAAGTCAAATGATCTACTCGGTCGTGGAGATCGTCGCCTTCGCGAGCCGGGCGCTTACGCTGATTGCGGGCGATGTGATTTTGACCGGAACGCCCTCCGGAGTCGGGCCAATTCGCGCCGGTGATGAACTCGAGGCGCGGATCGGCGAGTGGCCGCCATTGCGCAATCGCGTACGCAACGCGCGCTGAAGCAAGAAAATAATGCTTTTCTCGCGCAACTTCGTTGCCGTAGTTTACATCCCCCAATGCCGGATGACGCGATGTAACCTTGTGGCTTTCATTCGGATGGCAACATCGAAAAGAGACTCACGGATGTCCGCTCGACTCGAGCACTGCGCTCAAGGTCGGCGAACTTCCCGCCTCATGCCCGGTCGGCTCCTGCATCATCTCAACCCTATGAAAAAACTGCTTATTGCCAGCCTCTCCTCGCTTGCGCTCGTTGCGCTGACTTCATTTGCACAACAACCGCCACCGCCGCCGCCTCCGGCCGCCGCGCCGGCAGCCGGCACGCAGCCGACCGCAGCCGGCCCGGCTGGCATGACGAACCCGGCGGCCGCAAACCCGGCTCCCGGCACCAATGTTCCGCCGACCGGCCCCGCCGGAGCACCAGGTTCGACGCCCACGATGAGCGGCGTTCAGCCGAACACGACCGGCGTGATGTCGCCGGCTCCGGGAGTGTCTCCTGCCACTGGCGTGCCTGCGACCAGCACAGGCGCTTCACCGGCGACCGCTGCTGGCTCGACCGCCGCCACTGGTTCACCCGGCGCATCGCCTGCGGCCGCGACGACAGCCAAAGCACCCGAGCCGACCGGCTGGAAAAACTTCCTGATTGATAATTTCAAGAAGGGCGGGCCGATCATGTGGCCGATCCTGATCGTGTCCATCATCGCCGTCGCTGTGGTGCTTGAGCGTGTTTTCTGGTGGCTGGGCCGCTGGATGCGCCGCGATCCGAAACGAATCGAGAAAGTATTTACGGCAATCGAGAATGGTGACGTCGCTGAGGCCTCCCGACTCTCCCGCGGTTCGCGAGATCCGGTTCTGCGCATGATGTTCAATGGCTTGAACCATCAGCACGCCTCGCTGCAAGGCGCTCTGCAGGTAGCCGCCGGTATCGAGATCAAGCGCGCCGGCCGCTTCCTCGTCGTGATGGATACGCTGGTCACGCTGGCCCCGCTGCTCGGTCTCTTGGGCACGATCACCGGTCTGATCCGTTCGTTCAGCTTCCTCGGCAACGAAGAACTGGCCGTCCAGGCGGTCACCGGTGGTATCGCCGAAGCTCTCATCGCGACGGCGTGCGGTCTCGGCATCGCGATTTTCTCGCTGATTCCGTTCAACTTCTTCACCTCGCGTGTGTCTAACCTAGAGTTCGAGCTGCAAACCGCGGCGACGAACCTGGAGGTTATGCTCGAGGCACAGAGTGCGGGACGTCGAGGCGACGTGGAAATCACGCGCGAAACACCGACTTCCGCCACCCGCTCGTCCATCTAGGAGGCTGCAATGGAAATCGGCTCGCCCATTCCGCACAAGAAGGCGCGAATCGAGATCATTCCGCTCATCGATATCATGTTCTTCCTCCTGGCCAGCTTCATGATGGTCAGCCTGAGCCAGGTGCACATGAAGGGGATGAAGGTCAATCTGCCCACCGGTAGCTCGGGCGAGACGCAACCGAAGAACGATTACATCAGTGTTTCGGTGGACGTCGACGGCAACCCCTACTTCGATAAAAAGAAGATGGACTACGACGAGCTGACCGCGACCCTGCAGAAGGTGCATGAGACCAACCCGGACGCGAAGGTATTCGTGCGCGGCGACCGCGACACCGTGCACGGCAACATTATCCGTGTGCTCGATATCCTGCGCTCGGTCGGGTTCTACAAGATTGCCTTCGAGATCAAAAGTCAGGCGGCGAAGGGCGTGCCCGCGCCGGGGACATAAACTATGGCCGGACCATTATTGTTTAGGCCTCAGCCGAAATGGCAGGTGCTTGCCGCATTGGGTGGGGCATTGTTTGTCCACGGGATCGCGGTCCTGCTCGCATTCGAGAAACCGCCACCGCCGGTCGATTTGAGCGACATCCCGACTGCGACGATCGAAGCCACGCTCGAGGCGCCACCAGAGGAGCAGCCGACCCCGCCACCGGAGGACGTCCCACTGCCGCCACCGCCGCCGGATATCAAGGAAGTGCCGGAGTTCCACGAAGAAAGCCCGCCGCCGAAGGTCAATCAACCGAAGCGGCCGGCAGCGCCGATCAAAGCGCCGCAGGTCGCGGGACCACCGCGCCCGCCTGGGGTAACTTCGGCCGCTGGGGCAAAGGCAGCGGCGATCAGTGCACCGCGTCCGGAGTATCCATACGAAGCGCGCAGCCGCCACATCACGGGTAGCGGGGTGTGCGTGGTAAGTGTCGACCCGGCGAGTGGCGCCGTGACCGACGCGACGATGGCGCAAAGCACCGGCAATCCCATTCTCGATAATTCGGCGGTGAGTGCGTTTCGCCGCTGGCGGTTCAAGCCCGGGGCTGTTGCAACAAGGGTCAAGATCCCGATCACCTACACGATGACCGGCGCGTCGTATTAGCAGAGGAGAATTTCGCCATGAGAATGCGATCACCGATTCCGAAAAAGCACGCCCGTATCGAGATCATCCCCCTGATCGACATCATGTTCTTTCTGCTGGCGAGCTTCATGATGGTCAGCCTGAGCCAGACTCACATGAAAGGCATACGTGTCACTCTGCCGTCAGCAGTGGCGCCCCCGCCGCAGGAGCAAAACAAGAACGACTTGATCTCAGTCCGAGTCGCGGTCGGAAACGTGATTTACTACAACAACCAGGCGATCGCTCCCGAAGACCTCAAGCCGCGGCTCTTCCAGGCGCATGCGGCGAATCCGGACATTAAGGTCTCGATCAGTGCGGAAATGCTGGCTCCTCATGGCGATGTGATCGCCGTCCTGGACACGGTTCGCGACGTGAAGATCCAGAAGGTCGGATACCAGATTCGGGCGGCGCCCTCGACCGGGCATTAGCCTGGCAATAGTTCGACCAGATATCGCCGCAGCTGCGCGACAGCGCGGGCGCGGTGGCTGATCTCGTTCTTTGTCTCGCTGCCTAGCTGCGCGAACGTCTCTTGCCGGCCGGCCGGCACGAACACCGGATCGTAGCCAAAGCCGTTCATCCCTCGCGCACGGGCGACAATTTCGCCTTCAATCACTCCGGTAAAATGCGCGACCGCGCTGCCATTGCGCGCCAGTACGAGCACGCAACGAAATCGTGCCAGGCGCGGCGCCGAAACCGCGCGCAGGTCGGCGAGCAGTTTAGCGATGTTGGCATCATCACTTGCTCCGGCTCCGGCGTAACGCGCTGAATAAACCCCCGGCGCCTTCCCGAGCGCGTCCACTTCGAGGCCTGAATCGTCGGCCACCACGAGCGAATGGATCCGTTGCGAGGCGGCCACCGCCTTGAGCGTCGCGTTTTCTTCAAACGTGCTTCCGGTCTCGTCGACCGGCGGTATTTCCGGATGCGAACTGAGGTCGCTCACCGCGAAGGCGCCGCCGAGCAGTTCGGCGAATTCGCGCGTTTTGTGCGCATTCCGCGTTGCGATCACTACCGGAATCATGTTGAGAGAGGAGGCACGGATCTGACGGAGCTAAGCTTCCGCAGCTTCCGCGATTCTGCCAATGAGCGAACGCCGCAAACCATATCCATTCGACGAGTTCGAGCCGAAATGGCAGGCGATCTGGGACGCGCGCCGCGCCTTCCACGCGCCAAATCCCGGCGAGGCCGATTTCGACCCGGCAAAGCCGAAGTTCTACGTGCTTGATATGTTTCCGTATCCGAGCGGCGCCGGCCTTCATGTCGGCCACCCGGAGGGCTACACCGCGACTGACATCATTGCGCGCTACAAACGAATGCGTGGCTTCAACGTTCTGCATCCGATGGGCTGGGATGCTTTTGGCCTCCCGGCGGAGCAATACGCGATCAAGACCGGACAACATCCGGCAATCACGACCCGTGAGAACGTGGCCAAATTTAAAGCTCAGCTGAAGCGGATCGGTTTTTCCTACGACTGGGAGCGCGAGGTCAACACGACCGATCCTGCTTACTTCAAATGGACGCAGTGGATTTTCCTCCAGATTTACAACTCCTGGTTCAATCCTCAGACGAACCGCGCCGAGCCGATCAGTACCTATCGCGGCGACGATCCCGATGGCGTGCGACTCGCCTACGTCGCGGATGTGCCGGTGAATTGGTGCCAGGAGCTCGGCACCGTTCTGGCCAATGAAGAGGTCATCGACGGCAAGAGCGAAGTCGGCGGATTTCCGGTTGTCCGCCGCCCGATGCGGCAATGGATGCTGCGCATTACAGCCTTTGCCGAGCGCTTGATCCGCGAACTGGATCAAGTCGACTGGCCTGAAGGAATCAAGTTACTTCAGCGCAACTGGATTGGCCGGAGCGAAGGCGCGGAGATCGGATTCGAAATTGCAGAGACGGCAAACCGAAAGCCGGAACGGATCCGCGTTTTCACCACCCGACCCGACACTCTCTATGGCGCGACCTACATGGTGGTCGCGCCGGAGCATTCGCTCGTCGAGCGCATTGTGACCGAGGAACAATGGCCCGCGATCCGCGAGTACCGTGAGCGCGCGGCGCGTAAATCGGAGCTCGAACGAACGGACCTGGCAAAGGACAAAACCGGAGTCTTCACCGGTGCCTTCGCCATTAATCCGGCTAGCGGCGAGCCTGTCCCGATCTGGGTGGCGGATTACGTCCTGCTTGGCTATGGCACCGGCGCCATCATGGCCGTGCCCGCCCACGACGTACGTGATCTCGAGTTCGCACGTAATTACGACCTGCCGATCCGTGCCGTCCTTCAGCCGATGACTGATGAAAGTCCGCTCGGCTTCGTCGGAGAGGGCATTGCAGTGAATTCGCCGGTCATCGAAGGCCTCCAGTCGGCGGAAGCAAAAACGAAGATGATCGGCTGGCTCGAAGAACAGGGCCACGGCCGACGCGACGTGCGCTACAAGCTGCGCGACTGGCTCTTTTCGCGTCAGCGCTACTGGGGCGAACCCTTTCCGGTAGTCTGGGAGCCCGCGCCGGACGGCCGCCGAAAACATCGCGCGCTAAACGATCGCGAACTGCCGGTCGTTCCGCCCGATCTGGATGATTTTCGGCCCACCGGGACCGGTGAGCCGCCACTCGCCAAGGCAAAGGAGTGGGTTCGCTATTCGGAAGCGGCCGCTCGCGAAACGAACACGATGCCGCAATGGGCGGGCTCGTGCTGGTATTACCTCCGCTTTTGCGATCCGCGGAACGACTCCCGTTTTGTCGGCGAAGAAGCGGAACACTACTGGATGAGCGGTCCGCAGACCGGCGGCGTGGATCTTTACGTCGGCGGAACGGAGCACGCGGTTCTGCATCTGCTCTACGCGCGTTTCTGGCACAAAGTTTTGTTCGATCTCGGCTACCTCTCGAAACCGGAACCGTTCCATCGCCTCGTCAATCAGGGTCTCATCCTCGGTGAGGACAATCAGAAGATGTCAAAGTCGCGCGGCAATGTCGTAAACCCCGATCAC
>JBJMWX010000012.1:0-10243 GCA_045809925.1 Chthoniobacterales bacterium
CGCTCACGAGCCGGCACCCGCCCATCTCGCGTTCGCTTCCCGCGGGCTCGATTGCCGCTACAGTAGGTCATGTTCGTCGACCGGATCAGGGTCATGGCGCACGCTGGTAACGGCGGTCGCGGCTGCGTCAGTTTTCGACGCGAAAAATTTGTCCCGAAAGGCGGCCCCGACGGCGGCGATGGCGGGCGCGGAGGGGATATTATTCTGCGCGCTGACGTTCACACCGACAATCTGACGCACCTGTTTTACGAGCCGATCGTCAAGGCCAAGAGCGGTGTTCACGGCCAGGGCAAGAAAATGCACGGGCGCGCCGGCGCAGCCAAGACAGTTAACGTGCCGATCGGCACGGTTGTTTATCCTGCCGACCCGCCACCGGCGCGAAGCGAGGACGGCGACGCAATCGAGCCGCAGGCACCGCCGGCAAAGGCAGCCGGATCAGCGCAGCCGATTGCCGACCTTGCAAGAGATGGCGAGGAGTTTGTTCTTTGCCGTGGTGGCCGCGGCGGCAAAGGGAACGTGCATTTCAAGAGTTCGCGCAACCGCGCACCGACGCAGTACACCGAGGGTGAAGAAGGAGAAAGCGGGTATTTCCTGCTCGAGTTGCGCACGATCGCCGATGCGGCGCTGGTCGGTTATCCAAACGCCGGCAAATCAACGCTGCTCGGCAGGATTTCCGCGGCCCATCCCAAGGTCGCACCTTACCCGTTTACGACTCTGCATCCGGTCGTTGGCGTGGTGGAGTTCGATCATTATCGCCGTGCCTCGATCGCCGACATTCCCGGCCTGATCGAAGGCGCCCATCGCAACATCGGTCTCGGCCACGAGTTTCTGCGCCACGTCACCCGTTGCCGGCTCCTGCTTTTCGTGGTCGACGCCGCCGGCAGCGAAGGACGCCATCCGGTGGAAGACATTCAGAATTTGCGCCGTGAGATCGATTTGTACGACAGTCGATTATCTGCCCGGTCGTGGTGCATCGTGGCAAATAAAATGGATTTGCCGGCCGCGCGCGAGAACGTTGTCGCGCTCGAGCAACGCTTCGCCGGCATCGAAGTAATCCCGATCTCAGCGGAGGGCGGCGACGGTTTGGACAGGCTGAAGTCCAAACTGGAGGCGTGGCTGTTCGAAGCCGAGCCAATAGCAAGCGAACCGGAAAAGGTTGCGGAAAGTAGGTTTATGACGGACCAAATAACTCAGTAGACAAGCGGCAAGACCTCGGGAACAATCTGCACTCTTTAATGGCGAAACCAGTTGTAGCCAGTTACTGCACGACCTTTCTGAAGCCGGAGATGCTCCACATCTACCGGCAGGTCTGCGCCCTTCAGCGCTACGAGACCTTCGTCATGACGAAGTGGCTGCAGAACGCTGATCGCTTTCCGTTTCCGGATATCGAGATTATCCCTACGCCGCGTTTCAACCCGATCCGGCACGGCTGGCTCAAATTCGTCAAGCGCTGCCCGCCGATCGTTTATCGCGGCGAATATCAGATGCTCGCGTCACTGCTCGAGCGCCGCGGCGCCGACATGATGCACATCTATTTCGGGCATACCGGCGTGCATCTGCTGCCCTTCATTCAGCAATGGAATAAGCCGTGCGTGGTTTCCTTCCATGGCGCCGATGTCGGGCTCAAACAGGAAATGCGGGACTACGTTCCCAAGCTGCGCCAGCTCTTCGGCACCGTAACGCTGGTTTTCGCGCGCTCGCAATCGCTGGCTGACCGGCTCGTGACGCTCGGATGTCCGCCGGAAAAAATTCGGATCAGCCGCACCGGCGTCCCGCTGCAGCAGTTCCCGTTTGTCTTTCGTGAAGCACCGGCCGATGGCCACTGGCGTTTCATGCAGGCGTGTCGTTTGATAGCGAAGAAGGGTGTGGCGACCACCCTTTGCGCATTCGCTATTTTCCAAAAGCAGTACCCGAATGCGGAGCTGATCATTGCCGGAAAAGGTCCGCTCCAGGGCCATCTCGAAGAGCTCGCCGAGGAGCTGGGCATTCTCGAGAAGGTCCGATTTGTCGGATTCCTTTCGCAGAATAATCTGCGCGAGCTTTATGCCAGCTCCCATCTTTTCCTTCATCCAAGCGAGACACCGCCCGATCAAAATCAGGAAGGCATACCGAACTCGGTCCTGGAAGCGATGTCGACCGGCTTGCCCGTAGCCGCGACGCGGCACGGCGGCATTCCGGAAGCGGTCGAACATGGGCGCAGCGGTTACCTCGTCGCGGAACGCGATTTCGAGGCGCTCGCCGCGGCGATGAAAGAGATTGTTCGTTCGCCGAATGCGTTTCGCGAGATGGGCCAGCTGGCGAGTGAACATGTCGCGGCGCATTTCGAGCAGGGAGCACAGATTCGTAATCTTGAGGCGCATTACGACGAGGCGAGCGGCCTCGCGACAGCCGAAGAGCGCGTTCGTGTGCCGGAGCGGCCGCCAGTCGGGCGCGCATTTCCGGAACAGGTCCACGCAAAGTAGCTCGGCGCCGATTACTTGCGGCAAAACGCCGAAACTCGCTTGTCATCTGCGGAAAACGCGCTTTGATGCAACCGACGTAAGCAGTCCTTGGGTTGAGTGGGCGGGCGTCTGCGACCGCCGACATTTGAAGTCGCCGGCCGCTGCATTGTCACTGAACAATATGCCGTATCGCTATCTCTCTTTGGCGCTCCTCGCACTCGCGCTTTTCGCGTTTGCGAGCACTTCGCGGGCGGCGGAACCGGCCCACGGCGCGGCGGTTGAGCATCACCAAGGCGTGCCACTGAAGGCGGCGCCACTCGTCACGATCGGCAAGTTCAGCATCACAAATTCAATGCTTGTGACCTGGATCGTCGCGGCCGCCGTCATCGTTTCCGCTCAAGCGGCGACGCGCAAGATTCAGCCGGTGCCGCACGGCGCGCAAAACTTCTGGGAATGGCTGGTCGAAGGTCTCTACAATTTTCTGGAATCGATTATCGGCAGCGAGCTGGTGAAGAAGACTTTCTGGTTTTTCGCCACAATCTTTATCTTCATCCTGTTCGTAAACTGGTTCGGTCTAATCCCGGGCGTCGGGACGGTGGGATGGGGCCACCACGATGCGGCCGGAACTTTCATCGTTGATCGGCCAATCCTGCGTGGCGGAAACGCCGACCTGAACATGACCAGCGCTATGGCGATGATCTTCTTTGCACTCTGGGTCGTGTGGGCGCTTCAGGCGAATGGCCTCGGCGGCATGCTTAACCACATCTTTGGCCCAAAAGGCGAGAGCAAAGGGCTCATGAAGCTGATGATGATCGTCATCTTCTTTGTCGTCGGCCTGCTCGAAGTGGTGTCGATTTTGTTCCGGCCGATTTCGCTCAGCTTTCGACTGTACGGAAACGTTTACGCCGGGGAGACAATTCTCGAATCCATGTCTACGATGGTACCGGCGCTGTCGTGGCTGATTCCGATTCCGTTTTATTTTATGGAGCTGCTCGTCGGGGTTGTGCAGGCGCTCGTCTTCATGTTGTTGACGGCAGTCTTCACGCTTCTGATCGCGTCTCATGAGCCTGGGCACGAGGAGGCTCACCACTGATGAATTTGGCGGCTGTGACCGTGGTTCCCGCGGATGCCGCCAGGCAACACAACCAAGAAAGACAAAAATGATACTACCACTACTGGCAGAATTGAGCGGAAGCCTCCACATCGGTTTGGCAGCGCTGGGTGCAGCGATCGGCGTAGGCCTGATCGGCATGGGCGCTTCGTCGGCCGTCGGTCGCAACCCGGGCGCGGCTACTCCGATCCTGGTGCAGGCGATTCTCGCAATTGCGTTCGCTGAAGCGATCGTGTTCTACGCGCTCTACCTCGCACCGAAATAATCCATGATGTTGCCGCTCCTACTCGCCGCGAGCGCGCTCGATTCGGCGCGCGAAACTGCCGAGACATTCGGATGGAATGTCTGGCTGTTTCTTTCGCAGGTGATCAGCTTCATCATCGTTGCACTGCTCCTGAAGCGTTTCGCTTACAAGCCGGTGCTCGCCGTGCTCGAAGAACGCCGGAAGCGCATCAGTGAAGGCCTGCTTAATGCCGACAAGATCAAGCAGCAGCTGGCGGAAGCCGAGCAGCGTCACGCCGAGATCCTGGCCCATGCAAACGCCCAGGCGCAGAAGATGATCGACGAAGCGCGGCTGAGCGCGTCAACCGTCGCCGAGCGCAAACAACAGGAAGCGATCGCCGCCGCCGAACAGATCGTCGCCAAGGCGCACGAAGCGAGTCGGATCGAGCGGGAGAAGGAGATGGCGAACCTGAAGCGCGAGCTCGGCCGACTCGTCGTTGAGACAACCGGCAAAGTAACCGGCAAGATCCTCACCCCCGAGGATCGCCGGCGTCTCCAGGAGGAAACAGCGCGCGAAGTTGCGGCGTGACGAGCTATGACCGGGACAAAGGAAGTAAAACGAGTCGCGCGCGAACTGGTGCGTGGCAGTTTCACCGACGGCCGCTACGATAGCGGCCGCGTCGACTCGTTGCTTCAAGCTTTGATCGCCCGGAGCCCTCGAAACTTTTACCGGATCCTCGATACCTATAAGCGGCTTCTGCGGCTCGAGCTGGAGAAGCGCCACGCCGTGATTGAAAGCGCCGAGGCGCTCGATCAGCAGACGACCTCAAAGGTCGCGATGGCGCTCGGGAAAAAATACGGGCCGGATTTAACGACAGAATTTGTAGTGAATCCCGAGCTGCTCGGTGGAATGCGCATCCGGGTGGGCAGCGATGTTTGGGACGGAACGATCCGCAACAGATTGGAACGACTTCAGAAAGAATTATGAGCAGCATATTGGAAGAACTCGAATCAAAGATTTCGTCACTCAAGACGACAACTACGAAGAGCAACGTCGGCACCGTCCGTGAAGCGGGCGACGGCGTAGCCCGTATCGAAGGCCTTAGCGACGTGATGTTGAACGAGATGATCGAATTCTCTGGAGGCATCATGGGCCTGGCGCTCAACCTGGAGGAGACCGAAGTGGGCGCCATTCTCCTGGGCGATACGACGAAGGTCGCGGAGGGTGACGAAGCTCGCACCACCGGCCGGCTGCTCTCGGTTCCGGTCGGCAAAGGTTTGTTAGGCCGCGTGGTCAACACCATTGGAGAGCCGCTCGACAACAAAGGACCGGTGAAATCCGAGCTGTTTTACCCGGTGGAAAAGATCGCCCCGGGTATCATCAAGCGGCGTTCGGTCTCGCAGCCGGTGCAGACCGGCATCATGGCGATCGACGCGATGATACCGATCGGACGCGGCCAGCGTGAGCTGATCATTGGCGATCGCGCCACCGGCAAGACGGTCATCGCGCTCGACACGATTATTTCCCAGGCCCGGCTGAACAAAGCCGCCGAGCAGGGACGAATAAAAGATCACCGGCCGCTTTATTGCATCTACGTTGCGATCGGTCAGAAAAACTCCAACGTCGCGCGCGCGATTGACATTCTCGAGCGCGAAGGCGCGATGTCTTACACGACCATCATTTCCGCGCCCGCGTCGGACACGGCGACGAACCAGTATCTCGCCCCGTTTGCCGGCGCCGCGATGGGAGAGTGGTTCATGGATAACGGCATGGATGCGTTGATCATCTATGACGATCTTTCGAAGCACGCCGTCGCGTATCGGCAGGTTTCGCTCGTCTTGAAGCGCCCTTCAGGCCGTGAAGCCTACCCGGGCGACGTCTTTTATCTGCACTCCCGGCTGCTGGAGCGCGCCGCTCGCGTTTCGGATGAATTCGGCGGCGGCTCGCTCACGGCTTTGCCGATTATCGAAACGCAGGCGGGTGACGTCTCGGCCTACATTCCGACCAACGTGATCTCGATCACCGATGGCCAGATCTATCTCGAGACAGACTTGTTCTACCAGGGCGTTCGGCCGGCAATTTCAGTCGGCCTCTCCGTTTCCCGCGTCGGTTCGGCGGCGCAGATCAAAGCGATCAAGCAGGTCGCCGGCAAAGTGAAGCTCGACCTGGCGCAGTTCCGCGAGCTGGCGGCGTTTGCGCAATTCGGTTCCGATCTGGACGCTGCGACCAAGACCAAGCTCGATCGCGGTTCACGCATCGTCGAGTTGTTCAAACAGAAGCAGTACAACCCGATCCCGGTCGAAGAGCAGGTCGCAATCCTGTGGGCGATGCAGAACGGTTATCTAGATAGCGTGCCGGTGGATCGAGTTAAGGAATTCCAGGTCAAGCTTCAGGATTACCTCGGCACACGCCGCGAAAGTCTGCTCGCCGCCATTCGCGAAAAGCGAGCGATCGACGGCGATCTCGAGACGCAACTGAAGGCGGCCCTCGACGAATTCGCGGCCTCACGACCGGTGGGTGATACGGGGACCGGGAGTGCGGCACCCGTGGCAGCAGCATAGCTAGATGGCCAACCCGCAGCATATGCGCAGGCGGATCCGAGGGATCCGCAACATCTCGCAGATCACGAAGGCAATGCAGATGGTTGCTGCCTCAAAGATGCGGCGGGCCCAGAGTGCTGCGCTTGCCGGTCGGCCCTACGCGTCCCTGATGAACAAGGTGCTCGTTTCGCTGCAACAGCGCACCGATGCAAAGCTCCATCCGCTGCTCGCCGTGCGCGAAGTAAAGCGCGAGCTCGTGATCGTGTTTAGCACCGACACCGGCCTCGCCGGCGCCTTGAACACAAATCTCATGCGCGAAGCGGCGCGGTTTGACGCAGACAAGACGGTTTACGTCACAGCGGGTCGTAAAGGGCGCCAATTTCTCGCCCGCACGCGGCGCCAGTTAGTCGCCGATTTTCAGCTGCGCGATGCGCCGAGCTTCGTCGAGACCAAGGCTATTGCGCAGTTTGCCATGGAACAATTTCTAACGGGTGAGGTCGACCGGGTCTCGGTTCTGTTCACGCATTTCGTGAACACGATCAATCAACGGGCTCTCGTCCGGACGCTATTGCCGATCAGCCCGTTCGAGTTACCACATGCGCCCAGCCCTGACGGGAAGCACGACCCGATGCTCGGCTATCTTTTCGAACCGACAGCCGAGAGCGTGCTCGACGTCATGCTGCCGTATTATATCCATTATCAAGTCTATCAGATGATCCTCGATGCCCGCGCCTCCGAGCACAGCGCGCGGATGGTGGCGATGAAGAACGCGACCGACAACGCGGTCCAGCTGATCAAGGATCTGACGCTCGAATACAACAAGGTCCGTCAGGCGAGCATCACGACGGAGTTGCTCGAGATTGCGACCGCGCAGATGGCGCTCGGTGGCTAGCCAACAAATTTATGAATACAGGTGAAATCGTTCAGGTAATCGGCCCGGTGGTCGACGTGGAATTCCGCAACGACGGCGGCACCAACGCCACGCTGCCCAGGATTCTCAACGCTCTCGAGCTGGAATACGAGGTGAATGGCAGCCCGACCAAGCTCACCCTCGAAGTGCAGCAGCACCTTGGCGAACACTGGGTGCGGTCGATCGCGATGTCGTCCACCGAAGGGTTGCGGCGCGGGATGAAGGTCAAAGACATGGGCGCGCCAATCAGCGTCCCGGTCGGAGAAGGCGTGCTCGGCCGCGTCTTCAACGTGACCGGTGACGCCGTCGACAACCGCGGTCCGGTGAAGTTCGACAAACGTTATCCCATTCACCGTAAAGCGCCCGACCTCATGGATCAGGACACTCGAGCCCAGGTTCTCGAGACCGGAATCAAGGTCATCGATCTGATTTGCCCATTCACAAAAGGCGGCAAGGTCGGTGCCTTCGGCGGCGCGGGCGTCGGCAAGACCGTCGTGATCATGGAACTGATCAACAACATCGCCAAGGGCCACGGCGGTTACTCCGTTTTTGCCGGGGTTGGGGAACGCACTCGCGAGGGCAACGATCTCTACACTGAGATGAGCGAGGCGGGCGTCATTAATCAAAAGGATCTGAGCAAGTCCAAAGTCGCGCTGGTTTACGGTCAGATGAACGAGCCGCCGGGTGCACGTTTGCGTGTGGCGCTATCGGCGCTGGCGATGACCGAATATTTCCGAGATGAAAAAAATCAGGATGTTTTGTTGTTCATCGACAACATCTTTCGATTTTCACAGGCCGGCTCGGAAGTCTCGGCGCTGCTCGGACGGACGCCGAGCGCGGTTGGATATCAGCCGACGCTCGCGGCGGAAATGGGCGACCTTCAGGAGCGCATTACTTCGACCAAGAAAGGGTCGATCACTTCCTTCCAGGCTGTCTACGTTCCGGCCGACGACCTGACGGATCCGGCGCCGGCAAACACGTTTGCGCACCTCGACTCCACCATCGTGCTCGAGCGCGCGATCGCCGAGCTCGGCATTTATCCCGCGGTCGATCCGCTCGCATCGACTTCGAAAGCGCTCGCGCCGGAGATTGTCGGCGAGGACCATTACAATGTCGCGCGCGGGGTGCAGCGCGTACTGCAGCGCTACAAGGATTTGCAGGACATCATCGCCATTCTCGGTATGGACGAGCTTTCGCCGGACGACAAACTCACCGTCTTCCGCGCGCGCAAGATTCAGCGCTTCCTCTCCCAGCCGTTCCACGTCGCTGAGGTGTTTACGGGCAGCAAAGGCCAGTACGTGTCGGTGGCGGAGACGGTCCGCGGGTTCAAAGAGATCCTCGACGGCAAACACGACAGTGTGCCGGAAAGTAATTTCTACATGAAGGGCTCGATCGACCAGATTACAGAGAGTTGAGAGCCATTTTCCCCGTCGAGATACGCATCGGTGAGCTATTACCCTCAACAATCGATTCTCAGCCTGTAACCTTCTTCCTATGGCGACACTAAGGCTCGAGATCGTTACACCGGAAGCGACGGCCTACTCTGAAGACGTCGACATGGTGACGCTTCCAGGAACCGAGGGAGAGTTCGGCGTCTATCCCGCGCACGTGCCGCTGCTCACAACCTTGAAGCCTGGTGAGTTGCGGGTGACGAAAATCGGGAAGTCACAGTATCTCGCCGTCGGCGAAGGCTTCGTCGAAGTGCGTGGGGATGCTGTTTCGGTTCTTACCGACATGGCGATCACGATGGAGAAGATCGACGAATCGGCCGCCGAGGCGGCCATCGAACGGGCCCGTGCCGCGATGAAAGAGGACCTTGGGGCCGAAGAGGTAGCGACGATCCAGGCCGGAATGCAGAAGGCGCTGGCGCAACTACGCGTTAAAAGGCGCCGTTAGGATCACAACACACAGGCGGTCGCCACGGCGACCGACTCTGCAACGTTTACTCCCCGTTGTGCAAACTCCCCGCGCTCTCGGCATCATCGCGGGAAGCGGCGTTTACCCGTTGCTGCTGGCGAATGCCGCGCGTAAAGCCGGCGTCAATCGAATCGTCGCCGCGGCCTTTCACGGCGAAACCGATCCTGCCCTCGCGCAGCAAGTTGACCACATCGAATGGATGCGTGTCGGGCAGCTCGGGCGGCTGATCAGCACATTCAAATCCGCAACTGTGCGCGACGCGATCATGGCGGGGCAGATCGCGCCCGCAAACCTGTTCGACCTTCGCCCGGATGTGCGCGCCCTGGTTCTTCTCGCGAAGCTGAAACAGCGCAACGCGGAGTCGATCTTCAGCGCGATCGCGGCTGAGCTGGATGCGAATGGAGTGAAGCTCCTGCCCGCGACTTCATTTCTGGAAAACCATCTTGCGCCTGCTGGCATGATCGCCGGCAAAAAGCTGGGTCGTCGGCAGCAGGAAGATGTTCGCTATGGCTTCGAGATCGCGAAGGAGATCAGCCGATTGGATATCGGCCAAACCGTGGTCGTAAAAAACGGGACAGTGCTCGCCGTGGAAGCGTTCGATGGGAGCAACGCCGCCATCCGGCGAGGCGGCGCCCTTGCCGGCAAAGGCGCTGTGGTCGTAAAAGTTTCCAAGCCCGATCAGGATCTGCGCTTTGACGTGCCGGTTATCGGCGCCGAAACGATCAAAACCGCCGCGGAGGCGAGTATCGCGGTGATTGCAGCTGAAGCAGGACGAACTCTGCTCCTCGATCGAACCGCCGTCGTGGAGGCGGCAAACCGCGCCGGAATATCCCTCGTCGGGCTGTAGTGTGCGCTGTCCACAGCGCACTGCCTGAGGTGGACTGTGCTCTCCAAGCGCGGTCAAATCGCCCCCGGATGAAGCCGGCTTTTGATCTTGCGCTCTCTATGCCAGTCTCACGCGCCTGAGCGTGCGTCGCATATCGAAACGAGCATGGTGGTGGATCGGCGTGGCGGCGCTGTTCGCGACCTGCGTTGTTTTAAAGCTGAACGGCTCCTCTGTTGGCGTTTGGCAGGAAGTACTGCGCGAACCCGGCCGGCCGA
>JBJMWX010000013.1:0-48378 GCA_045809925.1 Chthoniobacterales bacterium
CGACTGGCCGGCGTGACGGCGAACGGCGGGCAATGATGTGCTGCCGGGGATCGGAGACGCGAAGAAATCTGCACTGCGAGGGTGGGGAACGCCGGCATTTTAGCGTGATTCGCGGATACGGGGAAGCTGAAAGGTGGGATCCAACCACCTGCGACCGATTTCTGTTCCCTGCCAGTTGAGACCGACTACCATGTAGTGCACATGCCGATCTGCTGCGTCCAGTTCGTCCTCCACACTCTGTTAAACGTGCCGTTGGGGACTGTGATTGCGCTTTTCTCGCTCGCCCTCGGACTTTGGGCGAACGTGGTGTTCATCTGCTGGTTCAGCCAAATGCTCGTCGGCTCGCGACTCGCGGCGGCGCGGCCGGTCGGGATGCAAAGTCCCGGGACGGCGCTGCTCTAACTTCGGCACGGCGGGATCGGTGAGATTTCGGCCGTTATAGACCGCCGCTACAGGTGGACCGACCGGATTCGACGGTCAGACCCCGCGGCTACAGCAGCAGTCGCCAAGCGGCTACTGCCCGGCCTCGAGAGTGGCTGTCGCGGAGGCATTTACGACGGCAAGTCCCCCCAATTGAGAAACTTGCAGAAATAGGAATCTTTCCGATTCGGTAACGCAACAGAGGCATAGTTCTAGCTTTTAGAGGCTCCGCTGTGCTGGAACACACGTTATCGCAGGAGGAGCGTAGTCAAATCGCTCAGACGATCGAGATGTTTGAGGTCATTACTCAAACACAACCCGACGACTACCAGAGCCTCGAAATTCTCAAGGACGCTTACGCCAAAATCGGGCGGGAAGAGGATTCTCAAAAGACCGCGCGTCGGCTGGCGGAAGCCTACTTCAACGTCGGCTCTTATTCGCTTGCCATGCAGGAATGCGAAGCGCTCCTTTTGAAACAGCCCAATGCGCCCGAAATCCTCGCCATGCTCGGTGAGATCGAGGCGCGCGTGCAGGGCACGAGCAACGGCACTGTCGAGACAGGCGCGAGTGGCGGATTGATCGCATCGGCCCCGGCAAGCGTGCCGGCAAATGACGGCTCGTTGATCGATGTCCACGGATCCGGCAACGCACACCGACTCGCCGACCGCGGGGACGATCAGCTGGCGAAATTTTTGATCATGCAGCAGCTCTTCACCGAGGAAGAAGTCTCGGGCGCGCTGAGCACGGTGCAGCAACTGAATGCGCACCTCGATGGCGAAGCACTTGCCGCCTCGCTGATCGACAAGCTGTGCGGGCAGACCGGGGACAAGGTGGATCAGACGCTCTCGGCGTTGATCGACCGGACGAAGTTCGCGTTCGTGCCGCTGGAGTATTACGACATTGACCGGCAGATCGCGCGGATGCTGCCGGAAAACCTGACTCTCGGCCGCATGTTTGTGCCGTTCGATTTGATCAGCCGCACGATCATGGTGGCGTGCGCGAACCCGTTCGACGCCGCGGGGCGCGAGGCGGTGCAGCAGTCGCTTGATTATACGGTCGCGTGGTACCTCGCGCGGCCGTCAGCGATCATCAGGACGTTGCAGGAAGTTTACCGGCTCGAGAGCCGGATCTAGGGGCGCCGCATGAGAAGTAAATCATTCGCGGAACGCATCGCCGACGTGCTGATCGAAGACGGTCTGCTTTTGCCGAGCCAGCTCGACGAAGCGATCGCCATTCAGCAGCGCGAAGGTGGACGCCTCCTCAAGGTCCTGACCGACCAGCAGTTTGTCACCGACCAGGACATGACGTTCAGCATGGGACGTTGTTTGAACGTTCCCCCGATCAATCTCGCCAAGCTGCGCATTCCTGAGGAGATCATGAGCGCGATTCCGCGCGATATGGCGAAGGCCAACAAGCTGGTCCCGATCGGGCGGCTGAATGGAAAGCTTTTCGTCGCCATGGCGGACCCGACCAACGTGCTCGCGGTCGACGACGTGAAGCGCCGGGTGCAGCTCGACGTCGTGCCGATGATTGCGACCGAGAAGTCGGTCGAGCTCGCGCTCGCCGGCGTGCACGGCAGCAGCGCGAACATGCGCGAAGTCCTCAAGCAAGCTGCTGCAGAAGCGGCCAAAGACGCGAAGGACGGGGACGTCGAAGTCGAGCAGAAACGCAACGAGGAGATCGACCTCGACCGGCTGGCCAGCTCAAGCGAGGACGCGCCGGTCATCAAGATCGTGAATTTGATCCTGGTGCAGGCGATGAAGGAAAAGGCATCGGACATCCACATCGAGCCGTTCCAGAGGGCGCTGAAATTGCGTTACCGGATCGACGGGGAACTGATCTCGGCCGAGTCGCCGCCGAAAGCACTTCAGCTCGCGATCACGTCACGTATCAAGATTCTTGCCGGCCTGAACATCGCCGAGCGGCGTGTGCCGCAGGACGGACGTTTCCGTATCAAGGTACTGGGGAAGGAAGTCGACCTTCGTGTCTCGATTCTGCCTACGTCCTATGGCGAAAAGATCGTCATCCGTTTGCTCGATAAAGGTGCCCTGACCGGCTCGATCGACCAGATGGGCATGGACGAGGGGACACTCGGTCAGTTCAAGAAAGCGATCGATGCGCCCCACGGAATGATTCTCGTCACCGGGCCGACCGGTTCGGGCAAGACGACGACGCTCTACTCCGTCCTCCAGGAGTTAAACAATCCGCAGTACAACATCGTCACGGTCGAGGACCCGATCGAGTACGAACTCACCGGGATCAACCAGGTTGCGGTCCGCGCGGACATCGGCCTCGATTTCTCCACTGCTTTGCGATCAATCCTGCGTCAGGACCCTGACATCGTCATGGTCGGTGAAATTCGCGATAACGAGACGGCGGATATCGCGGTCAAAGCAGCGCTCACAGGTCACCAGGTGCTCTCGACCTTGCATACCAACGACGCGGCTGGCGCCATCACGCGACTCGACGACATGGGGATCGAGCCGTTTCTAATTTCCAGCTCGGTCATTCTGGCCTGCGCGCAACGACTCGTTCGACGCATCTGCACGAATTGCCGCGAAGAATTCATTCCCGAGCCGGAGATGCTCGCGCGGCTGAACATGCAGGAGACTGACGGTGCCGTGTTTTATCACGGACACGGATGCGACCGCTGCAAAGGGCGCGGCTATCTCGGCCGGACAGCGATCATTGAAGCGTTGCCGGTGAGCGAAGCGATCCGCCGCCTCATCATCAAACGCGCCTCGGCCACGGTCGTTAAAAACCAGGCCGTCAGCGAAGGAATGAAGACGTTGCGGATGGCCGGCATCGATAAGGCCCTCGAGGGAGTTACCACGCTGGAGGAAGTCTGGCGTGTCACGGCGGAGGACCACTAAACGATGGCCATTCCGTTTCTTCACTACTTTACCCGGCGCAAAGCCGATCAGAAACCGGCCGCGCCTGCTGCGCCGCCTCCGCCGCTCGAGAAGCCAAGCAGTGATCGACTTAGCAAGACAGTCATGCCGAGCTCTGCGCGCAATGGCGCTGGGCAGAACGGGGCGCCTGAGACCGGTAATACGAGGACAACCTCCGCCGCGGTTGCCACGCCCGCGGTATCGACTGCGCCTGCATCGGGGGCGACAACGCCGCGCACAATCTCTTTCAACGGCGCTTCGAACGCGCCTTCACGCCCATCGCTCCCGCCTGCCGTCGCGCTCGCGATGGAGCCGAAGATCGAACGCGTCATCACGCTGCATTTGCAGGATGTGATTCCGCAGATTCCAGCCGGCTACACAAAGCCACTCGAGGTGCTCGATGGGAAGACACGGGTGCTCCTGAAAGCAGCCGAGGTGGAGAAGGGGATGGCAAACGGTCGGCCGACCGTGTCGCTCGCGAGCATTCACGACCAGATGCCGGAGATCTTTTTGCAGTCAGTCGGGCCCGGCGACACCACGCAAATTGCGCTGCCGTTCAGTCGGGTTCTCGAGGAATTCACCAAGCTCCAGGTGCGAAGCGATCAGGTTCGGCAGACCGCCGTGCCACAGGTCGAGACGCCATTCCTGAAGGTCACGCTCGAGGACGACGACAAGTTCGGCACCAAGACCGAGCAAATCGAAACGACGATGATGCCGCCGGTCAGGGTCCAGCCCGCAACCGCGGAAGCTCTTGCCGCGGCCGAGCCGGAACCGGCGATAGACGCGAGGCCCGCCGCTCAGCCGTTTCCTGCACCCGCTAGAATTACTTTCGATCCGGGCGCGACTCCCGCGGTGGCCGCGCGTCCAGCGCCAGCGCCGTCATCGGCAGCCGCGCCGCGCATTCCTTTCAAGCTTTCACCGAATGGGACGGACGTGCCCGCCAAAGAGAGTGTTCCAGCCTCAGGCGGGCCGTCCGTTCCAAATCTTTCATCGCCAAGGCCGCCAACGCGCATTCCATTCAAGCTCACCGCTGCACCGGAGGAACCGCCGAAGCCTGCATTGGAACCGTGGATCACGGCTGACAAGAACGCGCCCGCCGAAGCAGAAGTCTCCTTGCCGGCGTCAGTCGAGAAACCCGGCACAAGGATTCGTCTCGGCCTGAAGAGAGTACTCGGCGCGTTGCCGGCCTTCCAGTTGACCGGTGAGTGCGACGGCGTGCCGGCGGATGTGCGGCTTGAACTGCCATTCGCACTGGTTGAGCCGCAGTTGGCGACGGGAAGGGTGATGCTAGCGCCGGAGGTCTTTGCGGCCGCAATTCCAGAGCCATACCGGCATTTGTTCGCGTCTGATTGCGCGGCCGACGTTGCGCTTCCATTGCACGAGGTGCTGAAGAACATTCCATCGACGTCGCTGCGGATGCGAGACGATCAGGTGGAGCAGGAAGTCGGCGCGACTTTTGAAACGCCGTTTTCCACCACCGCGGCAGAAGACGCGAAACGATTTGGAGTTCAGAGTAGCCCAGTCACGAAACCTGCAGCCGTCGAAGCGGACAACCTCACCCCTGAAGCGTCCGCCGAGGAAGAGCCGCGGCCAGTCACGACCAGCAGCAGCGAATCACTCCGCACACCCCTGCAAGTGGCGCTCAATACCGACGAAAAACTGGATGCCAAGAGCGTGCTTTCGCACATCAACCGAATGTCGGGGGTGAAAGCGAGCGCGATCATGTTCCGCGACGGACTGAGCCTCGCCGGCCAGTTGCCGGCGGACCTGGAGAGCGAAGGTCTTTGCGCGGCCGCGCCTTCAGTCATGCAGCGGCTCGAAAGCCACATGACCGAGTCCAAACTCGGAACCCTCCGCGGCATGACGCTCGCCGGAGCGAAGGGGACGATCACGTTTTTCATGCACGAGAATCTTTGCCTCGCGGCGCTCCATTCGAACGGCGAAATCCCGCTCGAAATCCGCGACCGGCTCGGCCGCATCGTTCACGAGCTTTCCCGAAAATATTCAGCCTCGGTCTAACCGGCCTTCTCCATGTCGATCATCAATTACGCGAGCCGCGAGATTCAATTTAAGATCGTCTATTACGGCCCGGCGCTGTGCGGCAAGACGACCAACCTGGATTACATTCATAAGCGGATTAACCCCGAGAACCGTGGCGATCTCGTCTCGCTCGCGACCGCGGCCGATCGCACGTTGTTTTTCGATTTCCTTCCGCTCAACGCGGTCGTGATCAAAGGCTTCGTGACCAAGTTCCAGCTCTACACCGTGCCCGGCCAGGTGATCTACAACGCGACGCGCCAGCTCGTCCTGCGCAGCGTCGACGGGGTGGTGTTCGTGGCCGACTCGCAATGGGAGAAAATGGAGGAGAACGTCGAGAGCTTTAAAAACCTCGAGGACAATCTCGCGAAGCAAAACATCTCCCTCGATGAGATCCCCTACGTCATCCAGTACAACAAGCGCGACCTCGAGAACATCGCGCCGGTTAATTACATGGAGTACGTGCTCAACAATCGGAAGAAGCGCGTCCAGAGCTTCGAGGTCATCTCGAGCACCGGCCAGAACGTGTTCGCCGCGCTGAATTCCGTTTCGCAGATCCTGCTGCACAAATTCAGCAAGCAAAGCGATGTACCGAAAACGACGGCTACGCCGATCGCAATTCCGGTTGAGCCAACCAGCGCCGACAGCCCGACCGCCGTTTCGCGCGTTGCTGTCCCGAACGGAGCATCATTGTGAACGCCATCCCGTGCTTGACGATCGAAGATGTCGCGAACCTGGACGGCATCCTCGGCGATTTTCTCACAAAAGCTGAGGCCGAGCTGACCGTGGTCATCGACCGTGGCGGCAACGTCATTTCGCAATTCGGCGATGTCAGCGTGATGGACGTTACCATCATCGCTGCGCTGGCAGCCGGCTCCTTCGCGGCCACCAAGGAGCTCGCGAAACGTATCGGGGAGATTGAGTTCAACGCACTTTATCACCAGGGCAATGGCAATCATATCTTCATGAACTCGGTCGATGACGACACGATCATGATCACGGTGTTCGGGAAGAAAACGACTGTCGGGCTGGTGCGGTTCTACTCGAACTCAACGGCACAGGCGGTCGCGCAGCTGCTCACCTCGCTGAGCAGGAACGGGCACGGGCTCGAGTTCACCGCCGCGGACGTGATTTCCACGCCCATTTTCGCCGACACGAAGTAGTTGTCTGATATCTCTGCCGGGTCGCTGACCTCGCCGGGCAGAAACGAGCGATTCAGGTCGGCGCGGTCACTGATCCCGCCCTGCAGATGATCGTCACATGCGATCAATTTTCTTTGCCACGCGCGAGGCTCCTGTTAAACGACGCGCGCGATGCTGTTCAATTCGCTGACGTTCGTCGCCTTCTTCGTCGTCGTGCTGACGGCGTATTGGTCGATGAGGTCCTGGCCCGCGCGCAAGAACCTGCTCCTGATCGCGAGCTACATCTTCTACGGCGCCTGGAATCCCCCGTTTGCGGCGCTGCTCTTCTCAACCACCGCTCTCGATTTCTACCTCGGCCGGCAAATGGGGAAGGTAAAGACGCCAGCCGAGCGGCGGCTCTGGCTGTGGATCAGCGTGGCGGTCAACCTGAGCATGCTCGGCTTCTTCAAGTACGGGAACTTTCTACTCGAGAATTTCCAATGGGTGCTGGCGCGTGGCGGAATTCAGTACAAACCGCCGCATCTCGATGTCTTTTTGCCGATCGGCATTTCCTTCTACACCTTCCACTCGCTCTCCTACACCCTCGACATCTATCGAGGCGTGATGCGGCCGACGCGGTCGCTCCGCGATTTTACGCTTGCGGTTTCGTTCTTTCCGCAGTTAGTCGCCGGCCCGATCGTTCGAGCCGGAGATTTCCTTCCCCAGCTGCAGGCTCCCCCGCAACCGCGGAAAGGCCGTTTGCTCTGGGGGCTCCTGCTGATGACGCTTGGCTTATTCGAAAAGGTCGTGCTCGCCGACGCCCTGCTCGCCGGCTCAGCCGATCGCGTTTTTGGTTATGGCGGACCGCTCGTCGCGCTCGATTCGTGGATTGGGGTGATCGCGTTTGCCGGCCAGATCTTTTTTGATTTCGCGGGCTATTCCATCTGCGCCATCGGCGCCGCGCTCTGTCTTGGTTTTCATCTCAGGGACAACTTCCGGTTTCCGTACGCAGCCATTGGCTTTTCCGATTTTTGGCGGCGCTGGCACATCTCGCTATCCACTTTCCTGCGCGATTACCTCTACATTCCATTAGGCGGAAATCGCCTCGGTGCTGCCCGCGCCATGATCAACCTCGTCATTGTCATGTTCATTGGCGGGCTCTGGCACGGCGCAGCGTGGACGTTTGTCGTCTGGGGTTTACTGCACGGCTCCTACCTCGCGATTGAGCGGCTGCTGAGGGCACTGGTGAAGGAAACAGCGTGGGCAGCGAATTTCGCCGTCAAGGCGCTCATCGGCCTGACGACTTATATCGGCGTCCTCGTCGCGTGGGTTTATTTTCGCGCCTCCGATTTCCAAACGGCGAGCCGCCTGATCGGCGGGATGTTCGGCCGACACGCCACCGGTGAAGCGATCCTGGCCACGCGCGAGATTCTCCAAGTCGGCATCGTGACGTTTTTCCTTCTTCTCGCGCATTGGACGTTGCGCGATATCTCGCTCGAAGCGGCGGTTGCACGTCTCCCGCGGTCGGTCGTCACAACCGCGTGGTTTCTTATGGCCTGCGCTATCATCCTTACCCAGGGCAGCAGCAATGCATTCATCTACTTCCAATTTTGAGCGCGTAATCCCGAACCTTCCGTGGCGTGGAATTACGGTCGCGGCGGTAGTCGGCGTCTTCATTGCCGTCGCGGCGTGGGAGGTCCACTGCCGCTCAGTCGGATACGAACCGACCCTCAACGACACGGAAGATCTTTGGGCGCAGACGCGCCGGCGCGTGGAGCCGGAGTCGATTGTCATCATTGGCGACTCCCGTGCCTGGTTCGACAGCGATCTCGACGAACTTGAGCGCGGCCTCGGCCGGCGGCCGGTGCAGCTCGCCTTAAAAGGCAGCTGCGCCTACCCTGTGCTGGAAGATCTGGCGAACGATTCGCATTTTCATGGGAGCGTAATTTGCAGCGTCGTTCCGCGATTGTTCTTCGCCCCAGCCGGTCCGCCCGTGGAGAACGCGGAGAAGGCTGTCCGTCGATATCATGGCGCTACCTGGGCACAGCGAGCGAGCCACTGGATTTCCGTGCCGCTCGAAGAAAGCTTCGCGTTCCTGAAACAGGATGACCTCACGCTCGAAGACTTGCTCAAGGATCTGCCGATTCCGAATCGACCCAATGCGCAGGTTCCGCCGCGCCTGCCTCCGTATTTTTGCTCGATCGATCGCGAGCGGCGTGCGCGCATGGTCGAACAGTGCGCGCGGCCGGGGCGTTTGCAGGAAAAAGTCAAAAGCCGCTGGTCGCGTCTTTTCACGCCGCCGCCGCCACCCAGCTTCATTCCGAAGGAAGTGTTTGAAAAACAGATCGGCGCGGCGATAGCGGCGCGCTTTCGCAATACCGTGGCGGCAGTAGCGAAATTGCGCGCACGCGGCGGCAAGATCGTCTTCGTCCGTTTTCCAATGACGGGAAAACTAAGGGAGTATGAAGACAAGGCGACGCCGCGTGCGCAAACGTGGGAACCACTGCTGCAACAAACAGCCGCGCCTGGAATTTACTTCGAAGACTTTCCCGAGCTGGCGGGTTTCGATTGCCCCGAGTGGTCGCACCTTTCGGCCGGCGATTCTGTCGAATTCAGCAAACGCCTCGTCCCGCATCTGCGCAGCGCGCTGCAACTCTAGCGAAGCGGCTGGTGCCTAATCCAAAAATTCCTTCGCCACCAGGCTGGCATTGTGGCCGCCGAAACCGAAGGAGTTGTTAAGCGTGACCCGCACCTTCTTTTCCTTCGCCACATTCGCGGTGTAGTCGAGGTCGCACTCTTCGTCGGGATTATCGAGATTGATCGTCGGAGGAACAACTCCGTCGCGCATGGCGAGGGCGCAGACCGCCATCTCGAGGGCACCGGCGCCGCCTAACAAGTGGCCGGTCATAGATTTTGTCGCGCTGATCGCGAGACCGTTCTTCGCGTGCTCGCCAAAGACACTCTTGATCGCGCGGTTCTCCGCCAGATCGCCAAGCCCGGTCGAGGTGGCGTGTGCGTTGATGTAATCGACGCCGCTCGGATCGATTTGCGCGTGGTTGAGCGCGATCTGCATGGCCCGGGCCGCGCCGTTGCCATCCTCGGGCGGCGCCGTCATGTGGTAGGCGTCGGCGGAGAGGCCGTAACCTGCGAGCTCGCAATAAATTTTAGCGCCGCGTTTGCGCGCGTGCTCGAGTTCCTCGACCACAACAATTCCCGCACCTTCGCCGATGACGAATCCGTCGCGATCCCGATCGAACGGCCGCGAAGCGCGCTCCGGATCGTCGTTGCGCGTGCTGAGCGCTTTCATGGCGCTGAAACCGGCGAGACCGATCCCGACGATTGACGCTTCCGAGCCGCCGGCGAGAAAGATGTCGGCGTCTCCGAATTTGATCATGCGCCACGACTCGCCGATCGCGTTGTTCGACGTCGCGCAGGCGGTGACGATACAGATGTTCGGTCCGCGAAGGCCGAACTCCATCGAGATCACGCCGCTCGCGATATTGCTGATCAGCATGGGAATGGTGAACGGCGAAACGCGGGACGGTCCCTTCGAGTTCAGGATGTTGAGCTGATCGCCGAGTGTTTTCAGTCCGCCAATGCCGCTGCTGACGATTGTCCCGAAACGATCCCGATCGATCGCGTTGAGATCGACGCCGCTGTCACGCACCGCTTCCTTCGCTGCGGCCATTGCCATTTGCGCAAAGCGGTCGGTGCGGCGGGCATCCTTCGGGTTATTGAAATGGAGCTTCGGATCGAAATCGAGCACCTCGCCGGCGATCTGGCAGTCGTAGGCCGAGGGATCGAAGGCCGAGATCCGGCGGATGCCGCTCACGCCATTCTTGAGATTATTCCAGAACGTCTCGACGTCATTGCCCAGCGGCGTGATGGCACCGAGGCCGGTGATGACGACTCTGCGATTGTTCATGTTTGTCGGGGAAGCTGTTCGGCTCCCGGTAGCCAACGAGCGGGACGGTAACACCGTCTCCTACAGATTGTCACTCGTCACTACCGCGTCCCCATTCCGACGCTCTGCACGGTTTGGAACAGCTTGCCCTCGGTCTTGATCGACGGCGCGATGATGATCTCGGTCTGCTGGAACTCGGCGATGCTGGAGGCGCCGACGTTGCCCATGCAGGTGGTGATCGCGCCGACCAGGTTCTGACTCCCGTCGTCGACTTCGGCCGGGCCGAAAAGGATTTGTTTCAACGAACCGGTCGCCCCGACTTTGATCCGTGTGCCGCGGGGGAGGTTGGCGTGCGGCGTAGCCATGCCCCAGTGGTAACCGGCTCCCGGCGCTTCGCACGCCTTGGCAAAGGCGCTGCCCACCATGACGGCGTCCGCGCCGCAGGCGAGCGCTTTGCAAACATCGCCGCCCTTGCTCATCCCGCCGTCAGTGAGGATCGGCACGTAACGCGAGGTTTTCTTGAAATACGCGTCACGTGCGGCCGCGCAGTCGACAGTCGCGGTGACTTGCGGCACGCCGAGGCCGAGCACGCCGCGCGAGGTGCAGGCCGCCCCGGGGCCGACGCCGATGAGCACAGCGGCTGGACCGCATTCCATGATCTCGAGCGTAACCTCATAGCCGACGGTGTTGCCGACGATGACCGGGATACGCATCTCGCGGCAGAAATTTTCAAGATCGAGCGATTTGTACTCAGTCGAAATGTGTCGCACGGTCGAGACCGTGCTCTGAACCACGAAAATGTCGGCGCCGGCTTCCTGGGCGATCGCGCCAAACTCCGCCGCGCGCTGCGGGATCGAACTGACCGCCGCGATTGCGCCATTATCTTTCATCTGCCTGACCCGCGCCGCGATCAGGTCCGGCTGCACCGGCTCCTGGTAGATACGCTGGAGAATGCCGGTTACTTCGCTCTTATCCGCCTCGATGACCTTTTGCAGGACTTCGGCCGGGTTCTTGTAACGAGTCTGCACGCCTTCGAGATTGAGGACGGCGAGTCCACCGAGCTTGCTCATCTCGGTAGCGAATTTCACGTCAACCACCCCATCCATCGCGGAAGCGAGAATAGGGATCTTGAATTCCAGGGGCTCGGCGTCCCGACGCGGGAGCCGCCAGGTAATGTCGACTTCGTTTGGGTTGATTGTCACCCGGCCCGGCACGAGCGCGATTTCGTCGAATCCGTAGGTCACGCGGGCTTTTCGATTACGGCCGATCCACATTCCCATGGCTAGATTTGCTCCGGTTTAAAACGTTCGTTGAGGCTGCCGCAGCGCGGACAGCGCGGGAGGAGCGCATCGGTGCGATCTTCGAACTCGAATGCGCAAATGACACACCGCAGCCGGTAGCGCAAAGCGCGTCGCTCGCGGCGGCGGCGGTTCCATTCACTACTTAACCAGAGGAGGAAAACTGCCGCAAGAAAAAGCAGCAGATAGATCGCGACCAGCGCCGACAAGCTAACGCGAATCATGGCGACGCGCGTGGCGCCGGCGAGGCGGCAGGCGACGCGATGTCATTGCCCCACATGACGGTTGCAGTTGTCCAAAGGAGATTCTCGGCGGGCATTGTCGCTGCTTCGGCGCCCGCGAAACGACAAAGACTGAGATAATGCCGCGCCTGCTCGTCGAGACCTGGGTCGCCCGACGGATTTCGCAGGAAACAAAATCGCACCTCACCTGACGGCGAGATGCCGACACGGAACTGCGCGGTCTGCGGCGTATCATTGATCGAACGGGTGAATTTCATCTCCGGCAGGTGCGATGCGCCGAGCGCCGCCGCCTCTGGTGAAAACTCGATTGCCGTGCTTCTGACGGGCGCGGCCACCGCGCGAATCGGTGGATGAGGCGGAGTCACCGGCGACGGGGGCTGCGATTCCGGCGGGCGCAGATCGGGGACGAAAGGAGGCGGCATTCGCAACTGCGGCTCGTGAGTGAGGTAGGAGGCGACATGAGGGACTTTCGGCGGTTGAAAAGTGCGCGCGTCCGGCGGCCGCTGTGTCGTGAGGGCGAGTGCCGGATCCTCTGCTTCCACCCACCGCAGCAGCACGCGGCCCTCTTCCGAGGCCGGCGAAATCACGCTCACCCGGCCGGGCGGAGGCAACAGCGCGGCTGCCGGTGGATACACGATTTGAAAAATGTAGAAACCGAGCGCGTGGAGCACGATTGATACGACGAGAAAACTGCCCAGCGCGACTTTGCGCCGGCGCGAAGGACTCCAGTTGAAAAGAAGCGGCGAATCGCCCCGCGCCAGAGCGGCCGGCGTCGTCATTTCGGCAACGCGGTCGCGAGCGAGACGGAGGAAATCCCGTGTTCGAGCGCGGAGTTGGTAACCGCGACCACGAGTGCATAGGGTGTCAGCCGATCGGCCTTGATGATAATCGGGCGGTTCTCTTTTTTTGCGTCGTCCAGCAATGGCCCGAGCTGCTCGAGAGTTATCTTCTGATCGCGAAAGTAAATCGCAGGCGCCGCCCCGCCGGTAATGCTGATGATCTGCGGGTTGATCTGCGGCCCAAGCGTAAAGCGCGAGAGCGGCACGGTCACAGCTATGCCCGGCTGAAGGATCAGGTTCGAGCTGAGAACAAGAAACAGGATCAGGATGAAGATCAGATCGAGCAGCGGAATGACACCGAGCCAGCCGAAGTTGTAGACCTTCGTCCTCGTTAGCTTCATCTGCCGTGCCCTGCCGGCATTCCGCGGCTAACGATCGGCCCGCGCTTCGCGTTCCGCCGCGCTCGTGGACGGATTTTGGAAACTGATTATGCCGGTGACCGGCTCGCTGTCAGAAAGCATATGCACGATCTCGATCCCGGCCCGTTCCATTTCGTGCATCAGGGCGTTCACCCGCGACGACAGGTAGCTGTAGGCGACGAACGTTGGTGTCGCGACCACCAGACCGGCGGCGGTGGTGAGAAGGCTTTTGTAAATTCCGCCGGAAAGCTCTGTGACCGTCGCATAGCCGCCGCTCGACGTGAGAGTGCTGAATGCGTCGATCATTCCGGTGACGGTGCCGAGCAATCCGAGCAGAGGAGTCAGGTAGGCAAGCGTCGCGAGGACGCCGAGGAACCGCTCCAGTTTCGGCACTTCCAGCTGTCCGGCTTCCTGCACGATTTCGCGCAACTCTGAGCGAGGTGCGTCATGGCGCAGGATTGCAGCGTGGATGACACGGGCAACCGGCCCCGGGGTGCCGGCTGATTCGTGCAAAGCTTCGGCAAAGTTGCGCCGCTTGATCAGGTTCGAGAGGCCTTGAAGGAACTCGCCCACATGGATGCCGGCGCGGTGGAGGTAGAAGAGTCGCTCCGCGAAAACAGCGATCGCGACGATGCTGCAGATCAGGATGGGCCACATGAGCAACCCACCCTTCTGGAGGTAATCGATCATGGCGGAACTGCTTTCTTAGTCGCCTTTGGCCCTGCTGGCAAGCGGCAGGCGTCGGGTGGCATTGACGCGCGACACGCACGCCACCGTCCAAATCCACGGACGCCTCGGAAAGGGCGTTCCTACCGTTTCGGGCTCGCGCGCGGTTGCGGCGGTGCCGTCTGGCTCAGCAGCTTGCCGTTAGCGTCGTAAACGGAGTAGCCGATCTCCTTTCCCGCGTTGTCATAGGTGTGCACCACCCGGTGCTGGAACTTCCCGTCTTTCGTGAACTGATGCTCCTCCGCCAGCTTGCCCGCCGCGTCGTACCTATACCGCGTCACGAAGCGCAGGGCGTGATCGGGTCCGAAGACCTGACCGGTCTGAAAACGGCCGGTGTCGTCGAGAACATACCGGATTTTTTCCATTAATTTGCCCTCGGCCGTGGTGGTCGTTGCAGCGGCTTTGCGGTTGGCGGTGTCCCATTCGTAGGTCGTTTTGGAGCCGTCTGCATTCATCGAAACCGTGACGCGGACGACGTCGTTCGGCGTGGCCGCGCTTTGTGCGACGAGTGTCCGGCTGACGCAGCTGAGAACGAGCGCCAGAAATACGGAGGCGCGGGCGGATGGCACGAGGGAAACTACGGCGGTGTAAAACTGTGGCAAACCGGCATTAATTTTATTGACCACTGGTACGGAAGGTGGTTAGAAGTGGAGGGAAGTGGATTGAAATGGACGACCTCTCCACTCGCCTATGCCAACCGACTCTAACCCACAGGCTTTCTACGCGGGCGAGTTCCGGCATTCGATCGACGACAAAAACAGGATCACCATCCCCGCACGCTGGCGGCGCGGTGAAGCGGAGGAGTTCATCCTCCTCCCCGAGGCGCATCAGCAGTTTCTGCTCGTGATGTCTGTCGACGAATTCGCACGGACGAGCGCACTGGTTGAGCTCGACAACAGCATCGCGCCCCGCGAGCGCCGCGTTTTTCTCCGCCAATTGCATTCTCGCGCCCAGCACGGCGCGGCCGACAAACACGGCCGGCTGGTCCTGCCGGAGGAGATGTGCGGGCAGCTGGGGTTGAAAGGCGAGGTCGCGCTCGTCGGCGGGCGCGGCCGCTTTGAGATTTGGAATTCACAAAAGTGGAAACGGGCAAACGAAGAAGAAACTCCAACCTATCAGCACGTTGCCAACGTGATCGGGCTGTAGCGCGGAGCCGAGGGAAGAAACAATGAACGCTTTGTTATTTGAGCGGCCGGTCTGGTTCGCGACCGGTCCGCTGGAGTTGGAAGAGGAGGCGCCGCAAATGGAGGAGTTCGTCTACCACCGTCCTGTGCTCGCCAGCGAAGTGGTCGAGCTGCTTGCCCCCAGGCCCGGCTCGCTCGTTGTCGATGCGACGCTTGGCGGCGGCGGCCATACCGAAGCGATTTTGCGCACGGGTGCTGACGTCCTTGCACTCGACCAGGATCCCGATGCGATTGAGTACGCGGCCGATCGCCTCGCGGAGTTCGGCGGTCGCGTTACGCTGCGTCGGTCCAACTTCCGGGACGTCGCGCGCGTCCTCGATGAACTGGAGATCCCAAAAATCGGCGGCGCCCTCCTGGACGTCGGTGTGTCCTCGCGCCAACTCGAAAACGCGGAGCGTGGATTCAGCGTCATGCGCAATGGACCGCTCGACATGCGCATGGATCCCAGGCGTGAGCTGACTGCGGCGGAGGTCATCAACAGCTACAGCGAAGAAGAACTTACGCGCATTTTCCGCGAGTACGGCGAAGAGCCGGCCGCGCGGCGCATCGCCAGCCAGCTGGTGAAGTGGCGGAAAACCACTCCGTTTACTGAAACCGTCCAGCTCGCCAAGGCGGTTGAGAAGATCGTCTGGCGATACGGGCGTCGCCATCCCGCCACCCAGGTTTTCCAGGCATTGCGGATGGAAGTAAACGACGAGCTCGGCGCGCTCGAAGAAGGTCTGCGCGCGCTCATCGGGCGGCTGGAATCCGGCGGCCGGATCGCCGTGATCACGTTCCATTCGCTGGAAGATCGGATCGTGAAGAATTTGTTCCGCGACTTGAGCCGCGAATGGCTTGATCAGCCGAATTGGCCGGAACCCCGGCGCAACCCGCAGCTCAGTTTGCGCGTCGTCACGCCAAAGCCGGTCGATCCAGGCGAAGCCGAGCAGCGTCTCAACCCGCGCTCCCGGAGCGCGAAACTGCGCGTCGCGGAAAAGATCTGATGCACGCCCCGCGCCGAAAACACTTGAACACGATTGATGCCGTCGGCCTGGCGCGCTGGATCGTGATCACAGCATTCCTCGCGCTGACCGGCCTGATCTACGTCTACCTGACGCTCCAGCTCTACCGCCTCGGCGATCGCAAAAAGGCGCTTGAGAACGAGCTCGCCAGTCTGAGGGCGCAGAACGAAGTGGCGAGCGTGCAGGTTGCTGCGCTGACGTCCCGTTCCGCGCTGCAGCGCCGCTTGAAGGAAGGCTATTTGAAGATGGTTCCGATCGCCGAGCACAACATCGTGCGCCTGAGCGCCCCGCCACGCCGCGGCGACGAAGGCGTACAACCCGTGGTCAACCAGCCGAGCGGCAGATGAAATGGAACAGTCGTATCCGCTGCGCACTCGTCTGCCTCGTTTTCATCGCGCTCTTCAGCGTCTTTTCCTTCCGTCTCGTCTACTTGCAGATGATCAAGCACGACGAGTACGCAGGGCTGGCGGCTGAGAAGCACGTCTACAAACAGCCCATCTATGCCGATCGCGGCGCGATCGTGGATGCGAACGGAGAAGTGCTCGCGCACAACGTCCCGGGCGAGACGATCGTCGCGGACGCCACTCATATTAATAATAGAGAGGCGCTCGTCCCGCTGCTGGCCAACGAGCTGAAGCTAGCGCCCGCCGAGGTGCGCGAGAAGCTCGCCGGCGAACGTCGTTACATTGTAATTGCCCGCCAGGTGCCGGAAAGCGCCGCCGTCGCCTTGCGCGACAAATTGCGCTCGCAGAACTTGCGCGGCGTCTACTTCGAGCGCGACTCGACCCGGATCTATCCCAACGGGTCGATGCTCTGCCACGTCATCGGGTTTACCGATTTCGACCACAAGGGCATCCAGGGCGTGGAAGCGTCGATGGAGCAATATCTGCATGGCGAAGACGGATATCGTTACATCGAGCACAACCGCGCCGGCCAGGAGATCGTCGTGTATCGCGGCCAGGAACGCACCTCTCGCAACGGATACGAGGTGCACCTGACGGTCGATCTCAATTTGCAGAACATCGTCGAGAATGAGCTCGACGCCGCCATCCGCGAGTTCAACCCGCAAAAGGCGACCGTCATCCTGATGCGCCCGCAAACCGGCGAGGTTCTGGCGATTGCCAACCGACCGACCTTCGATATCAACGAGCGCGCCGACGCCCGGCCCGAAGAAATGAAGAACCGCGCAATCATCGACATGATGGAGCCCGGGTCGACCTTCAAGATTGTCACAGCCGCGGCGGCGCTGAACGAGCGCAAGGTGCGGCCGGACACCACGATCTTTTGCGAGAACGGCCTCTGGAACTTCGGCGGCCGGCCCCTGCACGACCACAAAGCCTACGGCGAGCTAAGTGTGACCGACATTCTGGTCCACTCGAGCAACATCGGCGCGGCCAAGCTCGCGCTTAGCATCGGGGACGCGAAATTCTACGAGTACATCCGGCGTTTCGGGTTTGGAGAACGCACAGGCATTGAGCTGCCCGGTGAAATTCCCGGGCTGATCCGGCCGCCCCAGCAATGGAGCAAGATTTCGATCACCCGTATTCCAATGGGGCACGAAGTGGGCGTTACACCGTTGCAGATGTGCACCGCGATGGCGACTATCGCCAACGGGGGCAAGCTCGTTACGCCGCGCGTCGTCAAATCCGTCACCAGCCCTGACGGTAAGATCATCAGCAATTTCGAGCCGGTCGTGGTGCGGCAGGTAATCACGCCCGAAACTGCCAGGCAGGTCGCCACCGCGCTCCGCGGAGTGGTCAGCGACCGCGGAACCGCCGCGGCCGCGGTCGTTCCGGGATTCACGATCGCCGGCAAAACCGGGACCGCGCAAAAGCCGGATCCACACGGCGGCTACGAAGAAGGCAAATATGTCGTTTCCTTCTCCGGGTTTCTGCCGGCCGATAATCCGCAGTTCGTCGGTCTCGTCGTACTCGACGACGCCAAGACGAAAACGCCGGAGCAAAATTACGGCGGACTGGTGGCCGGCCCGATCTTTTCGCGTATCGCTGAAAAGGCTGCGCGTTATCTCGACCTCGAGCCGCAGGCGCTGCCAGCCAAGCCGGTCGCCGCGACACAAATTGCCTTAACGAATCGATCGCGCCGTTGAGCTTTCCGCGCCCGCCGATTCCACATTCATGTCGCTCAAGAAACTGCTGGCCGCCGTCCAACCCCGGAAAATCACCGGGCCATTGGATCGCGCGGTGGAAAGCATCGCGTATGACTCGCGGCGAGTGCAGAGGAATTCCATGTTCGTTGCACTTCGCGGCGAAAAAGTCGATGGCCACAACTTCGTCGGGCCGGCCCTCGAAAAAGGGGCGAGCGTGATAGTGGTGGAACGGGAAGAAGTCTGCCCGCGCGCTACCTGCATCATCGTCGAGAACACGCGAACCGCGCTCGCCGATCTGGCTGTCGCATTCTACGAGAATCCGGCGCGAAAACTGAAGCTCGCCGGCGTTACGGGCACGAACGGCAAGACGACGACGACGTTCCTGATCAAGCACATTTGCGAAAAAGCGGGGCTGCGTTGCGGGCTGCTCGGCACGGTCCGCTACGAGATCGGCGAACGCATTCTGCCCGCGGTCCGGACGACGCCGGAGTCGCTCGATGTGCAGGACCTGCTCGCCCAGATGCGGAACGCCGGATGCAAGGCAGCGGCCTTGGAAGTCTCATCGCACGCGCTCGTTCAGGAGCGGGTGCGCGGGATCGAATGGGATGTGGCTGTCTTCACGAATCTCACTCAGGACCATTTGGATTTTCACGGCACGATGGACGCCTACTTCGAAGCCAAAGCGACCCTCTTCACCGGACTCGCCGGACAAAAGCTCAAAACCAAAGCCGCAGCCGTGATCAACATCGACGATCGTTATGGCGAACGGCTGCTGGAGCGCATCGGGCGGGAGCGTCCGGTGATCACCTACGGGAGCGGCGTCCGCGCGGATTTCCGCATGTCGAGTTACCGCCCCGAATTCGGCCTTACCTCTTTTCAGCTCGACGCGCGGGGCAAGACCTATCTGGTCCGGGCACCGCTGATCGGGCGTTTCAACGTCGCGAACGCGACCGCCGCGCTCGCGGCTGCATCATCGCTCGGTGTCGGTTTGCGCGAAGCGATCGCGAGCCTGGCACAGTCGCCGCAGGTACCCGGTCGTCTCGAAGCCGTGCCGGCCAGGCGACAGTTTCAGGTCTTCGTCGATTACGCGCATACGCCGGACGCCCTCTTGAACGTTGTGAAAACGTTGCGCGAGCTCGAGCCCCGCAGGCTCATTGTGGTCTTCGGCTGCGGGGGCGATCGCGATCGCCAGAAGCGTCCGCTCATGGCGCGGGTCTGCGATCAGTTCGCTGATTTCAGCATCATCACTTCGGACAATCCACGGAAAGAGGATCCCGACGCGATCATCGCTGAAGCCGAAAAGGGGTTTCGGTCCGACCACTACGAGAAAATTCCCGATCGCGCGCAGGCGATTTCGCGCGCCATCTCCTTAGCCGAGCCGCGTGACATTGTGCTCATCGCCGGCAAAGGACACGAAACGTATCAGGAGTTCGCCGACCACACAGTGCCGTTCGACGACGTGCAGGTCGCCCGGCGCGCAATCGAGAATCGGCCGATGGAGTTTTAGAATGGAAGCGCTATCGCTCCAGACAATCGCGGAGTTCAGCGGAGGAAAAATCGAACGCGGCGATCCGGCGAAGCTGATCAGGTCGATCAGCACCGATTCGCGAACAATCGCGGCGGAAGAGTTCTTCGTCCCGCTGCGGGGTGAGAATTTCGACGGACATAAATTTCTGGCGCAGGTGATTGAGCGCGGGGCAGCAGGCGCGCTGGTTGATCAGAGCTGGCAGGGTGATTCCCGGCCCGACTTTGCGGTCGTTCGCGTGGCTGACACGCTCGTCGGTTACCAACAGATCGCGGCGAATTATCGGAAATCGCTTCCGATAAAAGTCGTCGCAATCACGGGAAGCAACGGGAAGACGAGCACGAAGGACTTCGTTGCCGCGGTGCTGGCGCGACGGTTTCAAGTCAGCAAAACGGAGGGCAATTTAAATAACCATGTTGGTTTGCCGCGTACGATCCTGAACGCCAACCGCTCGGACGAGATCGGCGTCTGGGAAATCGGCATGAATCATCCCGGTGAAATAGGGTCGCTCGCGCCAGTCGCCGCGCCGGACCTCGCGATCATCACGAATGTTGGTTCAGCCCATATCGAATTCATGGGCAGCCGCGAAGCGATTGCCGAGGAGAAAGGCTCGCTCGCCGCCGCCGTCGAAGAATCCGGGACGGTGATTCTCAACGGAGACGATGATTTCAGCGACGCAATCGCCAAGCGTGTCCGCGGCAAGGTGCTCTTCGCCGGAATCAATCGCGGTTGGATTCGCGCCGAGGACGTGCGGCTGACCGGTGGCGGGTGCGAGTTCACGATCCTGGAAGGCGCCCATCGGTGTCGCGCGGAGCTTCCAGTGCCCGGCGCACACATGGTCCAGAACGCATTGCTAGCCGTCGCTGCCGGACGGGTATTTGGACTGTCGCTCGAGGACTGCGCAGCCGGACTGGCGAACGCGCCGCTCACCAAGGCGCGATTGCAGATCCGCGAAATTAACGGCGTCCGCTTTATCGACGACAGCTACAACGCGAACCCCGACTCGATGAAAGCTGCACTGCGGACGTTAGCCGATCTTGAAACGGATGGCCGGCGTTTTGCGGTCCTTGGCCAGATGGGGGAACTCGGGGCCGAATCGGAGCGGGGCCATCGCGAAGTAGGAGAAGCGGCAGCGGCCTGCGGCATTGATCAGTTAATCACGATCGGTGAAATCGCTGCCCAAATTTCCGGCGCCGCCAAAGCCGCGGGCCTGGCCAATTCAAAAAACGTGTCGGACCAGAGCGAAGCCGCCGAGTTGCTCGTTCAGAGCGTCGCCGCCGGGGATCTCGTTTTGATCAAGGGAAGTCGCACCGCACGGACGGAGCGCGTTCTGGAGGAATTCGTCAGTCGACAATCGAGATCCGGCGTTTCCGTATGATGTACTACCTCCATCTCCTGGCCGAGCAGGTGAAAGGCACCAACGTGTTTTTTTACGTCACGTTTCGCGCCGTTGCCGCCGCCGTGACCGCGTTCGTCTTCTCGCTCGTCTTTGGGAATTTCGTTATCCGGAAACTGACCTCGCTGAAGATCGGCCAGCCGATTCGCACCGCTGACGAGGTCCATCGCCTGGCGGAATTGCATAGCGGAAAAGCCGGCATACCGACGATGGGAGGCGTGCTGATCATCGGCGCGGTTTTCGTCTCGAGTGTTCTCTGGGCGCGACCCGACAACCGCTTCGTCTGGCTGGCGCTTTTCAGCATGGTCGTGCTCGGCGGGGTTGGTTTTGCTGACGATTACCTGAAGGTCACGAAGAAGAAGTCGGACGGCATTCCCGGCCGGGTGAAACTGGTTTTTCAAGTCGCAGTCGCAGCAGTCGTCACCACCGTCTTTCTCACCAGCCCGCTGCTCGATGTCCAGGCGCGCTCGCTTTACATGCCGTTCTTCAAGGCACCGGTAATCGAGAACATGGCGTGGCTCACGCTGCTCTTCTTTGCCCTCGTCATCGTCGGCGCATCCAATGCCGTAAATCTCACCGACGGTCTCGACGGCCTCGCGATCGGCTGCACGATCACCGTCGCATTCACCTACGCGCTGCTCGCCTACGCGGCCGGCAATTACAAAATCGCCGAGTATCTCCAGGTCCCGTTCTACCCTTTCACCGGGGAGTTGACAGTTCTCTGCGCCGCGCTGGTCGGCGCCGGCCTTGGATTCCTCTGGTTCAACTGTCACCCGGCGAAAGTGATCATGGGGGACACCGGCTCACTCGCGATTGGGGGCTTGGTTGGCGTGGTGGCGATATGCTGCAAACAGGAACTGCTCCTCTCTGTCGTCGGTGGAGTGTTCGTCCTCGAGGCCGTCTCCGTCATTCTCCAGGTGCTGAGTTTCAAGCTGACCGGCAAACGCATTTTCGCGATGTCGCCGCTGCACCATCACTTTGAGCTGAGCGGCTGGAAGGAGAACACCGTCATCGTGCGGTTCTGGATTCTCTCCATGATTTTTGCGCTCCTCGGCCTTGCCACTCTTAAACTGCGATGAGCGCCTCGCGTTACGCCGGAAAAAAAGCGGCGGTCCTCGGCGCCGGGTTAAGCGGAAGTGCGGCCGCGCTCCTGCTGCGTGAGGAGGGAGCCGAGGTCACCGTCCTCGATAGCGCGGAGGAAAAACGCCTCCTCAAATCGACGCTGGACGATCTGCGCGTTCGCGGCGTTCGGATTGTTGCAGGCTCAGCGGCCGAGAACGACCCATCCGATTATGACCTGATCGTGATCAGTCCGGGGATCGATCCCGTTTCGCCGCTCGCCTCCCATTTCGCCGCCAAGAAAGCGGCAGTGATCGGAGAGCTCGAGCTCGGCTGGCGGTCCTGCGATTTGCCGACGATCGCGATCACCGGCACGAATGGAAAAACAACGACGACCGAGTTGATCGCGCAGATGCTGAACGCGTGCGGTCAGCGCACGATTGCCAGCGGGAACATCGGAAAACCGCTCTGCGAAGTCGCGAGGCAGCGCAATCAATTTGATGTCCTGACCGTCGAGGTCAGCTCGTTCCAACTCGAAACGGTCAGCCAATTCAAACCAGGGATCGCGATCTGGCTAAACTTCGCGCCGGATCATCTCGATCGTTACGCGTCGGTAAAGGAGTACCGGGCGGCAAAGCTTCGAATTTTCGAACATCAGACGCCCGATGATGTGGCCGTAGTCAACGCGGCGGAGCGCTTTCCCAGGCTCAGAGCGCGGACGGTCACATTCAGTGCCTACAGCGACCGGGCGGATTTCCATCTCGCGGAAGGCGCAATCCGTTACGACGGCGAGACGGTGCTCCGGATCGGCGCCGCGAAATTGCGCGGTTCGCACAACATCGAGAACATGATGGCCGCACTCGCCGCCGGGCAGGCGCGCGGCTTGTCCTTTGCGCAAATGGTGCCGCCGCTTTGCGCCTATCAGCCGCGGCCGCACCGTTGCGAATTTATCCGCGAGCTCAGCGGCGTCAGTTACATCAACGACTCGAAAGCGACCAACCTCGATGCGGTCGAGAAAGCGCTGCTTGCCCAGGATCATCCGGTCGTGCTCATCGCGGGCGGCAAGGACAAGGGTTTCAGCTTCGAACCGCTCCGCGACCTCGTCGGCAAGAGAGTTCGGTCGGTCGTGTTGATCGGCGAAATGGCGGAGCGGATCTGCCGTGATTGGGCGGAGACGGTGCGATGTGAAATCGCTGAATCGCTCGCGGATGCGGTCGATCGTTCCCACGCAATCGCGAAGCCTGGCGATGTCGTGCTCTTCTCCCCCGGGACTTCGTCCTTCGACATGTTCAAGAGTTACGCCGACCGCGGCGATCAGTTTCGAGCTCTCGTCCAGGCCCTTCCGAAGTGATCATGAAATTACCAGCGCTCCTCCCCCGCAAAAAATTGCGCGCCACCGCTGCGCGCCGTTCGCTCGGTCTGCCGGACGACGTGGATTACGACTTCGGGGGCGCGTCAGAGCCGAACATGAAGTTGTCGCGCGCGCTGCTCATAGTGCTCGTGCTGCACGTCGTGGCGGTCGCCGGGATCATTGCCTTCAACACGATCAAGCCGCGCGCCAGTTCATCGGCTCCGGCGAGCGCGACAACTCAATCAGCCAGGATCGAGAATACAGCGGCCAGCGCATCCGCCACTCCGCTCGCGGGCAAGCCGAAGCCGACCCACTCGCCGGAGAAGATCATCGCCAAGGTTGGTCCGAAGAACGACGAGCCGAAACGCGTTGAAAAGGCACTCCCGGTCTCTCCGCCCTCAAAAAGCTACGTAGTCGAGAAAGGCGATAACCCGGTGAAAATCGCGAAGAAATTCCACGTCCCTTACGACGATCTGCTCGCCGCCAATCACATCGACGATCCGCACAAACTGAAGATCGGACAGAAGCTGATCATTCCCACGAAAGCTCCGCCGAAGGCGAAGAAGGCGAACGCCGAATAATGCACCGGAAAAGCGCCTATTTCCTCTTCGTCGCAGTCCTCGCAATGCTGGTCATCGGCATTGTCATGCTTTTCAGCACGAGTGCTTTTGCGAAGGACAGTCACGGCGACGTTTACTTCTTCGTGAAACGGCAGTCCGTCTGGCTCGGGATTGGCCTTGTCGTCTGCGTGACTGCCGCGGTGGTCGATTACCATTTCTGGCAGCGGACGTGGTGGCTCTGGTTCGGGATTGCCCTCGCTGCCTTGGTGCTCTGTTTCGTGCCGCACGTGGGAATGCGCATCAACGGCTCGCGCCGCTGGGTCGGGGTCGGCGGCGTGACTTTCCAGCCCTCCGAGCTCGGGAAGGTTGCTGCAGTATTTTTTCTCGCCTGGTGGTTTGCGCGTACCGAGAAGACGAGCGGCAAGATCGTGCCGGGCTTTGTCGTTCCATTCGCGGTCGTCGCACTGCTTCTCGCGCTCATCGTGACGGAGGTCGACCTCGGCAGCACCGCGTTGATCGGCGCGACAATGTTCGTCATGATGTTCGTTGCTGGAACCAATCCGGCGCTGCTCGGCGCGCTCTCACTCAGCGGCCTCGCCGGGATCCTCTTTGTCGCGACCCATATGCCGGAGCGAATGGCGCGACTCTCCGCTTTCATGGATCCGGAGAAATTTAAGGACGACGCCGGGTTGCAACAGATGCAGGCCCTGATCGCCTGGGGCAGTGGCGGGATGGAAGGGCTCGGGCTCGGCCAGGGCCGGCAGAAGATGCTCTACCTGCCCTACGCGCACACCGACTTTATTTTTCCGATGATCGGCGAGGAGCTTGGCTTGCGCGTCAGCCTGCTCGTCGTCTTTCTCTTCGTCGTGATCATCGTCTGCGGGATGATGATCGCGCTCCACGCCAAGGACCGGTTTGGGCTGCTACTCGGCTGCGGCATCGTCTCGCTCCTCGCGCTCCAAGCCGCGGTGAATATTGGTGTCACAACCTCGCTCTTGCCGAACAAAGGTCTGCCGCTGCCGTTCATCAGCTACGGCGGATCGAATCTCGCCGCCTGCTTGTTCGGCGTCGGCATTCTCCTCAACATTTACCGCCAGGCCGTGCTCGAGCCGGTGAACAAGAAACGCACCACCGTGCAGGTGCGAGTGACGCCGCGGATATGAGCCAAGCTCCGGCCGAAGTCATCATTCCGGGCGGAATCGAGGGGCCTCGCCTCTCCTGGTGGCGTGTTCGCACACAGGAGCTGTCCCAATGAACACCGTGATCGCATGCGGCGGAACGGGCGGGCACCTGTTTCCGGGCCTTGCTGTGGCCGAAGTCCTGCGCGAGCGCGGCCACGAAGTGATGTTGTTTATTTCCGAGAAAGAGATCGATACCCTGGCGGTCTCGAACCGCTCCGAGTTTCGCGTCGAGCGGCTACCGAGCATCGGGCTGCCCTCGCCATTTTCGCCCGCCATTCTTGGCTTCACGCGGCGCTTCGTCGAGAGCTTGTCGCGGTGCAGAAAAATCTATCAGGCATTCAAGCCGCATGTGGTGCTCGGAATGGGCGGATTTACTTCCACCGCCCCGGTACTGGCAGGACGGATGCGCGGCATTCCCACTTTCGTGCATGAGTCGAATGCGATTCCGGGAAAGGCGAACCGGCTGACTGCGCGGATGGTGCGGGCCGTCCTCCTCGGCTTCAAGGAGTGCGCACAGTTTTTTCCCGCGGTCCGGACGGAGTTTACCGGGACGCCGATTCGCCGTGCCCTCACGCAAATAGACCAGGCAACCGCGCGTGAACGATTCGGTTTACGTACGGATTCGACCACGCTTCTCGTGATGGGCGGCAGCCAGGGCGCGAGCGGTATCAATCAGGCGATGCTGAAATCGCTCCCGTTCCTGCGAGAAACAGCGGTGCAGATCATTCACCTCTGCGGGACGCGCGACGAAAAAGTCGTGCGTGATGCCTATGCGCGCGAGCAATTCCCCGCCTTCGTTGCGCCCTTTTACCATGCAATGGAAGAAGCTTACAGCGCAGCCGACCTCGCGATTGCGCGCTCGGGCGCCGCGAGCTTGTCAGAGTTGGCCGTCTTCTCGCTTCCTTCCATCCTTATCCCGTTTCCTTACGCAGCCGATGATCATCAGACGCGCAACGCCGAGATTTTCACCGGGCGCGAGGCGGCTGTGCTCCTGAAGGAATCCGAAATAGTCGACGATGTGCTCGCGCGTTTGATCCGGAATCTGCTTGGCGATCGTCCGCGACTCGAACGAATGGGGCAAAAGACTCGCGCACTCGCGCCGCAAGACGCAGCCGCTTTGGTCGTTGAAACGATGGAACGCTATAGTGGGCCCAATCATGAAGTCCGCCTCTGAGTTCGATCTGCAAACCCTGCTCACGCGGGAGCGCCATCGTGTCCATCTCATCGGCGTCGCCGGCAGTGGAATGAGCGGAATCGCCGCCCTTCTCCTCGAGCTCGGCCATCAGGTCAGTGGCTCGGACAAGGTGCGATCTGTCGAGACTGAACGACTCGAGCGGCTCGGCCTGCGCTTTCATCTCCAGCATCACGCAGAAGATGCGGCCGATGCGGAGATCGTCGTCTATTCGTCAGCGATCCGGCCTGAGAACCCGATCCTGGCGGACGCCGTCGCGACAGGAAAATGCGTGGCGCGACGCGCCGAAGCGCTTGCCACAATTATGCGGGCGAAGCGCGGCATCATCGTCGCGGGGATGCACGGTAAGACGACGACCTCGGCCATGATGGCGCATGTGTTGCGTGAAGGCGGGCTGCATCCATCGCACTATGTGGGCGCGGAGATTCCCATCCTCGGCACGAACGCCCATTGGGATCCAGCCGGAGAGTACTTCGTTGCCGAAGGTGATGAGAGCGATGGAACCCTCGCGCTTTTCCATCCCGAGCATGCGCTCATCCTTAATATAGAGGAGGAGCACCTGGACTTTTACCCGGATCTCGCTGCGATCGAGGCGGTCTTCAATCAATTGCTCGACCAGACGAATGGCACGATTTTTTACAGCGCTGACGACCCTCATGCCGCGCGAATTTGCCGCGGCCGGGTCCCTGCACCACTCGTCTCCTTCGGGTTTAGTGAAAAAGCGAATTACCGCGCCACGGAAGTCGAGCTGAAGGATTTCGCGTCGCTCTTCTGTGTCTGGCGCAACGGCGAGAAGATCGGTGACGCCGTCCTGAACGTGCCGGGCAAACACAACGTCAGCAACGCGCTCGGCGTGATCGCGGTCGCGACGGAGCTCGGTGTTCCGTTCGAACGAGTCACCAAGTCGCTGAGGAATTTCGAGCACGCCCGGCGCCGCTTCGAGATCAAATACGCCAGTGAACGTTTTCTCCTTGTCGACGACTACGCGCATCACCCGACCGAGATCCGCGCTACCCTCGCCACCGCCAAGGCGGCCGGCCGAAATCGCGTCCTGGCGATGTTTCAACCGCATCGCTATTCGCGGACCAAAGCGCTGCGGAAAGAGTTTGGCCGGGCCTTCGACGACGCGTTGCGCGTTGTCATTACCGATGTCTATCCGGCGAGCGAACAGCCCATTCCCGGGATCAGCGGACGCACCATCGCGGACGAGGTGGCGGCGCATGGACATGGTGGTGTGACTTATCAATCGCGACTCGAGCGGGTGCACCGCGATATCGGAAACATGCTCGACTCGGGTGATCTCGTCCTGAGTCTCGGCGCGGGCAACATTCACGAGCAACTTGCCGCGCTGGCGGCTGATCTGGTGGTCGCGGAAAAGCTGAAGGAAATCGCGGGCGAAGAGGGCGACGTGCGGCTCTACGAACCGCTCGCGAAGCACACCACCCTGCGCGTGGGAGGGCCGGCGCAGTTCTGGGTCGAACCTCGAACGGAAGCCGCCTTTGGCGAGCTGATCCGATTTTGCCGTCGCGAAAATCTCCCGCTTTTCGTGATAGGTCGCGGGTCGAATTTGCTCGTTCGCGACGGCGGTATTCGTGGTGTGGTGGTTCATCCAAGCGGCGGCGAGTTCGCCCGCATCGAGGTGCTCGACGCTGAGATTACCGCCGGAGCCGGAGTTAAGTTGAAGCAGGTGGCGTATGCAGGGAAAGCGCATGGGATTGGCGGGCTGGAATGGATGGAAGGAATTCCCGGCAACGTCGGCGGCGGGCTGCGGATGAACGCGGGCGCGATGGGCGGCCAGACGTTCGATAATGTGGTCAGTGTTCGCTACCTGGACGGCGAAGGCAATGTGCAGACGCGGGCGGCCAGCGAACTGGAGGTGCATTATCGCCACGTCCCGACGCTGCAACGCAATTACGCGGTCTCGGCGGTCTTTCGCGGCACGCATTCCGATCCGGAAGAGATCCTGCGCAAGCTGCAGGCATCGCAGGAAAAACGCCGCAGCACGCAGCCGATTGCGGCCAGTGCCGGGTGCATTTTCAAAAACCCGGCGAGCTGTCCGGCCGGCAAGCTCGTCGATGGTCTCGGTCTCAAGAACATGCGCATCGGCAAAGCGCGCGTCTCGGATGTGCACGGCAATTTCATCGTGAACGAGGGCGGCGCGACGGCCGCGGAGATGATGGAACTGATTGAGCAGATCAAGACGGCCGCGCGAGAGAAGCGCGGCGTCGAGCTGCAAACCGAGGTGCAGATCGTGGGGGAAGAGGCGTGAACCAGAATGTGAGAGGACTGCCTGGGAAAATTGCAGTGCTCATGGGTGGTCCAGGCGCGGAGCGCGATGTTTCGCTCGCGACCGGCCGCGGCATCGCGAAGGCATTACGCTCCGTTGGCGCCGAGGTCGCGGAAGTCGATGTTCGCGATGAGGACTTCGCGCTCCCGGCCGAAACTGATCTCGCGTTCATCGCCCTGCACGGGACCTTCGGCGAGGACGGCCAGGTACAGCGGATCCTCGAATCGCGCGGCGTCGCCTACACCGGCGAAGGTGTCGAGGAGAGCCGCATCGCCTTCGACAAGATCTTGTCGAAGGAGAAATTCCGCGAAGCCGAAGTGCCGACGCCGTACTGGCAGGTGATCAGGGAAGGGCAGCGGCCGACGATGCCGATTCCCTACGCGATCAAGGCGCCGCGCCAGGGCTCGACCGTTGGTATTTCGATCGTAAAAAACGAGCGCGAGGTGGACGCCGCGATTGCGGAGGGGCTGAAGTACGATCGCGAGTTGCTGGTCGAGAAATTCGTTCCCGGACGGGAGTTAACGATCGGCATCCTGGGCGATCGGGCGTTGCCGGTTCTCGAGATTATTCCGAAGGGCGGATTTTACGATTTCACCAACAAGTACCCGTTTCTCAATCCGAATGCTGGCGGAGGCGCGGAGCACGTGTGCCCGGCGCAAATTGGCGAGGCGCGCACCCGCGCGGTGCAGGACGTGGCGCTGCGCGCGCATCGGGCCCTGGGTCTGAAAGTCTATTCGCGTGTCGACGTGATGTTGCCCGATGACGGGGAGCCGAGCGTCTTGGAAGTGAACACGATTCCCGGGATGACAGAGGCGAGCTTGCTGCCGGAAATGGCTGCTGCCGGCGGAATCAATTACCCGCAGCTCTGCCTGCGCATCATCGAGTTATCGCAGGCTCGAATGAAAGGCGGTGCGCAATAAGAGCCCGGATGGCGGAACGGCCGCGCGCCCGCAACCAGCGCATTTCCAACACCCGGGTTCGACGCCGGCAGCATCTGCTCGACGTCAAAGTGCGTTCGCACAAAGCAACCCGGCATCGCAACCGGCGGATCATCGTCTTCGTCTCGAAAATCGCGCTCGCGCTAGCGGTCTGCGCGGGTGTAGCGGCCGGCGTGCGCTTTGGCGCGAAGCGCTTGTTCTTCGAGAATCCGGATTACCGGCTCAGCACGGTCGACGTGCAAACCGACGGGACCCTGCAACGTGAGCAGGTATTGAAGGCCGCCAATCTCGCCGACGGCATTAATATCTTCAGCGTGAATCTCGCGCGTGTGCACGACGATTTGCAGCAGCTTCCGCAGGTCGATGAAGTGCAGGTCGTGCGGAAAATGCCGAGCGAGATCGACATCGTCATCACCGAGCGCAAGCCGATCGCGTGGATCACGGCGGACAAGGAGCTGAACGATCCATTCGCATCCGAGGGCGCGTTTTTGATCGACGCGCGCGGCGTTCTCATGAAACAAAAGAAACTGTTGCCGGAATACCTCGGGCTTCCGCTCATCACGGGCTGCTCGAGCGAGTCGCTCGAGCCCGGGAAAACCGTCGCCTCATTCGAGGCCAGGGCCGCGCTCGAACTATTGCGATTGAGTACGCGCAGCTTCATGCAGACACGGTTCCAGATTCGCGAGATCGACGTCTCGAAAGGCTACTGCCTCACCGTTTCGGACAAGACGCACGCGCGCGTCACATTCGCGTTCGATAATCTCGAGGCGCAGTTGCAGCGGCTCGAGCAGTTCCTCGTCTGGGCGGATGATTCGCAGCACGAGATTGAGACCGTCAATTTGCTCGTGCAGCGAAACGTCCCCGTGACGTTCGCGAAACCCGCTTCTGAAGTGATCAATGAGACGATCGATCCGAACGAACAGCCGCGAATCATGAGAGCAATACCGGTGCATCCGGGGGACGCGCCGAAAAGCGGAGCGGCGATTGCCCCCAAACAAAAAGCGGACCCGGAACAGCCCAGGACACGTCGGGCGATCCCGGTTCACAAAGGAAAGAAGGGATAAAGAATGGCGAGTAGCGATTTAATGGTCGGTCTGGAGATCGGGACATCGAAGATCTGCGTCGTGGTCGGCGAAGGCAGACCGGACGGAACGATCAAGATTCTCGGGGTCGGGCAGGCGCCGTCACGCGGCGTGCGCAAAGGCGAGATCGTCGATTTTGAAACGGCGATGAAGTGCGTGCACGAAGCGGTCGTCGATGCTGAGCAGAAAAGTGACGTAATGATCCGGAGCGTCTATGTCGGCGTGGCCGGCGCCCACATTCACAGTTTCAACAATCGCGGTTGCATAGTTCTGCCCGAAGACCGGGATGAGATCGACGAGCAGGACGTCGAGGATGTGAAGATCAACGCCCGCGAAGTCAGCATCCCGGCGCCGAACGCATTCCTGCATTCGATCATCCAGCATTATCACGTCGACGGTCAGGACGGAGTGCTCAATCCCATCGGCATGCTCGGCGAACGGCTCGAGGCCGATTTCCACATCATCCACGGAGTTCGAACCCGGGTTCAGAACACGATCAGGTGTGTGAAGGAGCTGCCCCTCGACGTGGAGGACGTCGTCTTCAATCCGCTCGCCGCCGCCCAGGTTGTGCTGACTCAGTACCAGAAAAATCTCGGCGCGCTCGTGATCGATATTGGTGGCGGAACGACCGATTACATTCTGTATGTCGACGGAGCGGTGAAGCAGAGCGGCTCTCTCGGCGTCGGCGGCGATCACATCACGAACGACATCTCCATGGGTCTGCGCATTCCGATGACGCGGGCCGAAAAGCTCAAGACGGAGGAGGGGAGTGTGACCCTGGGTAACTGTCTGCCGGGCGAGACGGTGCTGCTGAAGGACGACTCCGGGTTCGCCGGCAAAGAGATCGACCGCGAGACGCTGAACACGATCATTCATCTGCGATTGCAGGAAACTTTTGAGCTCCTGAAGCGCAAGCTCGATGAGGAGCCATTCATCAACTACGCGGGCGAAGGTGTCTTCATCACCGGCGGATCCAGCCATCTCTCCGGAATCGCTCATCTCGCCGAGGAAATTTTCGAAATGCCGGCGCGAGTCGCGCATGCACAGACGATGAGCGGGCTGACGAGCGCATTTGAAAATCCGCAGTTCTCCGCCGCGATCGGACTGATCAAGTATGCCCACGCCGTGCAGGCCGATCGACGGCCGAGGAGCTGGCGCGATCGAATCGTCGGCAAATTCTTTAACCGAGTGAGATGAGGGAACGATTAGCAGTTGGCAGGGCGCGACCGCCGGGCGCGCCGAACGCGTGGAATGGCGGACGGCCCGGCGGTCCGTCCCTAACTTTATGATACAACTCAGCCGCAATTACAGCCTGCCGGAACGCGACAATGACCTGATCACCATCAAAGTGGTCGGCATCGGCGGCGCCGGTTCAAATGCACTCGACCGAATCGTGCTCGACGGACTGGAGCGCGCAGAGCTTATCGCCATGAACACCGACGTGCAGGCACTCGCCAGCTCGGTCGCGGCGGCAAAGGTGCAGCTCGGCCGCACCACCACTCGTGGACTCGGGGCCGGAGGTGATCCGGAGGTCGGCTATAACGCGGCCTTCGAATCCGCGGACGAGATCCGCCAGGCGATCACCGATGCGCGAATGGTCTTTATATGTGCCGGACTCGGGGGCGGCACGGGGTCGGGCGCGGCGCCATGCGTGGCCCAGGTGGCGCGTGAGAACGGCTCGCTCGTTATTGGCTTCGCTACAATGCCATTCGCATTCGAAGGCAAACGCCGCATGGCTCAGGCGAATGAAGCCCTCGCCGCGCTGCGCGGATACGCCGATGCCGTCATCTGCTTCGAAAACGATCGCCTCGGCGACATTGTCGCGCCGCGTGCCGGGATTCATCAGGCGTTTGCCGCGGCGGATCTGACGATCAGCCAGAGCGTTCGGTCGATTGTAAGTATCATCCAGAGGCCAGGTCTGATCCGCATCGGCTTCGACGATTTGCTTTCCGCTTTGCGAGCGCCCAGCGGCAGGTGCGTTTTCGGTTTCGGTGAATCGGACTCCGACAACCGCGCCCACGATGCGTTGAACCAGGCGTTAAAGAACCCGCTGATGGATCGCGGGCGAATGCTTGAGACGGCGGCTAATGTGCTCGTGCAGGTTGCCGGCGGTCCCGGCATGACGCTGACGGAAGTCGAGATACTCATGAAGGAGCTCGGCAAGCACGTCGGGGATCAAACTCACATCATTTTCGGTACGTCGGTCGATGGACGAATGGGTAACCGACTAAGCGTCACCATCATCAGTGCACTCGCGGTGCAAGGTGATGAGCCCGCCGCTATCTCAATTCCGGCGGAACCGATCGCAGCGACGCCTCCACCGCCAGCACCGGTTTTTGAACCATCGCCGCCACCGCCTCCGGTTGAACTTCGATCGATCGAGGCACGGCTGGATGAACCGACCGGGCCGGCGCCATTCGAAGAAAATGCGATCGCCCAGCCCGAGCCGCCGTTCGGGGAAGTTGCGCCGGCCGAGCGGGAGCCGCAGTTCGTCTCCTACGAAGCTGATCCGCAACCTGAGGCTGTGCTCGAGGCAGAACCACCGCCGCCGCCACCACCGCCACCTGTTGTTCCGCCCAGGCGAAAACCAGTCGCTGCCACGCCACAACCCGCTGTCGAACTGCCGCTCGATGCTACAGCGAAGCATTCGAAGCGGACTCGCGACCAGATGCACGCCAAACAGGAAGTTCTTCAATTCGAGCCGGTGACGCGCGGACGATTCGAAAAAAGCGAGCCCACGATCGTCGAGGGGCAGGATCTCGACGTCCCGACTTTTCTGCGCAAGAACGTCCGCGTGAAGTGACGTTCAGCTTCGTCTGACGTTGTCCTCAGCACGGTAGGGACGGCGCGCTGCGCCGTGCGCCAGACATCGCAGCGCGATGTCCCTACCGTTTCATCAAATCGAGCAGGCAGCTTGTCATTCCGATGACAGCGGTGCGGATGGTCGGATCCGCCACCGGCAGGAATTTGCTCGAATGCAGACTGGGCAGCGGTGTTGCGCCCGGCTGTTTCGATTCGGCAACTTTCTCCGGCGCGACCGCACCGACGTTGAACATGAATGCGGGAATCGAATGGTCCGGCAGGGAGTATTCGCAGAAATCTTCGCCGCCCATTGTCGGCGGTTTGTCGACCATATTGTCGTTACCGAGCGCCGTTCTCATTGCGGCGGTCTCGCGTTTTGTCAGCTCGGGATTGTTGTAAGTCGCGTTGACGTGCTCATCCTGCAGCACCCGCACCTCGGGCATATGGTCGGCAGGCAAACCGGCCGTGGTGGCGCAGCCTTTCGCGATTCGTTCAATGTCGGCGAGGACCAGATCGCGAACGTCGGTCTTATAACTGCGCACCGTGAGCTGCATTTTCACTTCGTCCGGAATGATGTTGTGCTTCGTGCCACCATGGATGGAGCCAACGGTGACAACCGCTGGCTCAAGCGGGTTTTTCTCGCGCGACACAATTGTTTGCCACGCGTTGATGATCTCTGCCGAGAGGACGATCGGGTCCTTCGTTCTGTGCGGGTAGGCGCCGTGGCCGCCCATTCCCTTCACCGTCACGTCCACGGAATCGACGGCGGCGTAGCAGTAACCCTCGGTCACGCCGATCTTCCCCGCTTCAATGTCAGCATCGTCGTGCAGGGCGAGGGCGTAGGCCGGTTTCGGCCAGCGCGTGTAGAGCCCATCTTTTAACATTGCGCGCGCGCCGCCCACCATTTCTTCAGCCGGCTGTCCGATAAACAGGATCGTGCCGTGCCATTTGTCCTTCAGCTTGGAAAGAGCGCGCGCTGTGCCGATCAGGCTGCTCATGTGGATGTCATGTCCGCAGGCGTGCATTACCGGGACGTCCTTGCCGTCGCGGTTTTTCATGCTCGCGCTGCTGGCGTAGGGCGCGCCGGTCTCTTCATGCACGGGAAGCGCGTCCATGTCCGTACGGACGAGCACGACCGGCCCGTCGCCATTCTTCATCACGCCGACAACACCGAACGCCTGCTTGCGGTCTTCGTACTGGCCGACGTGATCGGTCACCTCGCAACCGGCTGCCTTCAGCTCCTTCGCCACAATCGCGGACGAGCGCTCTTCAAACGTCGAAAGCTCGGGGTGCGTGTGGAGATCCTTGTAGATCGCGAGGAGCGAGGGCAACTCGGAATCGGCAAGCTGCTGTGGAGTTTGCTGGGCGAATGCTGACAGCGCGGAGGCGAGCAGGAGCGCAAAACAAAGACGAACGTTCATCCCGCAGCTTACACACGGCGCGCGATTGTTGTCATCCTGAGCCGCGTAAACGACAGACAGACCGCAGCTCAGGATGACATGCGTCACGCACGCGAAAAACGGGACTGCCGCGATTCCAATGCGAGCGCCACATGAAGAAGACGACAACTTTGCCCGCCGGTGTGGAGATTCGCGGCGAGACCGCGGCCGGCTTCGACGAAATCCTTACGCACGACGCGCTCGCCTTGGTTGCGAAATTGCACCGCGAGTTTAACGGGAGGCGCAAGGAATGTTTGCAGCGCCGACAGGACCGTCAGGCGCGGCTCGATGGCGGAGAGTCGCTCGATTTTCTCACGGACACGAAGCAGATCCGCGACGGTAACTGGACCTGCGCCTCGATTCCCGCGGATCTGCGCGATCGCCGGGTGGAGATCACTGGGCCGACGGACCGCAAAATGGTGATCAACGCACTCAATTGCGGCGCGAAAACGTTCATGGCCGATTTCGAAGACGCTAATTCGCCCACCTGGCCGAACATGATCGAAGGCCAGATCAACCTGCGCGATGCGATTCGGCGCACGATCAGTTTCAGCAGTCCAGAGGGAAAAGAATACAAGCTGAAGGATGACCTCGCTGTTCTGCTCGTCCGGCCGCGCGGCTGGCATCTGGTGGAGAAACATATGCTCGTGGACGGCGAACCAGTCGCCGCTGGGTTGTTCGACTTCGGGTTCTACTTTTTTCAGAACGCGCGCGAGCTGCTGAGCCGCGGGAGCGGCCCATACTTTTATCTCCCTAAAATGGAGAGCCATCTCGAGGCACGCATCTGGAACGACGCCTTCAATCTCGTTCAGGACGAACTCGGCATCCCACGCGGTACGATTCGCGCCACCGTGCTGATCGAAACCATCCCGGCGGCGTTCGAGATGGACGAAATCCTCTACGAGCTTCGCGATCATTCCGCCGGGCTGAACTGCGGCCGGTGGGACTACATTTTTTCGTGCATCAAGAAGTTCCGGAACAAACCTGACTTCGTTCTTGCCGACCGAGCGTTGATCACAATGACAACGCATTTCATGCACTCCTACTCGCTCCTTTGCATCAGGACATGTCACCGCCGAAACACCTTCGCGATGGGCGGAATGGCGGCTTTCATCCCGGTGAAGGATGACCCGGCCAAAAACGAGGACGCATTTGCGAAGGTTCGAGCCGACAAAGAACGGGAGGCGCGGGACGGCCACGACGGCACATGGGTCGCACACCCGGGCATGGTGCAGCTTGCCAGGGACGCCTTCGACGCCGTCATGCCGCGGTCGAACCAGATCGATCGCAAGCGCGATGATGTGGACGTCACCGCACGCGATCTGCTCGAATTCGGCCCGACCGAACCGATCACTGACGCTGGTTTGCGCCAGAACGTCAGTGTCGGTGTGCAGTACCTGGAGGCGTGGCTCCGCGGCCGCGGCGCGGTGCCGCTGTTCAATTTAATGGAAGACGCAGCGACAGCCGAAATATCCCGGGCACAGGTCTGGCAATGGATTCGTAACGAGCGTGGCGTTCTCGACGACGGCCGCAAGGTGACGAAGGAACTTTTTCGCACCGTTCTCGAGGAAGAGCTTGACAAAGTGAAGAGGTTCCGCGGCGACGAGTTCGACACGGCCCGGAGCCTGTTCGACAGGATTACGACAGACGATCACTTCGCCGAATTCCTGACCCTGCCCGCATACGATGAATTGGATTGAATGATGAAAAAGCAAGCGGACAACGGACACTCACCGCGAGAGAGCGGCCGCATTCGGCCTAACGAGTGGAAAGGACAGCGCTGGACAGGTATCGAGCGCACCTACTCGGCTGAAGACGTTCGCCGTCTTCAGGGGACAGTGTTGATCGAGCACACGCTTGCGCGTCGCGGTGCGGAAAGGCTCTGGGACCTGCTCAACAAAGAGCCGTACGTGCATGCTCTTGGCGCACTGACCGGAAACCAGGCCGTGCAACAAGTCCGCGCCGGATTGAAGGCGATTTACTTGAGCGGGTGGCAGGTCGCCGCCGATGCGAACCTCGCGGGACAAATGTATCCGGATCAAAGTTTGTATCCGGCCAATAGCGTCCCGGCGGTCGTGAAGCGAATCAACCAGGCGCTTCAGCGTGCCGACCAGATCGACCATGCCGAAGGCAAGTCAGCCACGGATTGGCTCGTCCCGATTGTGGCGGACGCGGAAGCAGGATTCGGCGGGCCACTCAACGTTTTCGAGCTGATCAAGGCGATGATTGAAGCCGGTGCAGCGGGCGTTCATCTGGAAGACCAGCTCTCGAGCGAGAAGAAGTGCGGTCATATGGGTGGCAAAGTGCTGCTCCCGACCGCGACCGCGATCCGTAACCTGATCGCCGGCCGGCTGGCCGCCGACGTTTGCAACGTGCCGACAATCATCATCGGGCGGACGGATGCTGCCGGCGCAACACTGATCACCAGTGACATCGACGAGCGTGATCGCGAATTCCTCACCGGCGAACGGACAGCGGAAGGATTTTTCCGAGTGTACGCCGGCATCGACCAGGCGATCGCGCGCGCGATCAGCTACGCACCGTACGCCGACCTGCTCTGGTTCGAGACTTCGAAGCCGGACATCGTGGAAGCGAAGAAATTCGCCGAGGCTGTGCAGGAAAAATTCCCCGGCAAGCGGCTGGCTTACAACTGCTCACCGTCGTTCAACTGGAAGGCGAAGCTGGACGGCGCGGCGATCGGCAAGTTCCAGCGTGAGCTCGGCGCGATGGGCTACAAATTCCAGTTTGTAACCCTGGCCGGATTCCACGCGCTCAACTACAGCATGTTTAAGCTCGCGCACGGCTATCGTGACCGCGGCATGGCGGCGTATTCCGAGTTGCAGGAAGCGGAGTTCGCCGCGGAGAAGGATGGCTATAGCGCCACCAGGCATCAGCACGAAGTCGGCACCGGGTATTTTGATGAAGTGGCGAAGGTGATCGGGGGCGGCGATGTCTCGACCGCCGCGCTCGCCGGATCGACCGAAGCCGAGCAGTTCAAATAAGATGTAGCGTCCGCTGTTTCAGCGGAGTTCCTGGCGTCGCGCCGTGTCGCGGATGTGCTGAGGAGAGCGCACTCTACAACGAGAACATACGGAGGTGAGCGGCGGCCCTACTAATGAGCGATAACGACACATCGATTCCACCCGCCTTGACCGATAGCCGCCTCGCCGCTCTGTGCGCCGAGGCAGCGCGTGATGCATTCATCGAGTACGAGACGCAATTCGACGAAATCACTCGCCGGGCGCGCGATCGTTTCCTGAAACGCGAGTGGCACGGCAGCTTCGATGACGCCCGCGAGCGACTCCGGCTTTATTCCCTCATCGTCGGCAGCGTGACCAATCGGGTGCGCGAGCTGATGGGCGATCGAATTGCAAACCGCGCGATCTGGAGTGCGACCAAGGCGGTTTACTCGGCGCACATTTCGCAGTCGCAGCGCTGGGACATCGCGGAAAGCTTTTTCAATTCGCTGACCCGCCGTGTCTTCGCAACCGAAGGTGTGAATCCCGCGATCGAATTCCTGGACACCGATTTCGATTCGCCACCAGCCGAAGTCGGTACGATCACGCGCACCTATTCAGGACGCGGGGTGCCCGACCTCATCGTCCAGCTGCTCACCGACCAGTTTGGCGGCGGGCAATGGCAAGATTTGCCGGCTGCGGTGGAAATCGCGGCGCAGCGCCTCGCCCCGATTGATGCGATCGAAATGGTCGACGCTGTCTTTTATCGCGGCCGCGGCGCCTACCTGGTTGGACGGGTGACCGGCGCGGGTGCCTCTCGACCGGTAGCGTTCTGCATTTTGCATCCGGACGATCGTCGTCTCACGCTGGACGCACTCCTGATCGGCGAAGCGGACCTGGCGATCCTCTTTTCCTACACCCGCGCCTACTTCCGCGTCGATAGCCACTGCCCTTTCGCGCTCGTTCGATGGCTACGCGACGTGATGCAGCGGAAGCGGCTGGCGGAGCTCTACAACGCACTCGGTTACAACCGGCATGCCAAGACAGAGTTCTATCGCGATTTCGTCCACCACCTTCAGACTTCCGACGACTGCTTCATCGAAGCTGCGGGCACCCGCGGAATGGTCATGATCGTCTTCACGCTTCCAAGCTACGATGTTGTCTTCAAATTGATCCGGGATCGTTTTGACCAGCCGAAGGAGAGCGACCGGAACGAGGTGATGCGTCGCTACAAGCTGGTCTTCGAACACGATCGCGCCGGCCGGCTGATTGAGGCGCACGACTTCGAGCACCTGCGGATTCCGCGCTACCGATTTGAACGCTCCTTGCTCGATGAGCTACGGCGGGACGCCGCAGGCACCGTTCGCGCAGAAGAGGACGACATCATCATCGCGCATGCCTACGTAGAACGACGCGTGCAGCCGCTAAACGTCTTCTTTGCTGAGGCGAACACCGAAGCAGCAATCGGCGCAGCCTGCGACTATGGGCAGGCAATCAAAGATCTTGCCGCTTCCAACATTTTTCCCGGTGATCTGCTGACCAAGAATTTCGGCCTGACGCGGCGCGGCCGCGTGGTGTTCTATGATTACGACGAACTTTGCTTTCTGACCGATTGCAATTTTCGCGAGCTGCCGCAATCGCAAAGCTATGAAGAAGAGCTCTCAGCAGAGCCGTGGTTTTCTGTGCGTGAGAACGACATTTTTCCTGAGGAGTTCCCGCGCTTCCTCGCCTTTCCGGACCGAGCGCGGGCCGAGCTGATGGCGCGGCACGGTGATTTGTTCCATCCGGAGTTTTGGCGCCGGATGCAAAGTCGATTGCGTGCCGGAGAGCTGCCGCAGGTCTTCCCGTACGCACCCGATCGCCGGCTTCTTGGGTAGGGCGGAGTGGCGCTGTTAAGCGGCGCAAGCCGGAGAGCTCGCCAGGCAGGTGATATTTTCGTAATCCGTAAAATAAGTTTTGACGTCTCGTCCGCAAAAAACTTATAAACGGTGCCGGCTTAGAGCACCCGCATCGATCGAGTAGCTCATACCGCTCCAAAACCTCGCTGAACCAAGACCACGCCCATGCCCATGCAAAAACCAACCTCTAGTCGCGCCGGCTTCATTAACCTGCGCGCGCTGATCGCAATCCTGCTTTGCGCGACTGGTACCACGCTCGCCGTGTGTGCTCTTCGGCCGGCGCCAAGCTCTGGCGCCGTAAGGCCGTCCGGCTGGCTCGCGCGATTCGCCGACCGCATCGCAGTTGATTCGGCGAGACCGACACTTGCCACGACTAGTCGGCGTGGAGGTGGTTCAGCCGCTCTAAACAGCCAGCCCGCAGAGCATGCGCAGGCTACTGGGCAAACCCAGGCGGCGACTACCTACACCGGTCCGGAACAGGATCATCGGCCTATTCAGGCGGTCCGAAGCGGCGAACTGCGGCACACGCGGCCTATCCCCCCATCGAAAGCTCCGAAGCACGATCATCCCGAGCCGATTCGTCCTCAGCCTCCGACTGCGAACGGCGGCCCAGAAGGGCCAATTCAGACGGCGCAGGGGCAGCAATACTCGGCGCCTTCACCGTCCGGCACCGGATTTGATGGCGTTGGCACCGGAACGGCCGGTTTCGTGCCGTCGAGCAATCCACCAGACGTGAACGGCCGCGTGGGCGCGACACAATTCGTGCAATGGAACAACTCGAGCTTTGCGATCTTCGATAAGGCGACCGGCGCGCTGCAGTACGGCCCGGCTGCTGGCAACACACTCTTCCAGGCGCTCGGAGGCGTATGCGCGTCCCACAACGACGGCGATCCCGTGGTCTCCTACGACATCCTCGCTGGCCGGTGGGTGCTCTCCCAGTTCGTTGTCGACGGTCCGAGCGGAAGCGCCTCGCATCAGTGCGTCGCGGTTTCCACCACATCGGACGCGACAGGCGATTACTACCTGTATGACTTCGTGACCGACACGACGAACTTCGTCGACTACCCGCACACCGGTGTCTGGCCGGACGGCTATTACATGACGGGACATGTCTTCAATTCCGCCGGAACGACGTATCTGGCCGGCCGCGTTTATGTCTTCGAGCGCGACAAAATGATCGCGGGCCAGCCGGCGCGTAAGCTTCAGGCTGATCTGGCGAAGGATGGCGTGGGCATCCAGTACGGGTTCCTGCCCGCTGATCTCGACAGCGTAACTCCGCCGCCCGCAGGCGAAGCCGCGTTCATTCTCGGACCAAACGCGCAGTTCACGAACCGGACCGACTCGACGCGCGTGAAAGTGACATGGGGCACGACGCCGACAATCGCGCTGACCTCCGCGGTGATCTCGACGACCGGCATCAGCAGCGCGCCATGCGTGAACAACACCAGCGCGCAGCAGAATCGCGATTGCGTGCCGCAACCTTCGCCGGCAGTCGGAGCAGACTATCTCGACAACCTCGGCAGCCATTTCATGTATCGGATTGCGTATCGCAACAACGGCACGCAGGCCTCACCGCAGGAATCGCTCGTGGCGAGCTCGACCGTGCCCGGCAGCGCCAGCACGCCTGCGCACGGCGCGGTGAAGTGGTGGGAGTTCCGTAACGCGGGCAGCTCTACGACCGCGCCGACGGTGTTCCAATCCGGCACGTTCGACCCGGATACCAGCTACCGGTGGATGTCGTCGGTCGCGATGGACAAGGATAGCAACATCGCGCTCGGCTACAGCAAATCGAGCACGAGCATCAAGCCGGGCATTTATATGACCGGCCGCCTCGCCACTGATGCAGCGGGAACAATGGGCGCAGAAACCACCGTCCAGGCAGGCCTTGGTGTGCAGACAAGCGGCGCCGGGAATCGCTGGGGCGATTACACCTCGATGACACTCGATCCCATCGACCAGTGCACCTTCTATTATACTAACGAGTACCTGAAGACGAACGGCGCCTTTAACTGGTCGACCCGCATCGCATCCTACAAATTTCCGTCCTGTGTCTCGGCGGCGGGAGTTTACGGTACCGTCACAGGCTCGATCACCTCAGCGGAAACCGGCGCGCCGATCGAAGGTGTGACCGTCACGTTGAACAACGGCTACGCTGGCGCGAGTGACGCGAACGGCGCCTACACCATCACCGTCCCGGCAGGCAGCTACACCGCGACAGCCGCGGACGCGGATCGCAATTGCGCGAGCACTTCGCCCGCCTCGGCCACGGTCGCGCCGCAGGGTGGCGGCAGCGTGACGCAGAACTTCGTCATGACCGGCGCCTCGAATCTGGAGTTAGCGGGCAAATCGACGAGGTGGGAAAATCCCGACACTGCCAGCTATACAATCGACGACTCCGGCGGCAACAACAACGGCATCATTAACAAGGCCGAATGTGTGAAGCTGAACGTCGGTGTGAAGAACAACGGTTGCGGCAGCGAAAGCGCGATCTCGGGACACCTAACTACGACGACGCCAGGCGTCACGGTGTTAGATGCCGATTCTACTTACGCCAACATGGCGATCGACGGCGCTGCTACAAACGCGGCGCCGTTCCGGATCTCGGTTTCAGACACATTCGTCTGCGGAACCGATATCGCACTCTCGCTCAACCTCACGTACGCCAGCGGCACGAAGACGCTCTCGTTGACTGTTCCGAGCTGCTCCGGCGGTGCGAATCAGACCATCCCGACGAGTTCCCTTACCACGACTGACGCTACCCAGAGCGATCGCCTTGGCCGCGATGGCGTGCCGAGCACCTGCTCCGGTAAGGCGAGCCCCGGCGGCGGTTTTGCCGGCACGAAGTATTACAAGACCTGGACATTTGCGAACACGAGCGGTGCGCCGCGTTGCTTCACGGTTACGATCAACGCGGCCCTCGGTGGCGCGGGTGACATTGAAAGCGCCGCGTATGATCAGACCTACGATCCGACTAATCTGAGTCTGAATTACCTCGGCGATACGGGAATCAGCGGTCTTGGCACGACTGTCGGTAGCGCGACCTACTCGTTCACGGTTCCGGCGCAGCACAACTTCGTCGTCGTCGTGAACACGACCGGGACGACAACCTCGTCGCAATTTAGCGGCACAGTTTCGGGCTTCGCCGACAATACGCCGGGCCCGGGTGCTTGCTCGAGTGGTGCGACCCCAACGCCGACGCCGACCGCCACGCCAACAGCGACTCCGGTTCCGACGGCAACACCAACACCAACACCGACAGCAACGCCGGTTCCGACGCCGACGCCAACACCGATTCCGACGGCAACGCCAACCGCGACTCCGGTCCCGACGCCAACACCGACTGCAACCCCGACACCCGTTCCGGACTTTTCGCTCTCGATCACGCCGTCGTCAGCCACGGTTGGGCACAATGGCGGAACGGTCAGCTACACGGTGTCAGTGAATCGCACCGGTAGTTTCACCTCGCCGCTGACGATGTCCGTGAGCGGTTTGCCTGCGGGCGCCACGGGAAGTTTCTCGCCAAACCCGGCGACCGGCTCGTCGACGACGTTGACAGTGACAGCCGCGGGTTCCGTCAATAAGGGCTCGTATCCGTTCACGGTCACGGGAAGTGGCGGCAGCCCGGTAATTACTCACACGGCGAACGCAACCCTCGTATCCAAGTAGACTCGCAGATGCCGGTATTACTCCGGTCGATTTGCAGCTGAATTCAAATGCCGGCGCGGCGATCCCGCGCCGGCATTTTCACAATGTGCAAAGCAGTGTTTGCTACGCTGAGGTGAAACGATCGCCGGTGGACGCACCGGCTGGATTTCGCCGGAACAAAGGACGGCGTATTTGCGTGGCAACACGCCGACACCCGAATAACTTTGTCCGGTGAAGATCACCTATAGACGAGCGGGCACAGTGTTGCGCGCCGTCGAGTTCGACAAAGCAGAAGCGCAATGAGCGGCCGGCTCTTCAGTATTCTCGCCGTCGCGCTCATTCCATCTATCGTGACTGCCGAGACATCAACTCCAGGCGGAAGTGGCATTCAAGGCGTCATCCTGGTTTCGCCAAGCCGTCCCGGTCCGATTCGCAAGGATCAACCGAGCGCAGCGCCGGCCGGCAACGTCGAGTTCGTCGTCAAGAGAGGCGACGCACGCGTGACATCGTTCACGACCGACGCCGCCGGCGGGTTTCGCGTCGCGTTGCCGCCCGGCCGCTACACGATTTTGCGGGAAGATCCCGGAGCGAAAATCGGCCATTGGCAGTTCGAAGCCGAAGTCGCTCCTGGCCAGGTGCTCAAGGTGAACTGGACGGGCGACAGCGGCATGCGCTAACGGCGCTGAGCAGGTGCTTACCACCGTTGTCGGGGGCTTTCCGCTTAGTTAAGCTTGAACGCCTCTACCAGTCCGATTCCCGTTGTATCGTTGCGATCGTCTTTTCGCGCGACGAGCGTTGCCGCGGCGAGATCGCCGGTCGTGTTCAACACCGTAGCAAAGATATCGGGGATGGCGTCGACCGCGATCAGGATCCCTATGCCCTCGGCTGGCAGACCGATCGTCAGGAAGAGCGGCGTCAGCATGATAAACGCGCCGCGGGGGATACCCGGCACGGCAAAGGCGAGGAACACCGAGGCGAAGGCGATCGTGGCCACCGCGCCGGCGTGGAGTGGCACGCCATAAAACCAGCCGACGAAGAGCGCGCCCATCGTCCACGAGACCGGCGCCGCGATCTTGAATGTGGAAACGGCGAGGGGCAGGACGAAGCCGGTGATGCGCGCGGGCAATTTGAGATTTTCCTCGGCCGTTTCGACCAGCGCAGGCAGTGATGCGATAGACGAACTGGAGCTGAAGGCAATCAACTGCGGCGGCAATGCGGCCCTCGCAAAGTCGCGCATCGGCACGCGGCCGGCGGTGACTACGACAGGGTAAAGCAGCAACGTGACGGCGACGCACGCGACGGAGTAGGCGACCACGTAGAACCCGATCGCGCCAGCAACGGCTGTGCCCGCATGGACGCTGAGTGGGAGGACGAGCGCGAACACGCCGACTGGCGCAGCGAGAATGATCCAGCGGACGAGGACGAGCATCGCCTCGCTCAAAGCGCGAAAGAAGCGCGTCAGCATATCGCGCGATATTTCCGGGGAACGCGCAATCGCCAGCGCGAGCAGGAGCGTGAAGAGAATCAGCGGCATCATCGCTCCGGCGGCGGCGGCGGCGACTGGGTTCGCAGGCAGGAGTGAGACGAACCATGCCGAAAACGTCTGCGCCTGTCCTTGCACGGAGATTTCCTTCGCCGCTTCGAGCGCGCCGGCTGGAAGTTGCAGCGGGCCGTGAGCCGGCAGGAGCGCAAAAATTACTGGCGCGACGGGGACAATGACGGCGGCTACACCGATGAGCAGCAGCAGAAAAGTGATAAGGGTGCGCCCCCCAAGTCGGCCGATCGATCTGATATCCGAGACAGAGGCGAGGCCGGTGATCAGCAGTGAAACGACGAGGGGGATCACAGTCATGCGAATCGCGTTGACCCAGAGCGTGCCGATCGGCGCGACCGCGTCCGCTGCGTGGATTAGCGCTGTGCTGTGCGATGCGGCGACGAGCAGGCCAACGATGATCGCCGCGAGCAGAGCAAGGAGGACTCGCGTGCTCTCTTTCATCACATCATGAGGTCGCCGCCGTTGATATCGAACGACGCGCCGGTGATGTAACCGGCCGCCTCCGAAGCAGCGAAGCAGATTAAGTCAGCGACTTCGCGTGCGGTGCCGAGGCGGGGGATCGGGTAGCTCGCGGCTAGCTTCTGGAGCAGCTCGTTATTCGCGTTCTCACGCGTCAACTCGGTGTCGATCATCCCGGGGCAGACCGCGTTCACGGTAATGCCGAATTTCCCCAGCTCCTTCGCTGCCGCGCGGGTCAGGCCGAGCAGGCCGGCCTTGGACGCAGTGTAGTGTGCGCCGCCCAGCGTGCTGACCGTCCGTCCGGCGGAAGAGGAGATATTGACGACGCGGCCGTAGTGCTGCGCCTGCATCGCGGGAAGCGCAGCCTTGGTTAGCAAAAAAGGGGCGGTAAGGTTGACCTCGAGCGCGGCACGCCATTCTTCCGGACTGAGATCGGGAAATCGTGTCGACAGCGCGAGCGCGGCATTGTTGATGACGACATCGACACGGCCAAAGCGGTCGAGGGTGTTCCGCACCATCTCCTCCGCCACGCCCGGCGCGGCCACATCGCCCGGCAGCCCCAGCGCGCGCTCGCCAATCGACGCGGCGAGATCCTCGGCGCGCGTCCGATCACGAACGTTCACTGCCACCGCCGCCCCTCGTTCATGGAAGCGCTCCGCCGCGGCCCGCCCAAGTCCACGCCACGCGCCCGTCACGATGACCACACGGCCCGCGAAGTCCTGCATGTGCGACATTCCTTCATTCCCTTCCGTTTAGAGTGCGAAGTCGATCATCATTCATCTCGCTGCGCGGCAGGCGAATCGAACCTTCGCGAAAACAGGAGCCATTTGTCATGACGAACGAAGTCGCGCAATCTGTGATCAAAATGGCTTTCGACGAGAACGAGCTGCTTTTCGGTGCCGACAAAACGGAGCGGATCGTCGCGATCGAGATGGGTGACACCGGCACCGTCCGCCTTTATCGGCGGGAGAAAGACGGGAGCACGGTCGTGGATGTGGAGCCGTTTCATCCCTTCGTCTGGGCAGCCGGCGACATCGCCGATCTCGGGATGGAGAACGCGGAAAAGCTTGGCGGTGATCTGCGCTACAACTGGCTGGTTACAGTCGACAGCTGGAAAGAACTGATTGCGCTCAGGAATGGGCTGAAAAACGCCGGTCGCTCCTTTTTTGCGTTTAGCGATCCGGTGCAGCACTACCTCACCGCGACCGGCCGCACGCTGTTCAAGGGAATGGCACTCGAAGAGCTGAAACGCTTGCAGCTCGAAGTCCTTTCGCTGAGCGGCGAAGGGGATCTTGCGGAAGCTTCGCAGAACCATGTCGCCAGCATTGCTCTTTCGGATAACAGCGGCTGGGAAGAGCTGATCGTCGTCGATCCTGAGAACTCCGAGGAATCCGAGCGGGACGCGATTAAACGCCTCACCGCTCTCATCAAACAACGTGATCCGGACGTGATCGAAGGTCACGACCTCTTCCGTTTCGATCTTCCGTATCTCGTCGCCCGCGCGCGCAAAGCGAAGACAAAACTCGACTGGGGGCGGAGCGGTGGATTTCTGCGGTCGCGGCCCTCCCGGCTTCAAATCGCTGAGAAAACGATTGATTATCCGAAGTTCGCCGTCGACGGCCGCCACTTCGTCGACACCTTCCTGCTCGCGCAGTTCTACGACGTCGGGATGCGGACGCTCAGCGGCTTCGAGCGTATCGACGTAGCCCAGCACTTCGGCTTTTGCGACAGCGCGGAGATTTCTTCGTTGATCGGCAAGGAATTGCAACGGGCTTACCGCGACAACAACGAGCTTTTCCGCAAACGCGCTCTCTGCGCGGTGCGCGAGACTCGCGCCGTAGCCGAGCTCCTGAGCCCGAGCTACTTCATCCAGGCGCAGATCTTCCCCTACAATTACCAGGACGTGATCGTGCGCGGCAACGCCACCCGGATCAACGGACTGTTTCTGCGAGAATATTTTCGGCAGCGCCACAGTATCCCCGAGCTCCCGATGGTGCGCGGATTCGAGGGCGGTTATACCGACATTTTTTTCACCGGCGTAGCCCGCAACGTCTGGCATTGCGATATCGCCTCGCTCTACCCGTCAGTCATGCTGCAGTTCGATTGCTTCCCGCAGTCCGACCAACTCCAGATCTTTCGTCACCTGCTGACCGACCTGCGCACCTTCCGCCTCGAAACCAAGGCGAAGATGCGTGCTGAGAAGGATACTGGACAGCAGCGTCACCTTCATGCGCTTCAGAACACGTTCAAAATCCTGATCAACAGCTTCTACGGTTACCTCGGGTTCGCGCAGGGCCATTTCGCCGATTTTGACGCCGCTGCGCGGGTAACTCAGATCGGCCGGGACCTGCTGAAGAAGATGATCGAGTGGCTTAAAGCGCAGGGCGCACAGGTCATCGAAGTCGACACGGACGGAATCTACTTCGTCCCACCAGATGCTGTAGAGCCGCCTGTCTCAGGCGAAACAAAGCGTGATTCCGCTGAGACAGCGGACGGTACAACAATAGAGCGCTTGCGCGGCGGCTTATCAGAAATTCTCCCGCCGGGAATCGAGGTGGAGTTCGACGAGCAATTCCCGGCGATGTTTAGCTACAAGGCAAAGAACTACGCGCTCCTCACCGGCGAGGGCGATGTCATTATCAAAGGCGGCGCGCTCAAGTCCCGCGGCCTGGAGAAATTCCAGAGAAAATTCCTCGAAGAAATGATCAAGCTCCTCATGGCAGCCCAGCCGGAAGCGATCAGTGGATTGCGGGATGAATATGAGCGGCGGATCCGGAGCGGCGAACTGCCGATCGACATGCTGATGAAGACGGACACCCTGCAGGATTCATTAGACAAGTACCGCGCGAAAATCGCCGGAGGCGGCCGCAACCGCGCGGCCGCCTACGAGCTCGCGCTGGCGAGCGGCCGCGCCTACAAACCC
>JBJMWX010000014.1:0-18462 GCA_045809925.1 Chthoniobacterales bacterium
CCAAACCAAGCAGGATGAGGAACAGCAACTCGGGCCTGCCGCTTACCATTATGTGCGGCTTGCGCAGGACGGCGGTGACGACGTGCTGATCGTCGGGGGCGAGGACCACAAAACCGCACAGGCGTTCGATTTCGACGTTCGGTTCAAGACGCTCGAACAGTGGGCGCACCGTCATTTTCCCGCCGCCCGAGAGGTGACCGACCGCTGGTCAGGTCAGGTGATGGAGCCGGTCGACGCGATGGCGTACATCGGCCGCAATCCGAACGACGAGAACGTCTACATTGCGACCGGCGATTCCGGGAACGGGATCACACACGGAACCGTCGCCGGCATGCTGATTAGCGACCTGATCCTGGGTCGCGAAAACCCGTGGGAAAAACTCTACGACCCGAGCCGCAAGACTCTCGCGCCGGTGGTGGTGGCGGATTATGTGAAAGAGAACGCGAACGTGATGGCGCAGATGCGCGATTACGTGACCGGCGGAGACATCTCGAAGGTCGAGGAGCTCGGACGCGGAGAGGGTGCGCTCGTCCGTGACGGCGTGCGCAAGATTGCGGCCTACCGCGACGAAGAGGGAACCCTGCACCAGATGTCGGCGGTTTGTCCGCACCTCAAATGTGTCGTGCGGTGGAATGAAACCGAGAAGTCATGGGACTGTCCCTGCCACGGCTCGCGATTTGATTGTCTCGGCCGGATGGTGAACGGCCCGTCGACCGGCGACCTCGAGGTGATCGAGTCGTAACAGTGTTGTCAGGCGCTCTGCACGAGCCGCGTGATCAATTCTTCCGCGGTCACGACCCCGATCAGGTGTTTGTCGTTGTCTATCACGGCGGCGAGACCGACCCGAGCCGCGCGAAGACGCCTGATAACGCGATAGGCTGGCTCCTGTGCCTGCGCGGTGACGATACGACGCATTTGCGATTGGACGGGCCGGCCAACGCCGTTGTCCAGTAACATGTCGAGGACAGTGACGAGGCCGATCGCCTGTCCGTTTTCGCCGATGACCGGCAGCCGATCGATCCCGGTGGAGGCGCCGAGTTGGATGGCGTCGCGAGTCGAGGTATCGGGCCGCACAGCTACCGCCTGTTCGATCGGCACCATCACGTCGCGCGCACGGACATTTCGAAAATCGACCACGTTGTGGATCATCGCGCGTTCCGTGGGGCTGAGCGCGCCTTCCCGCTCGCTTTGCACGGCGATCTGTTTCAGCTCTTCACGCGCGGCGAAGAGGCGCGGGCGCTCAGCAACGCGCCGCGGCAGCAGTATGCGGCCGAGCCGTTCGCCGATTTCAAGCACCGGCCAGAGAATTTTGCTGGTCAATTCGAGTATGCTGGCGATTGCGGCCAAGGCGCGGAACGGAAAGCGGCGGAAGAGCGATTTCGGGAGCACCCCGAGGACGAACAGGTAAATCGGAACTGCAATCGCGATCGCGATCGGATAACCAGCGAGCCCGAATTTCAGCACCAGAAATCGCGTCAGCAGCAACAACGCGCAAATGTCCGCGAAGTTCGTCACCAGCAGCACCGTGATCAGCAGCCGTTCGGGATGTTGGCCGAGCCGGTGCAGACGCAAGGCCGCGGCTTTTCGCTGATTCACCTGATGCCGCAACCGGACTGGATCGACGGAGAGAAGACCGGTTTCGATTCCAGAGAAAACAAACGAGACTGCCCAGCAGGCGAAAATCGCGATCCAGCTCACGTCGCCACCTCGCCGTTTTCCGTCATGCAGGTCGTCTTCTCGAGGAGCACTTCCTCGACGCGGTTTCGCGCCGTGCGGCGCACGGTGATGTTCAAGCGCGGCAGCTCGAGATGTGTCCCGGCGCGAGGCAGGTAACCCAGACGGTTGAAAACGAAGCCGCCAATCGTGTCGATGCCGTCGGCTTCAAGGTTAAAGCCGAGACGCTCGCTCAGGTCGTCAAGCCGCGCGTTCCCGCTCACGAGAAAACGGCCATCGGCAAGCGGCTCGATGTAAAGATCGGCGTCGCCGAGCGGCGCGGCATCGCTCATCACGTCCTCCACGATATCGGTCAGCGTGACCACTCCTTCGACGCCGCCAAATTCATCGACGACGATCGCCAGCCCCTGTGGATGGGCGAGGAAACTCTTGAGCAGGTCGAGCGCACGCATCGTTTCCGGCACGAACGACGGCGGCAACAATGTCTCCGTGTAGTGCTCCGACGGATCGAGCAGGAACAGCTTCACGTCGATCACACCTAGAATATCATCCGGCGTGTCGCCGTAGACCGGAACGAGGCGGTGCCGTTCCGTCTTCAGCTGTGCGATGAGCGCTTCGTTGGTCAGATCGTCAGGAACGCAGAACGTGTCCACGCGCGGCGTCATGCAATCTTTGGCCGTCTTGTCACCGAGCTTGATGATTTCCTGAATCATCTCGCCCTCTGCCTCATGGAGCGCGCCTTGCTCCTCGCCGATCTCCACCAGGGTCTCCAGTTCCTCCTCGCTTAAGCCGGCGCGTGGCCGCAGACGTGATGGCGTAACACGGTCGACGATCGCCGTGCTGATGGACTCGAGGACGCGACCGACGCGATCGAGCAGCGGGATTGAGGCGCGCAAAGTGAAGACGCCGATGGCCGAGAGCCGATACGGAGCAGAAATCGCGAGCAGCTTCGGGATAAGGTCGCAGACGAGGACGATGACGCCAAAAATGACGCAGGCGGCGAGCCATTGAGGGACGCGGGCGCCGAGCGGTACGTTCCAGCAGAGGAAGAGGGAGAGCACGACCAGAGGCACGTTCACCAGCACGTCGCCCCAGAGCATTACGTTGAGCACGCGGCGCGGAGTGTCGCGAAAGAACGCGATGAACGCGTGAAGGGAAGGATGCTCTGCCTCGAGACTTTGCAGCTGATGCGGCTTCAGTGCGAAGAGCGCCGTCTCCAGACCGGAAAACAGCGCCGAGAGGAACACCAGCACGGCGATGGCGACGACGAGAAGGACGGCCGTCGCCATCATGAGGCAGGCACGTTTGCGCGAAACGTCCGGACGGCCCGGAGGCTCGTCCCTGCTGCACAAATCTGTTTACGTGCCGGTTTGCCCACCTTCACAGGCATCGGCAAGTTAAGAGCTTCGTGAACAAAGGCGAGCGGATTTCCCAGTTTGTGCGTGACTTGGACTCGACGAGTGCCGTCTCCCAGTCGAGCACGGTTGCCGGGAACCCGTTTTACCGCGCATTCTTTCAGTGTTGGAACGAGCAGCGGTATTACGAAGCGCATGACGTGCTCGAACATATCTGGCTCGAGACGACTTCGGACGATGCGCGCTATTTCAAGGGCCTCATCCAGGCTGCAGGCGCGTTCGTTCATCTCCAGAAGAACTTCGAGCACCCGGGCCACCCCAAACACGGGCGGCGGCTCGGGCCCGCAGTGCGCTTGTTCCGGCTCGCGGAAGAGAATCTTGCGCCGTTTGCCCCAACGCGGCATTCGTTCGACGTCACCGGCTTTCTCGCGCTGCTGGCAACATTTCGCAGCGCAATCTCCACCCGGGAGCCGATGCACAATCCGTGGTCGCCGGCGAACGCGCCGCGGCTCGAATTGAAATGAACCGCCTGGCTGACGAAAAATCGCCTTACCTTCTCCAGCACGCGGACAATCCGGTTGATTGGCATCCTTGGGGCGAGGAGGCGTTTGCGAAAGCGCGCGCGGAGAACAAGCCGATCTTTCTCTCGGTAGGCTATTCGACCTGTCACTGGTGCCACGTCATGGCGCACGAGTCGTTCGAAGATCCCGCGACGGCCGAGATCATGAATCGCGAGTTCGTGAACATCAAAGTCGATCGCGAAGAGCGGCCGGACGTCGATCGCGTTTACATGACGTTTGTGCAGGCGACGACCGGTGGTGGCGGGTGGCCGATGAGCGTGTGGTTAACGCCTGAACTGAAGCCGTTCGTCGGCGGCACTTATTTTCCGCCGGATGACCGGTATGGCCATCCCGCATTCCAGAAGGTGCTGGGGCGGATCGCGAACGCGTGGCGTGAGAACCACGAGCAAATCGCGGAGCAGGGGACGAAGGTCATCGCCGCACTCGCAGACTCACTGGCCGAAGCTGCCAGCTTCCCTGACCTCGTCGGCGAGAGCGCGCTCGAGGCGGCATTCCAGCAGTTTGCCCGCAGTTACGACGCCGCGGAGGGCGGGTTCGGCCATGCACCCAAATTCCCGCGGCCGTCAGTCTTCAATTTCCTGTTTCGTTTCTACGCCCGTGATCGGAAGAGCGAGGACGGTAAACAGGCGCTCGAGATGGCGCTTCTGACGCTGCGAAAAATGGCAGCGGGCGGAATTCACGACCATCTCCGTGGTGGGTTCGCGCGTTACTCGGTCGACACTTGCTGGCATGTCCCGCATTTCGAAAAAATGCTCTACGATCAGGGACAGCTCGCGGTCGCTTACGTCGAAGCGTTTCAGATCACGCGCGCCCCTCTGTTCGAGGAAGTCGCGCGTGATATTCTCGAGTACGTCCGCCGCGACATGACGTCAGCGGAAGGCGGTTTTTTTTCCGCTGAGGATGCCGACAGTTTGGATCCTGTAGCGGCGGTCCATGAGAGGCAAGACCGCGCAGAAGACGGCGGCCAAAGACCGGCGCTACAGAAGAAGAGCGAAGGCGCATTCTACATTTGGACGAAGAAGGAAATCGACAATGCGCTTGGTGATGCAGCCGAGCTTTTTGCGTTTCACTATGGCGTGCAACCGCACGGCAACGCGCCGACGGGCAGCGATCCGCACGATGAATTTCTAGGACGCAATATTCTGATCCAGCGGCAGACCGTGGCGGAGACGGCGGCGCATTTCGGCAGGAGCGAAGCGGAGACGCGCCGGATCCTGGAGGAAAGCCGGGCAAAGCTCTTTGCACTGCGTGCCACGCGTCCACGACCGCATCTCGACGACAAAATTATCGCGGCATGGAACGGATTGATGATCTCGGGGTTCGCCCGTGCAGCCCGGGTCCTCGGCGATGGGACCTATCTCGAGAGCGCCGTGCGAGCGGCACGATTCGTTCGGGACCATCTCGCCGCAGGAGCTACTTTAATTCGGAGCTACCGTGTCGGCGCCAGCAACATCCGCGGATTCGCGGAAGACTACGCGTTTGTCATCCAGGGCCTGCTCGATCTTTACGACGCATCCGCGGAGCTCGAATGGCTGAAGTTCGCGGTAGCGTTGCAGCAGGCGCAGGACCGTCTCTTCTTCGACCACCAGACTGGCGGCTACTTCAGCGCGACTGGCGACGATCCGAGCATTCTGCTCCGGATGAAAGAGGACAACGATGGCGCTGAGCCGGCCGCAACCTCTGTCGCTGCGCTGAATCTGCTGCGCCTGGCGCAATTACTGAATGAAACATCGTATCGCGAGCGGGCGGAGAAAACGATCGCTGCCTTCGGGCCGCAACTGGGCCGTTATCCAAGCGCATTACCTCAGATGCTCGTCGCGCTGATTCGTGCGCGTGCGGTTCCACAACAGATTGTGATCGGCGGTAATCCCGATGCTGCAGACGTCCGCGGATTCATTGACGAACTGCGGCAGCACTTCTTACCGAATGCCACGGTCCTGCTCGCCAATGCCCGAGAGAATCAGGAGTATCTTGCGCGCAACAATCCGGCCCTACGAGAGATGCGGCCGGTGGACGGCAAAGCAGCGGCCTATGTTTGCGAGAATTTCACCTGCCAGGCGCCGGTGACCGATCCAGCCGCTTTGCGCGCGCTCCTTGCATAACACTGCGTCCCCGCGCGCTACGGCTCGGAATGATTGCTCGGAGCGGATTTCGGCCCCCCGTCCGCAACACGGTCCACCGACGCCGGCCGTTTCCGGCGGCGCAAGCGAAGCCAGTTGTTCCAGGTTTTGCGCACACTATCCCGCGGCGTGAGGTAATGCTGGTTTAGTTCGTTGCTTTTGCAGAGCTGCCTGAGAATTCCGGAGACGGTAAAGTCGTCGGTGTTCACGATCGTGTAAGCGGTGCCGACTGCGTCCGCGTGGTGCGCATCGCTCGACGCAGTCATCGGCAAACCGCGCAGCTGCGCGTAAGCAAAAGCGAACCGGTTATAACGCCGCAAAGTTGTCGCGGCGTTGAATACTTCGAGCGCGTCGATCGGCAGCGTATCCAGCGTCTGGTGGCGGATCCCGGCGCGAAACAGATCGTAGGGGTGCGGCGGAATGGCGAGACCGCCGTGTTCGTGGATCAGTTCACAAATCTCGCGCGCCGGCCGGCCTTTTAACTGGCGCGGATTCGGCAGGGTCGCGCCGATGCAAAGGAGGTGACCCTCGGCGGTCGTTACTTCCACGCCGGGAATGAGGAGGAATCCGTCGACCGGTTTGCCGTCCTCTCGCATGAGACCTTTGTCGAGCAGATAGCTGATGCACTCACAGGTGTTGTGGTCGGTGATAGCAAGGGCTTGCAGGCCTTTCTCACGCGCGGCGGCGATATTCTCCTCCGGACTGGAAACGCCGTCGCCGGAGTAAAACGTATGCGCGTGCAGGTCTACGTTGAGCGGCATCGGCGGGAGGGTAATTTGCACCCGCATAAATGGAAAGTGTCGGTTTGAAGGAGTGGGCGCTGGTTTGCGAGGCACTCGGACGCGGCGAGCAGAAAGTCATTCTCAGGAAAGGCGGCCTTGCTGAAGGCCGCGGCGGCTTCTCTTTTCGCCACGATGCGTTCTTTCTCGTGCCGACTTATTTTCATGAGCAGCTCGAGAAGACGCGCCTGCGCGACGTGGAGCTGCCGCCGCACCGGCCGGGTGAAATTGAGATTCGCTACCACGCCAGGGTGGAACGGGCCGAGTTCATCACGACCTGGAGCGAGGTGGAAGCACTCGAACCGCTCCATGTACTGACGTCCGATGTGGTGCGCGACCGGTTTGGCTGCGGCAAGGCCGCCGGGTTGCACGTCGCGTGGGTGCGGGTTTCTCGGCTGGAACAGCCCTGGATTTTGGCGGAACTGGCAAGCTACCGCGGCTGCAAATCGTGGATCGATTTGCCCGAACATGTCGCGCAGTGAGTCGCTGAGCCCGCGGGAGCTAGCGCTGCAAACCGCGGCGGGGCTAGCGACCGCCGCCCTACGGAGAAGCGCGTTTAGCCGAGCGCCTCGACGAGATACGGGGCTTCAGCCTCTTCCTCGCCGCGGTTGAACTGCATGTCGTAAAGGCGTCGGTAATAGCCTGACTTCTCGAGCAATTCGCGGTGCGTGCCGACTTCTTTGATTCGGCCCTGGTCCATCACTACAATCTGATCCGCGGAAAGAATCGTCGACAACCGATGCGCGATCGCGATCACCGTCCTTCCTTCCGCCAAGGTCTCCAGCGCCATCTGGATCTGCTTCTCCGATTCGGAATCGAGCGCTGAGGTTGCTTCATCGAGCAAAAGAATCGGCGCGTTCTTGAGCAACGCGCGGGCGATCGCGAGGCGCTGCTGCTGGCCGCCGGAAAGCAGACAACCCTTGTCTCCGATCACAGTGTTGTAGCCCTCTGGCTGCGCGATGATGAAGTCGTGCGCGTAAGCCGTCCGCGCGGCAGCGTAGACCTCCTCTTCAGTCGCCTCGAGCCGGCCGAACTGGATATTTTTGAAGATCGTGTCGTGGAATAGAAAGGTTTCCTGGGTAACCAGCCCGATCTGCTTGCGGACCGAGTTTTGTATCAGTGTGCGCAGATCGTGTCCGTCAATCCGCACGCTCCCGCTCGTCGGATCGTAAAAACGCAGAATCAAGGACAGGATTGTGCTCTTGCCCGCCCCGCTCGCGCCGACGAGCGCATAGCTTCTTCCCGGCTCGATCCGGAGATTCAGGTTCGCGACGGCGTCGGTGGTGGTGTTGGCGTAGCGGAAGGTGACGTCGTCGAACTCGATCAGACCTTCACAGTCGCGCAGGTCGACCGCCGTTGCCGTGTCCTTGACGCTCGGCTCGGAGTCCAGAATCGCGAAGACTTCCGAGGTCGCCTGGATTGATTGCTGCATCACGATGTGCAGGCGGCTGAGTGTCTTGATCGGATCGTAGAGAAGGAAAATTCCCGAGATCAGTCCGAAGAACCAGGCCGCGCTCAGGTTCGCGAGATAGACGTAGAGAATCGCGACGCCAACGCCGAACGCCGCCACGGTTTCGACGAAGGGTCCGGTCGCCTCCATCGCGCGCACAATCCGCATCATGTTGTCGAACTGGAGGCGATTGCTGCGGCGAAACGATGCCTCCTGGTGCCCCTCGCGCGCAAACGATTTGATGACCCGGATCCCGGCGAAGGTCTCCTGCATCGTCATCACCATCTGCCCCATGTCCTCAAAATTGAACTTCATCGCGCGCCGCGCTTTCCGACCGTAGATCGAGATCGGGACGATACAGATCGGGAAGAGGATCAGAGTCGCGATGGTGAACTTCCAATCGATGTAAAGCAGCACGCTGACGCCACCGATAATCGCGACCGGTTGCTTGAACAGGTCGCTGCTGATGTTCGACAGCGCGGCCTGCATCCCGCGGGTATCGTTCGTGATCCGCGAGATGAGAAAGCCGGAGCGCATTTTGTTAAAAAAATCCATCGAGTGCCCGACGATCTTGCTGAAGAGCTGGTCGCGCACGTCCGTGATGACGCGGTTGCTCACCCAATTCATGCAGTAGGCGTTCGCGAACGAGCAGAGACTGCGTGCGGTCATGACGGCTGGGATGAGCAGGCACATCGTGACGATCGAGTTGATCTTCGGGCCAGAGGTGAGGATCTCGTGCTGGTGGAGGAGCGCTTCGCGATTCGGCGCGGCGCCGTGGAAGACGAAGCTCGTCACCTGCGCGACGATGAGCGGAAACATGGAATTGATGACGCCGAAGCCGAAGCCGAAGGCCAGCCCGAGGACGAAGCGGAGCTTGTAGGGCTTAACGTAGCTGAAGAGCCGCCGATACGGCCCGGAAGCGGCGCGGAAGGTCTGCCAAATCGACGGCTTGGCGGCTTTCGGTTCACTCATAAACGGGACGCCGCCGAAGCCGACAGCAGCGTTTCCATAGCATCGATCACCGCCTGCGTCGAGATGAGGTTCATGCGCAAACGCCGCTGCCTGAGCGGGTATTCCGTCATCGGTACGCCGGAATCTCCCTGCAAGATGAGCGCGTTCTCCGCGAACGGTCGCCAGTGAAAAGGATTTGTCGGACCGAAGAGGTCGACCTGCGGTGTGTGGAAGGCGGCGGCGAAATGCATCGGCGCTGAATCGACGGTGAGAAGGAGCCGCGCGCGCTTCACGACCGCCGCGAGTCCGAGGAGATTGGTTTTGCCCGAGAGATCGACGACGGGTGCGCGGCCGGACGACGTGATCGCGGCGATGTGCTGCTTTTCGAGAGGCGCAGCGCCGCCGGTGACGACGCAGGGCAGATCGTGATTTCGCGAAATGTGATCGATCACTGTGGCCCAGCGGTCGGGCTCCCAGAATTTCTCCGCCCTGGCGGAACCCGGATGGACGGCGACGAACTCACCGGTGATTCCTGCCTCGGTCAGTAGCTTGTCCGACGCCTGGACATCCATTTCCGGCAGCTGGAGCCGTATTTCGCGGTCCTCCTCGTCGATCCCGAGCGGCTCGAGCAAGCCAAGGTGGGAGTCGATCGTGTGCACAAAGCGCATCGGCACCGGGACAAGCTCATTGTAGAAGCGTGCCCGGACCTTCGACTGCAACTCGACGTATTTCGCCGTGACGCGGTGCCGCGCATGTGATGCCAGGGTGAGGAACGACGCTCGATCGTTTCGCGTGAAATCGAAGCAGTAGGTGAAATTTGCTGCCGCGACCCGCAGCCAGACCGGAGTGTCAGCCGCGCTACCGCGCAGCACGACGGCCTGGTTGATCTCACGGATCGCCGGCAAGAGCTCTTCGCCGGCGGAGGAAACGGCCAGCGTGATTTGCGCATCCGGAAATCGCCTGCGCAGCGCGGCCACGGCCGGAGTGGTGAGAATCAGGTCGCCAATACGCTTCAGCTGGATGAGCAGAATCTTCACGCCGTTCTCCGACTGAGGCGCGGTGCGGTCAGCGAACCAGCCGCATCGCCGTCGAGTAAGCGGTGAGCAAACGCGTGCGGAAATGGTCCCAGGTGAAATTCTCGACCACACGGTCGCGCGCCGCGACACTCATCTGTTCCACCAGCTCGGGGTTTTCATACAACCGCACGATCGCGTCGGCTAAAGCGTCCACATTTGCTGGCGGAATAATGATTCCTTCGACCCCGTCACGCACGACGTCGCCGGCTTCACGGGTCGTGATTTGGGGCAAGCCGCAGGCGGCCGCTTCGTAGGTGACTTTTGCGCTACCCTCCAGCTGCGACGGGAATATGTGCACCGTAGACTGGCTCAGGTATTTTTCCGGTTCGCGCGCGAACCCGACCACCTTCACGTTGTCGAGTGCGAGGTGGGCAAGGTGCGGCTTCGCTTCGTCGTGAACCGTTCCGACAAGCCAAAGCTCGGCATTCTTCAGTTTCAGCCGGTTCCACGCCTTGAGGAGATGGTGAATGCCTTTGCGTTCGATGAGGGCGCCGGAGAACACCGCTCGAAAATGCGTCGGCCGCACGCCAGGCCGGAACCGCTGCACATCGACGCCGCGCGGCAGGTAGAAGAGCTTCTCTTCGGGAAAACCCTGCACGCGAAATGTCTCTGCCGCTTTCTCTGAGAGCACGACGATCATGTCGGCCAGCTGGTATTCCTCAAGGTACCGCTCGCGATCCAGAATCAGGTTCTCCTTCCACTGGCGGTAGCGCGAGGGGTGCTTCTTTTTCGGTACCGGTTCACGCCGGGTAGTGCGGCCGCGATCACGATGCCAGGTTGGAATCTCTATCATCGACGGGATGCCGCGCTGCTTGGCAACGCGCAGTCCCTCCAGGCAGTCGCCTGACCAGCTGTGGAAAAAATCGTAGCGACCTGTCGCCAGTTCGCGCGCCGCAATCCACCCGAGGTACTTCTTTTTGGCCCCGTAATAATAAGGGCGGTCGAAGGATGAGAGCAGCCGCACCGGATGCCAGCGCAACGAGTAGATATGACGCGCGGGAATTTCCGACTGTCGGTTGTCGTAGGCAATCGCCCGCTCGAGGAAGCCTCCCCGGTACGACCCGCGTAGCGCCTCGAAGGCGTCGGTATCGAGGCCCGAGCCGCCGATCCGGGCGAAAATCGAGTAGAGCAGATGACGCGGCAGCAAGCGCGGTGCCGTTACAGGCGACGCGACGGGCGCCGGTGCGTTTAAAATTTCCCCCGGCATCGGCTTACAAGTATTGTGGCGTTTCCCGGCAAGTAAAGGCCGAGTCCCGCGCTCCTCGCGAATGCAATGAACCCACTCACGATCGGTTTTGTGCGGCGTGGATTTTCCCGGAGCGGCGGAGCGGAGTCGTATCTAAAACGGCTTGCGAGCGGCATCTTGGACGCGGGTCACCGCGCAATACTGATCACGACGGACGAATGGCCGGAGAACGAGTGGCCGTCCGGCGAGTTGAAACGGCTGAATGGCGGCTCACCCCGCGCTTTTGCCGATCGATTAGAAGCTGCGCGTCCGCGGGTCGGATGCGATCTGCTCATGAGCCTCGAGCGCGTCTGGAGTTGCGACGTTTATCGCGCTGGTGATGGCGTGCACGCGAGCTGGCTCGCGCGCCGTGCTCTCTTTTCGAGGCGGTTGGCGAACGTGCTGCGGCGTTGGAATTCAAAACATCGCGATCTCTTGCGCCTGGAAGAAGCGCTCCTGCGCGAGGGCCGCGCCCGGATGGTGATCGCGAACTCGGAGATGGTGCGCAACGAGATCGTGCGGATCTACGGGTTTCCCGCAGAGCGCATCGACGTCATTTACAACGGTGTCCCGGTGGATGCGTTCGACAAGGCACGGTTGCAACGGAATCGCGCGCGCGCGGAGCTCGATCTGGCTCCAGGCGAGATTGCCATTCTCTTCGCTGGCTCCGGCTGGGAGCGCAAAGGTCTGCGCTTTGCCATTGAAGCTGTTGAGCTGCTCCCCAGCGAGTTTCGCCTGTTCGTCGCCGGTCGCGGCGACGAATCACGGTTCGCGTCCTCCCGCGTACGCTTTCTCGGTGAAACGGCGGACATGAAAACGCTCTTTGCGGCCGCCGATCTGTTTCTCCTGCCGACGACCTATGATCCTTTTTCGAATGCCTGTCTCGAAGCTCTAGCCGCTGGATTGCCGGTGATCACCACTCGCGCGAACGGCTTTAGTGAGATCATCGAGAACGGCGTGCACGGCAGCGTGGTTGATGATCCTGCCGATGTCACCGCCGTAGCCGCAGCGCTGCGCGACTGGCGCGACCAGGATCGACGAAACGACGCCATTGCCCGGAATATGGAGCGCGCGTCCCACTTCGACATCACGACCAACGTTGCCCGCACGCTGGCCGTGCTCATGCACCTCGCTGCACAGCTGTAGGGCGGCGTCGCTCACTTCGCCGTGGCGATTGGCGACTGATGCGAACCGGCGCGTCCAGTGACCCGGCCGTCAGGAGCCGATTCTAGGCCCCGGCCAGGGCGGAATCGACGTCAGGATAGATCCGGAAGACCTGGTCGAGCCGTGCGATTTCGAAGATCGGGCGGACGTTTTCCTGTAAACCCGCGAGGGCGAACTTACCGCCGTAGCCCTCCACGTTCTGCATCCCTTCGATCAGCACGGCGAGGCCTGAGCTATCGATGTAGGTGACACGCGAAAGATCGACCACCAGGTGCGGCGGCTTTTCTTCGGCCATCGCGCTGAGCGATGTCGCGATCCGGGGCGAGACGTGCAGGTCGATCTCGCCATCGAGCGGTAAGACGTTGGGACGTTCAGTGGTCGGCATGACTATTAGCGAATCGTAAAAGATCACCGCCCTGCGTGCGTCGTGAACGCATTCACCAATCCAGCAGCGCGGAGACGCGTTCCACCTCGGAGAAATCATCGAAAAGATAGTCGGGATTGCGGGCCGCGAGGGACTCCCGCGACCAGCCGCCGGTCGCTACGGCAATGGTCCGCGCGCCGAAGGCCTTCCCGCAGGCGATGTCATGGCCGGTGTCACCGATCACATCGATGTCGGCAGAATCGAAATCGTGGCCATGCTTTTCGCGCGCCCGTTCGCGGGCGAAGGCTCCAAGCTGGTTCCGGTCATGATGGTCGTCGGCGAATGCCCCGAACTCGAAAAGATGCCAGAGACCGTAGTGCGCGAGCTTCAGCCTTGCGCCGCGCCTCAGGTTCCCTGTGAGCAGAGCCACTACGATCCGCGGCTCGGAGTTCAGCCGGGTAAGGAGTTGACGGATTCCAGGCAGCACCATGCCGGCGCGCCGCGGTAGCTCTTCCCGTAAACCAGCCAGGTAGCGGTCGGCGAACGCGGCGATGCTCTCGTCATCCTCCGGCTGTTGATACTTTCGCAGAATGTCGCGAACGATGGCGCGATCCGTCTTCCCGGCGATTTCTATGTCACTCAAATCGTCATGTGTTCCAAACCGCTCGCGCACGATTTCGATCAGCGCATGAACACCGGCGTGTCCGCTCTGGATCAGAGTCCCGTCGATATCCCAAAGCAGAAGACGTTTTGACATTGTCACTGGCTGGCCGTCGAATTCGAGTGCGCGGGGATGCTAGGCTGAAATCGGCCGGCGAAAATCCGAAATTCGAAAAATGGTTTACCGTGGCCGCCTTGCTCCCTCGCCAACCGGTTACCTGCACCTCGGCCACGCGGCAACCTTTTGGGTAGCGCAGGAACGCGCTCGGGCCGCCGGGGGCACGATGGTCCTGCGGGTCGAGGACATCGACGTTGGACGTTGCAGGGAAGAATTCCGCGACGCGCTCCTCGAAGATTTGCGCTGGTTCGGGTTGGAATGGGACGAAGGGCCGTCCTTTCAAAGCGGGCGTCGCGCGTTCTACCTCGACGGCTGGCAAAAATTGCACGCCGGCGGGTTCATTTATCCGTGCAATTGTTCGCGACAAGATGTGACAAACGCGGCGACCGCTCCACATGATGAGAATGACGAGCCCGTTTATCCGGGAACCTGTCGTCCGCCGCCCGGGACAATTTCAGCCGCCGCCGCGCCGGCGGGCGTCCATTGGCGCTTCCGAGTTCCGGATGGAACGGAAATGCAGTTCGAAGACCAACGACTCGGCGTTCGGCGGGCGGTGGCCGGCCGCGATTTTGGCGACTTTGTTATCTGGCGGCGCGATGACGTGCCGGCGTATCAGCTCGCAGTGGTTGTAGATGATGCGGCAATGCGCATTACCGAGGTGGTGCGCGCAGAGGATCTGCTGGTCTCCACGTTCCGGCAGTTGCTCATTTACAAGGCGCTGCAAATCGAGCCGCCGCGCTTTTACCACGCGCCGCTGATTACCGATACGGCAGGCAAACGGCTGGCGAAGCGGCACGCCGCGCTCAGTCTCCGCGCGCTGCGCGAAAGCGGCCGATCGCCAGAGGACCTGCGCGCCGGACTACGCGGTCCGACGCCGCCGTAGCAATTCGGCTGCACCTACCACGGTCAGCAATCCGATTACCGGCACGATTGCGTTCATCTCGGGCACCGCGGGTATTTCTGCCGAGAGCGCGACCGGGAGAACGTCATTGGTGGCCGCGATAATCGAGTAGTAGTTGTATTGGCCGAACCCCGGCAGACTAACAAACATATTGTCAAAACTGCTTCCGTACGTGCCGCCAAGCTGCGTGCCGAGCGTACCCAGACTATTTGAACCGTAGATCGCGAAGGATTCACCCGCCTGAATGCTCGCCACCGAAACCGAGCCACTCGTCGCGCCGGCCTTCAGCACCATGCTGAGATCAAACTGAATGAAGTCGAATGGATTGCTGGCACTCGAGCCGGCCTGTAGTTCATTGTCGGGGGTGTTTGTCACTCCCAGCCCGACCTCGGAAGCGCCATTCACCGGTGTGATGCTCTTGTAGAAAAGCTCCTGCGGCGTTCCGATGCCTGCGTTGTTGTTGAAGCCATTCGCAGTAATCGAATAGCCCTGTGACGTGTAGGTGAGAGTTGTCGACCCAGCCGGCCCGTTCTGATGATTCGGATTCAAGTCCCACACGATGGTGGCGGAGGCCGAGGCGGCGAGCATCGCAGCAGCCATGATCGCCGCGCAGCGGACCGCATTGTTCGTGAATCTGTTTGATCGCATGCCCATAGAAATCGCTCCCGTGTTGTAGATGTTTTCCTGCGTTTTCGAGACATATCGCGCCAGAGAAATTCTTGGACGTCAATAAAAAAAATCGGCCATCGGCTGCTCATGTGCTTTGTTCTGGCTGGCCCATCCCGGTAGGCCGAACTTCATGCCCGCATCGAACGGAACAAAAGCGCGTATCCTGCACGTTGACGATCACCAGGACACACGCCTGATGATGGCTGCGCTCCTGGGGGACAGTGGTTATGGGGTGATGACGGCGGGTTCAGTCGCCGAAGGCCTCGAACTGGCGCGCGAGATCGAGTTCGACCTGTTCATTCTCGATGTGCGCTTGCCGGACGGGACCGGGATCGAATTGTGCCAGCAGCTGCGCAAGATACGTCCCGAGGTGCCGGTCATTTATTATTCGGCCTATGGCGACAATAAGGCGAGCGAGGCGGCGGTGGCCGCATGCGGTGAGTCGTTCCTGCTCAAGCCGCTCTCGATCAGCGAAATCGAGCGCGAAGTCGCGCGCCTGCTCGCAGGGCGGGCGAAGCCGAAGGCCTAACGGGAAACGACGTGGCAGTGCTCGGACGCGCCTGCCGATGCGGTCGAAGTCGCTTGGGCGCGATGTTGTAAAGCTTTTCGTGCGGCGCGATACGGACGCCGTAAGGCAAAGCGGAGATGCAGCGGCCGCAGAAGCTGAAGGTATGCAGGCCAGCGTGCGATTGCTTCCGGCATTCGCCGACAAGCCCGAATCTGCAAACACGCTTCGACGACGCGATGAAATGCCACCTCGTCTGAGAACCACTGCTCCCACGCCGATCGCGCACGGTGGCCCATTGCGATTGCCTCAGATTCGCGGGCTTCGAGGATTCCCGGGATTTTGTGAACGTCCCGTTCGCGAATGCGGACGCTAAACTGGCCCCAGTCCGGCCCGACGGGTTCGACCCAATTGTCGGAAATAATTACCGGCACGCGGCCCATCTTTAGAGTCTCGACCAGTCGAATCGTAGCGACGCCGAGACCGCGCGGACAAAGCACGAACTTGCTCGCTTTGGTAACCTCGACATACTGCCGGAAATAATCGCGCCGCTCGTGCTCGTCCATCCGACCGGTCGAGATGCGAGCGAATTCGGCCGCCGTATCGCGGAAGAAGGCGCGCGGGTGCGACACGTTGCGGACTCGCTGGCGGACCGGCGCGTTGACGGTCGATCCGATAAAGCTGAAGAGATACGGCAGATCGTCCGTCGCCGGCGTGAAACTCGCGAATTCGTTTTGCAATGTGCCGACGTGGAAACCCGCGAGCGTGCGGCGCGAAGCCCACCTCTTTTCAATCGACGCATACACACCGGGCAAAAAGGGAATGACGAAAGCGTTCGAGCAAAAGATGAAGCACTTCTCCCGGTAACGTTTGACGAGCGGATGGCGGCGGATCGCCTCGAAGTGCAGGCCCGCACCATCGAGGTCGGCGAACAGAATCAAATCGGCCGCTGCGGGATAATCGGTCAAGGTGTGGACGCCGAAGGGATCACAGCGCGCGCTCGCCTGCAAAACGGTGAGGGGCCCCAGATTGAACGGCGTCCGTTCCTGAGCTGGCGCGGCCGAGAGGAGAAACACCTTTGCCATCGTTGTCGTCAGGAGCAGCTGCTAAGCCATCGTTGTATCGATCCCTGAGGTTTGTCCCCGATGCCTTCCTGGCAGAATCACAGTCGTTCAGCAATGCCAGTTGCGACAATCCCAACTTTCGGTGGAGGCGATCGGGCCGGTGGCTATCTTCCGCGGCGATGGATCCGTATGCAAAGCCAAGCGAACGGAAAATTGGCGACCAGCGGCCGCAGATCGCGCATTTGCCACCCACGATCGAGACCCGCACGCGGCAGCAACGTCAGGCTGAGAAACAGGCTGTGACCGCCGAGCGGCGCGCGATCAAGAAATCAGCGAGGCGCCATCTCAAACAGCGGCTACTCGAGGAGTTGAATGAATAACGCGGACACAACTCCGAGCAGCGCAGTTCGCGACAGCTCGCGCCGGCCGCTGCTACTGATCATCGTCGGAGTGATCGTGCTGCTCGGTCTCTATGCTGTTTCGCCCTACTTCTCCTTTTGGCGTTTCACCGTCGCCGTGCGGGCGGGCGACCACGAAGGGGTTGCATCGCACGTCGATTTTCCGGCGCTTCGCGATTCGATGAAACGCGAGCTTCGCGCCCGCTTTTATCCGGATACCCCGAGCGACAAATCGAAAAAGAAAGACCGGCTGCAGGCCTTTCTGCAAGGGATGGCGCCGACATTGATCGACACCCTCGTCGACGCCTATATCACGCCCGACGGGATTGCCGCGTTGCTCGCCGACCCGCACATCGCGTTGACGCGCCCCGAGCGGGCCGGCTCAAGCGCGGAACTCAGCGCGCGCGAACACAGCATCGATTGGTCAAAGGTGCGAATGGCGTTCTTTACCGGGCCGCGCGATTTCGTCGTCAACAGTAACGAGACGAAGCTGCACTTTCGGTTTTCGAGCCACGGCTGGTTGCTCCGCGAAATCGACCTGCCCGAATACGTTGGACGACAATAGCCGGGCCGGGAAAGGGACTACGGCGCGCGATTGTATTTTTTCAACAACTCGCGCACACGGTCGTGGGGCAGCGCGTCGACATGGTGACCATCGCGCCCTGTCATGCTTTGATTGTCGACCAACGCGTTCACGATCGCTTCCTCGACCGACTGCACGGTTGCTGTGAAGAGCGGGTCCATGCGGTCGTTCGGGACCGTTTGCACGTCGTGCGTTGGCGCTGCCGGATCCGCTGCGCCGGGATTGGCGGTTGAGAAGGCGAGGAACAAGTCTCCTGATCCGTTTCCGGAAACACTGCCCGTCCGTGCCAGCCCCATACTCGCGCGGCGGGCGAGGCGTTTCAGCTGGTTCGGCAGCAGCGGCGCATCGGTCGCGATCACAATGATAATCGAGCCGGTGTCCTGGCTGTAAACTGCGTTTCCGGGAATCTCGCGCCCGATGGGAATACCAGCGATCGTAAGCTGCGGTCGGCGACCACAATTCGCCTGGACGAGCGCGGCAACGGTGTAACTCGGCGCCTCGGGATTCTTTTTGTCGGTGTTTTGCACCACGCGCGATGCGGTGCCCGTTCCGCCCTTGAATTCGTAACACACCATTGCTGTTCCGCCGCCGACGCTGCCTTCCGCGATCGGCCCACTCGCCGCAGTGTCGAGTGCCTGCGCCACATGCTCTGGCTTTACGTGAAACCCATTGATGTCGTTCAAATAGCCGTCCCACGTTTCGGCCACGACCGGCAGACTCCACCAGTAACCGGTGTTATCAGCCGCGCCGTGTTTGATCCGCCAATCAATCGTCGCATCACGCACCACGCCGACACTGTGCGTATTCGTAATCATGACCGGCCCC
>JBJMWX010000015.1:0-10943 GCA_045809925.1 Chthoniobacterales bacterium
CAGCGAGAATAAGATCACCGAGGGAAAGCTTTTGTGAGGCGTTGAGGATTTGCTTGTTCTTTTTCATAAATTCTTCCTCTACGTGCAGCAATTCAGGTGCCACTCGCGTCTGGGGAGAACGCTTACCAGAAGCAGGCGGGGACTTGTTCACGGGACGCTACGGAATCGCCCGCCAACCTCGTTACAGTTGTGTAGACTTGTAACGCCCGCCGGCGTTCAAATTAAATGGTCGCGGCCGCGTTTCATCAGCCGCACCGTGGCGATGTATAAAAGCGCGAAGAGCGCGACGACGATCACGACCCACGTCGACTGCGACTTGATGAAGTGCATTAACGCCTCCGGATCGGAGAGCAGATTGGGCTCGAGGCGATAAGCGCGATCGCCCAGATACGCCAAAATCGTGCACCAGATTGCCGAGCCGGTGATTGTCACCAGACTGAAAGTCCCGAATGGCATTCGAACGATTCCGGTCGGAATGGAAATCAAATGCCTGACCACCGGAAGAAGTCGCGCAAAGAACACGCCGCCAGCCTCATACCTGGCAAGCCATTGTTCAGCCTGCTCGAGTTTGGCCGGACTGATGAAGAACCAGCGGCCGTAACGCAGAATCAGCGGGCGTCCGAGCGCGCGTGAGATCCAGTAGGTTACGGCCGCACCGAGGTAGGAGCCGACCGTTCCGGCAATGACCACGCCGGCGAAACTCAGGTGCCCCTGCGCGGCGAGAAATGCCGCTGGCGGAATTACCACTTCACTCGGCACGGGAAAAATAGAGCTTTCCATGGCCATGAGAACGATGATCCCCAGATAGCCGCCGTGGAGGACCCAACCGAACCAGATTTCGAGCAGACGATGCATGTTGTTGTCATTCCACGCCAAGTCGAGGAACCTCGCTACTGACCTCGGCGCGGTGCCGCGCAGTAGCTCCGAAACTTGCAATCTGCAATCTGAAATTCCGATGGCGATTTACCGGCGCGTTTTCCGCTACTACCGCGCATTTCTTCCACAAACGGTAGTTGGGTTGCTCCTCACGCTCGCCGGGATTGGCCTGAGTCTCCTCAAGCCGTGGCCATTCAAAATTATCATCGACGATGTCCTCGGAAAAAACCCGCACGCCCGCTGGGGAACGTCGCCCCGCCTGGTTCCCCTGCTTTGCCTTGCGCTCGTCGCAATCCAATTTGCCTGGGGCCTGCTGAATCTCGCGAGCAACTACCTCTTCGTGAAGGTGGGGCTGGAAGCATTGCTCAAGCTGCGGACGGAGCTGTATGGCCATCTGCAGCGACTCTCCTTGAAGTTTCACGACGCGCGGCGGTCGAGCGATTCGAGCTTCCGCGTCGCCTACGACTCCCAATCGATACAGACGATCTACAACAAAGGATTCACCAACATCTTCGGGTCGGTCGTAATGCTGCTTGGCACGTTCCTCGTGATGGTGCGGATCGATTGGCAACTGACGCTGCTCTCGCTCGCCGTCGTCCCGGCGATCGTCGGCGCAATTTACTTTTTTGCACGTCGCATCCGGACCGAATCGACTTCCATCCAGGAGCGCGAAAGCGCTGTGCTCGTCCAGGCACAGGAAGGCCTGAGCTCAATTCGAATGGTCCATGCCTTCGGCCGTGAAGAATGGGAAGTGCGCCAGTTTCATCTCCACGCAGCGCAAAGTTTGCGCGCCAACCTTCAGCTCACGCTGACAAACGTGAACAGCGCGCTCGTCATCAGCACGCTCATGGTGATCGGCACGGCAGCGATGTATTACGTCGGCACCATGCATGTGCTCGCCGGCACATTGTCGCTCGGCTCGCTTCTCGTCTTCAGCGCGTATCTGCTCATGCTTTACCAGCCGCTCGAGTCGCTCACCTACACCACATGGGCCATGGAAGGCGCGACCGCCGGGGCGCGCCGGTGCTTTGAGGTCCTCGACCGCGAGGATGACGTCGCTGACGCGCCGGATGCGGTCGCGATTTCCAGCACCTCCGGGGCGATCGGGTTCGAGAAAGTGGAGTTTCGCTATGGCGAGCGACCGGTCCTGAGTGCAATTGATCTCGGCATCGCGCCTGGCCAAATTGTGGCCATCGTCGGCGGTACCGGCGCCGGTAAGAGCACGTTCCTCAGCCTCGTTCCGCGGTTCTATGACCCGACTGCCGGCGTGGTCGCGCTTGGCGGGCGTGACATTCGTTCGATCACAAAACAATCGCTTCGCGCGCAGATCGCGATCGTTCTTCAGGACACGCTGCTCTTCTCAGCCACTGTCCGCGAGAACATCGCTTATGGACGCCCGGACGCGACCGATGACCAGATCATTGAAGCCGCACAACGCGCCCGTGCCGACGAATTCATCGCCCAGCTGCCCGACCGCTATGACAGCCTTGTGGGCGAACGCGGCGGCCATCTCAGCGTTGGACAACGCCAGCGGATCGGTCTTGCCCGCGCCTTCCTGAAGGATGCGCCCATTCTGCTTCTCGATGAGCCGACATCCGCGCTCGATCCGACAACGGAAGCAGGGATCATGGAGACTGTGAAGGAATTGATGCGCGGCCGGACAACCCTGATTGTTACGCACCGGCTTGCCACGATTCATAACGTCGACCGAATCGTCGTGCTCGAAAACGGCTCGATCGCCGAGCAGGGCACGGGCGCTGAATTGCTCGCCCGCGGCGGCGTTTACGCGAAACTCTACGCGTCGGGAAATTACCCGCGATGAGCAACGTCGGCGCCGATCGTCGAGTCGAGCATGATTGGTGGAGCGAGCCGATCCCGCCGAACGTCGCTTTCGGCGGAGGATTTTATTGCGAGAGCGCGCAGGTTTTTCGTCACCTGAAAAGCAACACGCCGCACGCGGTGCAGATGGGGAAGCATGTCTCGATCTATGCCGGCTGCTCGTTCTCAGTCGGCCCGAAGGGTCGTTGCACGATTGGCGATTTCACGCTCCTCAATGGCGCACTGATCATGGCTGAAGAGTTGATTGAGATCGGCTCGCATTGCCTGGTCTCGTGGAACGTCGGCATTGCGGATTCGGACTTTCATCCGCTCGAGCCCGCGCAGCGATTGATTGATTCGAAGGCTCTCGCCCCATTCTTCGCGAATCGGCCGCCGCGACCGCAGCTTGCCACCGCGCCGGTGAAGATCGGGGACAACGTCTGGATCGGGATGAACGCCGTCATCCTCAAAGGGACAACAATCGGCGAGAACTCGGTTGTCGCGGCCGGGGCTGTCGTGACCAAGCACGTCCCGCCCAATGTGGTGGTGGCCGGCAATCCAGCGGTGGTCGTGAAGAAGTTTTGAGGATCAAGGCCCAACGCCGAACGTTCGCCGCTCAACGCTCAACCTTCTGCATTGCGCGTTCGCCGTTGCGCGTGGGGCCTTCGGCGTTTTCTTCCGGATGAAGCGCAAGCGCATCGTGGTCATGGGCTTTATGGGCTCTATGCCGATCGCCGGCGTGATCTGGCAGCATGTCCACTACATCGTCGGCCTGCAAAAACTCGGGCACGATGTTTACTACATCGAAGACTCGGCCCGCCTGCCCTACAACCCGCAGACGTTCGAGGTAAACAACGAGTTCGACTACGCCGGTGCACTCCTTTCGGGCCTCTCGAAGGAATTTAATTTTGAAGGTCGCTGGAGCTTTTGTGCCCGTTACTTACCCGACAATCCGACAGCCGGTTTGCCGCTCAGGAAAATTCAGCAGCTTTACCGCGAGGCGGACGCAATCCTCAACATCTGCGGCACGCAGGAGTTCAATGACGATCTGCTGGCAAGCGACCGCATTGTCTACATCGAGAGCGATCCTGGCGTGGAACAGATCAAGGTCGACAAGCGAAACAAGTCAACCCTGCAATACCTCAGGCGCCATGGCGCGCTCTTCACGTTCGGTGAGAACGTCGGCACGCCTTCCTTCCCCGTCCCGACCCACGGCTTGCGCTGGTTGCCAACCCGTCAGCCGATCGTAACCGAGCTCTGGCGGACGCAACGCTCTCCGCCCGCGGCTGCGGTGTTCACATCGGTCGCTAACTGGTCGACCAGCGGATTAAAAGACATCTCCTGGCGCGGAGAAAAATATCTCTGGAGCAAATCGCGCGAATTCCTCCGCTTCGTCCGCGCACCGAAGCGTGCCGGCGAAACCTTCGAGCTCGCGACCGAAATCACGGACGAAACCACACGCGCGAAATTCGCCCGCAACGGCTGGCGTTTTCGCAGCCCCCATGTGATGAGCGCCGACTACTGGCTCTATCGAGATTACATCCGGCGATCGAAAGGCGAGTTCACCGTCGCCAAGGATCAGTACGTTCGTCTGAATACCGGATGGTTCAGTGATCGCAGCGGCTGCTACCTCGCCGCCGGTCGGCCGGTAATCATTCAGGAGACCGGATTCTCCAGCCATTACCGCGGCAGCGGATTGTTCGCGTTCAATTCCCTGGCCGAGGTGGCCGGCGCAGTGAAAGAGATCAATAGCGATTATGCGCGCCATTCGCGCGCCGCACGGGAGCTGGCACGCGAAGTTTTCGAGGCGGAAAAGGTCGTCGGAGCCATTCTGGAACGGGCGGGAATTTGATTTCTCGACCATCTACCCGATCTTCTCGGCTTCCGTGAAGAGACGTGGTTTTTTGTTGCTCTGCGCGCTAATGGCAGCGGCGCAACTCGAGGGGCAGCAGACGCCGCAGGATCCCCACACTTCCCCTTCAGTAAGCGCGCCGCCCCAGGCGATCACCGTCCCGGTGCCGGTGGCTGCTCCCACCAAATCAAACGGAAAACTTCAGAATAGCGTCGTCCGGATCACCGCGACCGAGGTCGAGCCCGATTACCGAGCCCCTTGGAATTCCGGCGCGATTCAGCGTGGCGTCGGCGCCGGATTCATAATCCCGGGGAACCGGATTATGACGAATGCGCATGTCGTCAGTAACAGTCGCTATCTGACTGTTGAGCGCGAAGGCGATCCGAACAAGTACCCGGCAACGGTTCAGTTCGTGGCGCACGACTGCGACCTTGCCCTGGTCACGGTCTCGGCGCCGAACTTCTTCAAGAACATGACGCCGCTGTCCTTCGGCGGCATCCCCGAGCTGGAAACGACCGTCTCAGCTTACGGGTATCCGATCGGCGGCGAACGCATGTCGGTCACGACGGGCATCGTCTCGCGAATCGACTTTCAGCTCTACACCCACTCGTCAATCGATCAGCACCTGGCCATTCAGATCAGCGCGCAAATCAACCCGGGTAACAGCGGCGGACCAGTGATGCAGAATGCCAAGGTCGTCGGTGTCGCCTTTCAAGGCTATAGCGGCGATGTGGCGCAAGGCGTCGCCTACATGATTCCGACGCCGGTTATCGAGCGTTTCCTCAAGGACGTGGGCGACGGGCACTACGACCGTTATGTGGATCTCGGCATATCGTACTCGAAGCTACAGAACCCGGCACAGCGTCGATTCCTCGGGCTAAAGGATGATGACCGCGGTGTGCTCGTTGGCAGCGTGGTTGCTGCCGGCACAGCGGCAAAGGTAGTGCAGCCCGGCGACGTGCTCCTGGCGATCGATGATCACCCGATCGCGAGCGATTCCTACGTCGAGCTGCAAGGCGACCGGGTCGAGATGCCGGAGGTGGTCGAGCGCAAGTTCAAAGGAGATAACGTTAAGCTCGACCTCTGGCGCGATAAGAAACCGCTGACCGTCAACGTCGAGCTCGGCACGCTCTGGCCCTACGCGATCCAGAGTCACGCCTATGACGTGCGGCCGCGCTACATCGTTTATGCCGGGCTGATTTTTCAGCCGCTTTCTCTCGATCTGGTGGAGGCCTATCAACCGACCGACCTGCGCCTCCGACACTTCTTCGATTACTTCATCGTCGATCAAATCTACCTCGAGCATCCGGAAGTGGTCGTCCTGACCAACATCCTCGCCGATCCAATTAATACCTACCTTGCCCAATATCGCGGGAGCATCGTCGACGAAGTGAACGGCAAGAAGGTCAAGACGCTGAAAGATCTCGCCGCTGCCTTCGCCGAGCCAACCGATCAATTTGTTTTGCGGATGATTGGTGACGGTCCCCCGCTCGTGCTCGACCGCGCTGCGGTCGAAGCTGCGCGCGACCGGATCAAGACCCGTTACAACGTCGTCGCCGAACAGAACCTCGAGGCCCAGCCGCTCACCGGCGGGCTCGCCAGCACGACGAAAGCGCCATGACGCGCCTCCTGCTCTCGGCCGCGGCCATCGCTTTCGTTGCCACGGCCCTTTACGCCGCTGAAACGAAAAAACAGGCGCCGGGGCCGGAAAGCATCATCAAACCAAAAGAGTTGTCACTCCTCCGGGTCAACGTCACCGGCCAGGGCTACGATTACGTTCGGCCGTGGCAAAAGAAGGCACCGTTTTCCAAACGCGCGCTTGGTGCGGTCCTGCCGCACGGCCGCATCCTCGTCACCGCCGATCTGGTAGCGAACCACAACTACGTCGAGCTGGAACGCGCCGAGTCCGGAGACAAGACTGCCGCGAATGTCGTGGTAACCGATTACGAGGCTAACCTCGCTCTGCTCGAGCCGACCGATAAGCAGTTCCTTGAAGGACTGAAGCCGCTCGATCTCGCCCTCGATACCGTGGTGGGCGACCGCCTTTCCGCGTGGCAATTGGAAACGACCGGCGCGCTGGTCGTCACCGAAGGCCTCGTCACAACCGTGCAGACGATGCGCTATCCGGCCGAGGTCGGGCAGTTCCTCACCTATCGGATCAGCATTCCGATGCAGTACCGCGACAACAGTTACACCGTGCCTCTGGTAAAGAATAACAAGCTGGCGGCATTGTTGCTCCGGTACGATCCTCGTTCTCAGGTGCTCGACGCGATCCCAGCGCCGATCATCGCGCACTTTCTGAAGGACGCCGATTCGCAGAAGTACCGCGGATTTCCATTCGTCGGTTTCGCTTTCTTCCCGACGCGCGATCCGCAATTGCGCCGCTATGCCGGCGAGACCGGTAACGCGGGCGGCGTTTACGTCACGAGCGTCGATCCTAAGACGGCTGCCGCGCAAGCCGGCTTGGAAGTCGGTGACATCATCACCGCGATCGGAAATAACGAAATCGACCAGAACGGCAATTATGTCGACCCGCTTTATGGCAAGATCGAGTTCACGAATCTGATTACCGCGCGGGCCTACGCGGGCGATACGCTCTCGCTCCACATTCAGCGCGAGGGTAAACCGATGCAGCTCAATCTGACGCTCGAGCATCGCGACGCCACCGACTATGTAATTCCGCCCTACAACATCGATCAGCCGCCGAACTATTACGTCGCTGGCGGCCTGATCTTCGAAGAATTATCCCGCCAGTATCTGCGCGAGTGGGGCGCGAGCTGGCAGAAGGAAGCGCCGCAGCGCTTTGTTTACATGGACCGCTTCCAGTCGGAGCTGTTTCCGGAGGGCAATCGGCGCGTTGTCGTGCTCAGCCAGATCCTGCCGGCCAATACCACGATCGGCTACGACGAGTTCTCCTACCTCACGGTCACGAAGGTGAACGGGAAAGATATCAAGTCGTTGCGAGACCTGGCCGAGGCGATCAAGCAGCCGATCGATGGCTTCATCAAGGTGGAGACAGAGGAAGACCCGAAACAGCTCGAGCTTGATGCAGCCCAGGTCGACGCGGAAGGCCCGGCGCTCCAGGAGAACTACGGCTTGCCCGCCTTGCAGCGCCTCGAGTAGGTGGACCGACATCTCCGAGGTCGGTCGTAATCGCGCTCGGAGATCGCGATCCACCTGCAGACGCCCCTTACCGCAGACGGGCAAGAAACCGCGCAACCTCGGCGCGGTAATCGTGGAACGGATTTCCCATGACCAGGAAATCACGGTTGTCGCAAGCGACTGAATCCCAGTTGATCACATAAGGCCGGCCCGAATCCTGGAGCGCGGCAACCGCTTCGGCGCGCCCGGCCGCGCGCGTGTCGGCCGGCGCGGAAAGCATGGCGCTATTGCGCCGCACGCTGTTATTCCATTCACCGATCGCCTTCGCCGGCTTCACACCGAAGAACAAGCCCTTCGCCGGATTGATGTCGTGGTACGTCAGATCGATGCTTTCCAGCCACGGATCATCCCAGCCGATCCCCTCCGCCGCGATCAGCGTATCGAAGAGCCATTTCTTCGTGATCCAATCAACGCCGCCGACGAGCGACTCGGGATTTCTGCTCAGCGCATCGAGCGTGAAGCTCCAGCTGTCGAGTAACCAGTCCGTCTCTTCGTCGCGTCCGGCAAGGTGGTGCCGCGCCAGTTCGACGAACTGCCATTGCACGTCGAGCGCAGGAATCGTGCGGCCATCTTCAAGCTCGACGATCCAGGAGTGCGATTGATCGCGCGACACGTCGCGTGTGCTTTGCACCGCATCAGCGAGAACGACGTTGGGGGGCAGCCAGCCTTTCTCGAGCAGCGAAAGCACACATGCAGTCGTACCAATCTTGAGCGCGCTCGCGAATGGGCTGACGTTTGAATCGCCGATCAGCAGATGCAGCCGGCGATACTTGCGATAATCGGCGAGCGGCTCGTCACGTGCATTGATGATTGCGCGGTTGAACTGCACCCACTGGTAGATGTCGTTCACGATGTGATCGGCACGCTGGCTGATCTGGAAGGGCACGGAGGGCTCGCTCTGCGGCAGCTCGAAATCGAACGCGAGCGGGTTGGCCTGCCCGATACGGCCAGCGCCGGTGAAAATCTGACGCGTAGCCAGAAACCCGAGCAGGGTGCCGAGTACCGGCGGGGTGAACTGCGCCTCCCGCTTCATCAGGTAGTTCTCGTGGCAGCCGAATGTCGCGCCCGTGTGATGGTCGATGTTGTTCTTTATGAACGAGACCGAATCAGCGGCCCCGAGCTCATCGAGCGCGGATTGCAGGAGCTGGTCGCCCGCGAGATCGTAGGTAATGACATCGCGGAGATGCAGACACTCGGGCGAGGCGTACTCGATGTGGCCCATGTCGAGGTAAATGCGTCCGCCGTTGAGCAGAAATCCACCATTGCCCGGAGGCTCTTCGTAGTCGCGGTAGTGGAGATCGATCGCGCCGACGTTCGCCTTCCGGAACAGGTAGTTTTTTACCTTCACCGGCCACGCGTCGGAACCGCCGCGCGAGTCGTCGTTCGCAACAAGACAGCCGTACTCCGTCTCGAGCCCCACGACGCGGTCCATGTGCGACAGTCGAATACTCGTCAGCGCGAGACAAGCCTCAACGACCGCGCCTTGAAAATGCGCCCGGGCAAAGCAACGTGACCGGCGTGAGGACGTTTCCGGCCCGCAGCCCTGCGATCCAGGTAGAAGGGCTCGTCTATTTTGGACGAATGCTCGACAAGATCCGCGCGAACGATCGTGGTGAACTGCCGGCCGAGTATCAGCCGAACCTCGGCAAAGGCTTCGATGGCGAATGCTGCGAATTTCTCGGAATCGATTACAGCGCTGTGGTTGCGCAAGTGCGGGCCGGCAAATCGGACGAAGAAATTCTCGCCCGGTGTCGCACTGAGGGAAAACCACGGAGCGAACGCGACGTCTTCGTGTGGAACGAATTCATGCGGAAACGCGGCTGGGATGACGATGTCGCCCCAATGCTCGAGAAGCGGAAACGGGAAGCGAACCTGTCGGAGCGCTCCGAGATCCGCACGATGTTTCAGTTTATCGACGCCGACGAAGGCCGGCTGTGAGGCGTCGCTGATCCGTCATCCGATCGCGACCTACGGCGTATTGATCACGTTCTGCGCCGGCGGAGGCGGCGGCTGCATCCGGTAATCGATAAATTTCCACACCGCCACGACAAGGAGGACGGTGATCAGCCAGGCGACGACTGTGCGCCGCTCGATCGTCACTCCGCGAGAGTGTCGATTCGCTCGGCCAATGCGAAGTCCAGGTCGGTTATGCCGCCTTTGCTGTGGGTCGAGAGAACGAGCCGCACCTTGTTGTAGCGGATGTCGATGTCCGGATGATGCTCTTCGTCCTCCGCCACCTCGGCCACGCCGTCGATGAAATCGATCGCCTCGGAGAAGTCATCGAACTCAAACGTCCTCTCGATGTGCTTCTTCTCCAGCTCCCATTCCGGAATCTTTTTCATCCGGTTCTTCAGCTCGTCGGCTTTGATCAGCTCGGCCATACCGTTGGACGCTTAACACCGCGGAAACGTTTTGCAATCGGTAAAGCTGGCGCTTTTTCGGGAACACCGGACCGCTCACATTTCGAGGATTTTGCGGAGATTTTCCGCGGAATCGAAGAGCTCGACAGCATTGGCTCGCGCGGTCTTCGCAAGGCGCGGCCAATCGCGCAGCACCTCGCGAGTAGCGTCCGCCGCCTGCTCGACATCGGCTACAAATCGAAATGCATTTTCCAGCGGGAGGTATTTACCGGCGCCGGTGTCTTCCGTAATGACCGGTCTGCCAGTGGCGAGAAAAGCCGCGGCGCGGTCACTCAACCAGCCGGTCCGCCACGCGACGTCGACTCCTTTGATCGCGGTGAATTCCGCTGCCGCACTCGCGATATAATCCCGGTAGCGGCGTGGCGTGCGTGTGATGATATGCGGTGAGACTGCGTGCCAGCCGGCGGCCTTTAAGCGTCCGATCTCCGGATCGTCTGCGTTTAGGTTCATGGCGAGTTCAAACTGCGCTTCAGGGACGCGCCGCGGCAAATCGAGAAATTTCTCGAACGCCTGCTTCTTCGACAGATCGGGAAAATTGCCCTCCACCTCAACCGCTCCGCCCCAATACCACTGGCCTATTGTGGTAAATTTCGCGGTCCGCGGACGCGGCTGTGGACGAACCAACCGTGTATCGACGAGCGGGAGGAACGTTCGCCAGTTCAAATCCGAGCGCGGCAAACCGCAATCGGGCGCCCCGACGTTGAGGCCGATTGTCCAGAACTCGTGGTGCTGCGACTGCCCAAGCTCCATCTTCGTCATCCAGTAAAAGATTTCGCTCGGATCCAGATCGCAGAAGATACGGCGCTCAAATTTGA